>NZ_CP061178.1:0-300000 GCF_017355405.1 Roseomonas haemaphysalidis
TTACCCACAGGGGCCACACCGCGAGGGGGCTGCCTGGGGAGTGGAGATGGTGGATCAGGTCGCGGCGTTCCGCAACGTCGCCGAAGTGCTGCGCGCCGCCCAGCAGGTGGCGATCGAGGTCGAGAACGCGCCGGAGCTGCGCAAGACGCTACGTGGCTTCACGCCCGCCGAATGTGCCCTGCTTCTGGGACTGACCTTGCCTGAGCTGAAGGCCCGCGCGGCGCAACGCCTGGCGGAGGCGCCAGCCGGCCCCCGCGGGCGCTTCAGCTTCGCGCAACTGGAACGCCTGCGCAGCCGCACCCTTCCGTCCGCAGACATGCCGCTGCGCCGCAAGCCGGGGCGCGAGGCGTTGGCGACGGTGGTGTTCACTAACTTCAAGGGTGGCTCGGCCAAGACCACCAGCAGCGTGCACTTCGCGCAGTACATGGCGCTGGCCGGCTACCGGGTGCTGCTGGTGGACCTCGACAGCCAGGGCAGCGCCACAGCGCAGTTCGGTTTCGATCCGTCCCGTGAAGCCGGGCCGGACGCCTGCTTCGCGGCCTGGACCACCGCGCGCGACGAAGGCCGGTCGGCGACATTCGATGCAGCAGTCTTGTGCCGGCGAACCTATTGGCCAACCATCGACATCGTGCCCGCCGGTGCCGCCCTCGCCGCCGCCGAGGAAAGCCTGACCCGCCGCGCCACTGCCGGCCAAGCCGAGGAACCCCTGTATTTCGAGGAATTCAGCGCCTTTCTGCGGCAGGTGCCGGATCGCTACGACGTGGTGGTGGTCGATACGCGGCCCGACGTGAACATGCTGATGACGGCGGCGCTGCACGCGGCCAGCGGCATCGTGGTGCCGACCCGCGCCAGCATGACCGACCTCGCCTCCACCGGCGAATACTTCGCCCATCTCGCGGGTTATGCCGCCGAGTTCGCGCAGGCCTTCGGCACGCCGTTGCCGCTCGCCTTCGCGCGCATCCTGATCACGGCCTTCGACCCCACGGACCGCAGCCAGGAGGCGCTGCTCGCCCTGGCGCGGGAGCGCTTCGGCGACATGGTGCTGGGGCGGCCGTTCCTGCATTCGCGCATCATCGGCACCGCGGGCCTCGGCAAGGAAACGCTCTACGAATACGAGCCATCGTCCGACCGCGCCGCCTTTCAACGGGCCCTGGCCAGCACCAACGCCGTGAACCGGCTGATCGAGCGCGAGGTGCTGCGGTTCTGGGGCCGCCGCCTGCCCGCCGCCGAGCCGCGCGCCAAGGATACCGCACGATGAGCAAGAGCCCTTCAGCCCGCTTTGGCCAACTGGCGCAGGCGCTACGCGAGCGCGGCGGCGATCCGGCCCCGGCGGCGGCCCCCGTGGCGGCGCAGCACCGCCCCGCCGCCGCGCTGGGCGCGGTGACGGAAGGCCTGCGCGAGCGCATCCAGCGGCTGGAACGCGACCTCGCCCAGGCCGGGGAGCGCGGCGACGGATTGGCCCAGCAGCTGGCCCAGGCCCGCAGCATCGCCGCGCGCGCGGGCGAGGACGCGGACGAATTCCTGTTCCTGTCGCCCGCCTTGATCGGCGACCAGTTGCCGCGCGACCGCATGCGCTCTGCCTTCGCGGGCGCGGAGTTCACCGCGCTGCTGGAGGATATCCGCGCCAACGGGCAGAACGACCCGGTGACGCTGCGCCGCGCCGGGGAAGGGCGCTTCGAGATCGCGGCCGGCCGCCGGCGCCTGGAAGCCTGCCGCGTGCTGGAACGCAGCGTGCTGGCGCGCGTGCGGCCGCTGGACGACGCGGCCATGCTGCGCATCCAGTTCTCCGAGAACGAGCGGCGCGAGGATATCTCGGCGTTGGAACGCGCCCGCTGGTTCGCGGAGGTGAAGGGGCGGCTGAACCTGCAGGCCAAGGAGGTCGCGGCGCAGTTCGGCCTCGATCCCTCGACGCTGAGCCTTTACCTGCGCCTGGCCCGCTTTCCGGCGGAGATCATGGAACGGCTGCGCGACCCGCGCCGGCTGGCCATGCTGCGGGCGCGCCGAGTGATGGAGGCGCTGGAAGCCGACCCGCTGGCGCTGCGGCGCATTACCGACGCGCTGGACGCGCAAAGCGACCCGGACCCGGACGACCAGGTGGACGCCATGATGCGGGCCGCCGAGGGGCGCGACCTGCGGCGCGGCGCGGCGCGCGCCGTGCCGGAGCGCCGCCACGTGGTGCATGACGGGCAGCGCATCGGCACGCTGACGCGCAACGGCGGCCAGTGGATGTTCCGCTTCGCCACCTCGATCCCCGAGGACATGGTGCACGCCCTGGTGGACCGGCTGCCAGAACTGCTGCCGCCCGCCAAGCGCAAGGGCGGCTAGGGCCGCCACTCCGCGTCCTGGTGGCCGCTGACCTCGCGGTCCAGGTAGACGGCGGCGCTGATCAGCGCGAGATGCGTGAAGGCCTGCGGGAAATTGCCGAGAAAGGTGCCGCGCTTGCTGAACTCCTCGGCGTACAGGCCGACGTGGTTGCCGTAGGCGATCAGCTTCTCGAACACGAAGCGGGCCTGCTCCGTGCGGCCGGCACGGGCCAGGCATTCGGCGTACCAGAACGAACAGGCGGCGAAAGAGCCTTCCTCGCCCGGCAGCCCGTCCTCGACGCGATAGCGGTAGATCATGCCGTCGTCACCCAGCGTGGCGGAGATGGCATCCAGCGTCGCCAGCCAGCGCGGGTCGGTCGCGCTGACGAAGCGCACCAGCGGCATCATCAGCATGGCGCCGTCCAGCACCCGCTCGCCCTTGCTGCGCACGAAGTGGCCGCGCTCGTCATCCCAGAAGTTCGCCCAGATGTCGTCGTGGATGGCGTTGCGCGTGGCGATCCAGCGCTCGAACGGCGCGGCGAGGGAACGTTTGCTGGCCAGGCGGATGGCGCGGTCCACCGCCACCCAGCACATGACCCGCGAATGCAGGTAGTGGCGCGGGTTGCCGCGCACCTCCCAGATGCCCGCGTCCTCGCTGTCCCAGGTTTCGCAGACATGGTCGACAATGTGGCGCACGCCGTTCCAGTCGTCGTGCGAGATGGCGTGGCCGTACTTGTTGCTGAGATACACGGAATCCAGCAGCTCGCCGTAGATGTCGAGCTGATCCTGCTCGAAGGCCTCGTTGCCGATGCGAACGGGGCGCGCGCCGCCGTAGCCGGACAGGTGGTCGAGGTTCTGTTCCTTCAGATCGGTGCTGCCGTCCAGCCCGTACATGATGCGCAGGCGCCCGCCGGTGTCGGCGTCCTGCACGCGGCCGTCGATCCAGCGGTTGAAGGCTTCCGCTTCCTTGCGGTAGCCGAGGCGCATCAGCGCGTAGACGGTGAAGGAGGCGTCGCGCACCCAAGTGGCGCGGTAGTCCCAGTTGCGCTCGCCGCCCGGGGCCTCAGGCAGGCCGAAGGTGGCCGCGGCCAGAACCGAGCCATGCTCGCGCGAGGTCAGCAGCTTCAGCACCAGGGCGGAGCGCATCACCGTTTCGCGCCAGCGGCCCTTGTAGGTGGAATGCCGCGCCCAAGCATGCCAGTAGCCGGCGGTGCGTTGCAGCAGCCCGTTCACGCCGGCGGTGTCGGGCGCCGTGCCCTCGCCGTTGTCCAGCACGATGTCGGCCTGCTGGCCCTCGTCCAGCGTGATCTCGCACAGCAGGGCGCCGTCCTCGGCACGCAGCCGGGCGGGCGCGGACAGGCGCAGCGTGGTGCCGTCCGTGCCTCGCAGCCAGCCGCGGCCGTTGCCGGGCTCGGCCTGCGGCGCGGCGCGGGCGTAGTCGAAGCGCGGCCGGCAATCCAGCCGGAAGGTGACGCGCCCGCGCGTGGCGCGGATGCGGCGGATGATGCGCGGGCCGCCGGCGCAGTCATCCGGCGTCGCCGGCATGAAGTCCATCAGCTCGGCGCTGCCACCCTCGCCCAGCCAGCGGGTCAGGACGATGTTGGTGTCGGGCAGGTACATCTGCACGGTGCGGGCATCCGCGATGTCCGGCGCCAGGGCGAAGTGGCCCCCCTTGGCCGGGTCGAGCAGCGCGGCGAAGATGCTCGGGCTGTCGAAACGCGGCCAGCACAGGAAGTCGATGGTGCCGTCGGTCGCCACCAGCGCCAGGCTGCGCATGTCGCCGATCGCGGCATGTGCCTCGATCGGCCGGGGGATCGCCTCGCCGGGGCGGTCAGCCATTGTCTTCGAAGCCGGGGTACAGGGTCATGCCGCCGTCCACGAACAGGGTGGCGCCGGTGATGTAGTCGGCCATGTCGCTGGCCAGGAACAGCGCGGCGCGCGCCACGTCCTCCGCCGCGCCGATCCGCTTGTAGGGGATCAGCTTGAGCAGCTGCTCCGCCGCCGCACCCTCGGTCGCCGCCTTGTTGATGTTGGTGCGGATGGCGCCGGGGGCGATGGAATTGACGCGGATGCGCTCGGGCGCCACCTCCTGCGCCAGGGTCTTCATCAGCATCATCACGCCGCCCTTGGATGCGGCGTAGTTGACGTGGCCGGCCCAGGGGATGACCTCGTGGACCGAGCTCATGTGCACGATCTTGCCCAGGGCGCGGGACGCGCCCCGCTCGCCCTGCCGGCGGAACTGGCGCACCGCCGCCTGGGCGCACAGGAACTGCCCGGTCAGGTTGGTGTCGATCACCTGCCGCCACTGGTCCAGCGTCATGTCGGCCACGGCGGCGTCCTTCTGGATGCCGGAATTGGCCACCACCACGTCCACGCCGCCAAAGGCCTCGATCGCCCGGCCGAACATGGCGTCCACCTCCGCCTGCTGCGACACGTCGGCCCCCACGGCGATGGCGCGGCCGCCCGCCGCCTCGATCTGCCGCACCACCTCGGCCGCCGCCTCGGCGCCGGAATGGTAGTTCACCACCACGCTGGCGCCGGCCTCCGCGAAAAGCAGGGCGATGCCGCGCCCGAGGCCCGAGCTGCCGCCCGTCACAACCGCCACCTGTCCGTCCAGCCTGCACTGCATGGGAAGCCTCCTTGATGCCCTGGCATAAGCCGCGAAGGGGCCCAGAGTTTGCGTGGATGCTCGGGGCAGGGAGGGGGCGACGCCCGGCGCCGTCTGCGCTAGGCTAATGCCAGACCGGAGGGAGGGTGCATTGCCCGAAACGCGCGCCGCCGATGCCCGCCCCATCATGCTGTTGACCGGCGCCAGCCGCGGCATCGGCCATGCCACCGTCAAGCGCTTCAAGGCGGAAGGCTGGCGCATCCTGACCGTGTCCCGGCAGCCCTTCGCGGAGGAATGCCTGTGGCCCGAGGCGCGGGACAGCCACCTGCAGGCGGATCTGGCCGACCCCGCCGCCATCGCGCCGCTGGTGGCCGAGGTGCGGCGGCGCCTGCCGGACGGCCGGCTGCACGCGCTGGTCAACAACGCCGGGATCTCGCCCAAGGTCGCCGGCGGCGGCCGCATGGGGCTGCTGCAAACCGAGGCGGCGACCTGGGAAACGGTGTTCAACGTCAACCTGTTTTCCACTGCCATGCTGGCGCGCGGGTTGTTCGACGCGCTGAAGGCGGGGCAGGGGACGATCGTCAACGTCACCTCCATCGTCGGCTCCCGCGTGCACCCCTTCGCCGGGGTCGCCTATGCCTGCTCCAAGGCGGCGCTGGCAGCGCTGACGCGGGAGATGGCGCATGAGTTCGGCGCCCACGGCATCCGGGTGAACGCGATCGCCCCCGGCGAGATCGACACCGCCATCCTGTCCCCCGGCACGGAGGACATCATCGAACGGCAGATCCCGCTGCGCCGGCTGGGCGACCCCGCCGAGGTGGCGGAAACCATCCTGTTCCTGTGTTCCTCCCGCTCCTCCTATATCAATGGCGCCGAGATCCACATCAATGGCGGTCAGCACGTCTGAGCCGGGCCTGCCGGCGGATTACGCGGGCTGGCTGGGCAGCCTGAAGGCCCGCATCCGCGCCGCGCGGCTGCGGGCGGCCATGGCGGTGAACGCGGAGCTGATCGCACTCTACTGGCGCATCGGGCGGGACATCCTGGAGCGGCAGGCGGCGCAGGGCTGGGGCACCAAGGTGGTGGAGCGGCTGGCCGCCGACCTGAAGCGCGAGTTTCCGGAACTGACGGGGTTTTCCCGCGCCAACCTCCTGTACATGCGCGCCTTCGCCGAGGCCTGGCCGGACGAGGCGGTCGTCCAACAGCTTGTTGGACGATTGCCCTGGGGCCAGAACATCGACCTGATCACCCGCGTGAAGGACCCGGAAACGCGGCAATGGTACGCCCGCGCGGCGCTGGAACAGGGCTGGAGCCGGGCCGTCCTGGCGCAGCAGATCGGCAGCGGGCTGGCCGGGCGGCAGGGGCAGGCGGTGACCAATTTCGACCGGACGCTGCCGCCGGCGCAATCCGACCTCGCCCGGCAGGTGCTGAAGGACCCCTACCAGTTCGGCTTCCTGGCCCTGCCGCCGGATGCGAACGAGCGGGTGCTGGAAGCCGCGCTGCTGGAGCGGGTGCGCGACTTCCTGCTGGAGATGGGCAAGGGCTTCGCCTTCTGCGGCAGCCAGCACCGGCTTGAGGTGGGGGGCCAGGAATACTTCGTGGACCTGCTGTTCTTTCACCGCCGGCTGCGCTGCCTGGTGGCGGTGGACCTGAAGATCGGCGCGTTCCGCCCGGAATACGCCGGCAAGATGAACTTCTACCTCGCGGCGCTGGACGAGACCGAGCGCGAGCCGGGCGACGCGCCGAGCATCGGGCTGATCCTGTGCCGGGAACACAACCGGCTGGTGGTGGAATACGCGCTGCGCGGCATCGGCAGCCCGATCGGCGTCGCGGAATACCGCACGGTGGGCGCGGCGCTGCCGGACGCGCTGGCCGAGGCGCTGCCGACCGCGGTGGAGATCGCTGCCAGCATCGGCGATGGCTGAACCGCCGGCCGCGCGCGGCGCGGCGGGTGGACAACAACGAAACAGGAGGAACGCCACCCCATGCGCGAATACAACATCGCCGCCATTCCCGCCGACGGCATCGGGCCCGAGGTGATCGCCGCCGGGTTGCAGGCGCTGTCCGTGCTGGAGCGGCGGATGGGCACGTTCCGGCTTCGCGTCCAAGAGTTCCCCTGGGGGTCGGACTACTACAAGCAGCACGGCGTGATGATGCCGGCCGACGG
The DNA here is from genome assembly GCF_017355405.1 of Roseomonas haemaphysalidis. Taxonomy (NCBI): domain Bacteria; kingdom Pseudomonadati; phylum Pseudomonadota; class Alphaproteobacteria; order Acetobacterales; family Roseomonadaceae; genus Roseomonas; species Roseomonas haemaphysalidis. The sequence continues at coordinate 7,076 of NZ_CP061178.1, forward strand.
GCTGGACACGCTGAAGGCGTTTGACGCGATCTATTTCGGCGCCGTCGGCGCGCCGGACGTGCCGGACCACGTGACGCTCTGGGGCCTGCGGCTGCCGATCTGCCAGGGCTTCGACCAGTATGCCAACGTCCGCCCCACCAAGATCCTGCCCGGCGTCACCTCGCCGCTGGCCGGCGTCGGGCCGGGGGACCTGGACTGGGTGATCGTGCGGGAAAACTCCGAGGGCGAGTATGCCGGCCACGGTGGCCGCGCCCACAAGGGACTGCCGGAGGAAGTGGCGACCGAGGTCGCGATCTTCACCCGCGTCGGCGTCACGCGCATCATGCGCTACGCCTTTCGCCTGGCCCAGGCGCGGCCGCGCAAGTTCCTCACCGTCGTCACCAAGTCCAACGCCCAGCGCTTCGGCATGGTGATGTGGGACGAGATCGCGGCCGAGGTGGCCAAGGAATTCCCCGACGTCACCTGGGACAAGATGCTGGTGGACGCGATGACCATGCGCATGGTGCTGAAGCCGCAGAGCCTCGACACCATCGTCGCCACGAACCTGCACGCCGACATCCTGTCCGACCTCGCCGCCGCGCTGGCCGGCAGCCTGGGCGTGGCGCCCACCGGCAACGTGGACCCGGAGCGTCGCTACCCCTCGATGTTCGAGCCGATCCACGGCTCGGCCTTCGACATCGCGGGCAAGGGCATCGCCAACCCCGTCGCCACCTTCTGGACCGCAGCGCAGATGCTGGAGCACCTGGGCGAGCCGGACGCGGCAACGCGGCTGATGGCGGCGGTGGAACGCGTGACGGCCGCCGGCGTGCTGACGCCCGACCTCGGCGGCCGCGCCACCACGCGCGAGGTGACGGAGGCCGTCTGCGACGCCATCCACAGCGCCAACGTCTGAGCTTGGCGACGGCGGATCAACCGCCGCGCCCACAGGAGGATACGCCCATGACGACACGTCGCACCCTGCTCCGGCAGCTGGGGCTGGCCGCCGGCGCGGCGCTGCTGGCGGTGCCCGCCCTGGCCCAGGACTTCCCCAGCCGCGCCATCACCATCACCGTGCCCTTCGCAGCCGGCGGCCCCACCGACGTCATCAGCCGCCTGATGGCCGACGGCATGGGCCGCGACCTCGGCGTTCCCGTGGTGGTGGAAAACGTCACCGGCGCGGGTGGCACCATCGCGGCACAGCGCGTGGCGCAGGCCCGGCCGGATGGCACCACGCTGCTGATGCACCACATCGGCCATGCCACCACCGCCACGCTGTACCGCAAGCTGCCCTATGACGTGGAAGGCAGCTTCGCGCCGCTCGGCCTGGTGTCCGATGCCGCGATGACCGTGGTGGCGCGGCCGGACTTCCCGGCCACGGACCTGGCCGGCGTCATGGCCGCCATCCGCCAGCAGGGCGACAGGCTGACCCTGGCGCATTCCGGGCTGGGCGGTGCCAACCAGCTGTGCGGCATGCTGCTGCAGCGCGCGGCGGGCACAGCGCTGACCACCGTGGTGTTCCGCGGCAGCGCGCCCGCCATCACCGACATGATGGCGGGCCGCATCGACATCTTCTGCGACCAGGCCACCAACACCGCGCCCTTCATCCGCGACGGCCGCGTCAGGGCTTATGCCGAAACGCTGCCGGCCCGCGTGCCCGGCCTGGATCTGCCGACCACGGCGGAGGCCGGCGTGCCGGCCCTGGCGATGAGCACCTGGCACGGCCTTTACGCCCCCGCCGGCACGCCGCCGGAGGTGCAGGAGCGGCTGTCCGCCGCCATCCGCGCCGCGTTGAAGGAGGAACGGCTGCTGGCGCGCTTCGGCGAGCTCGTCACGCAGCCCGCCAGCGCCGAGCGCGCGACGCCCGCCTATCACCGCCGCTTTCTGGCGGAGGAGGTGGCGCGCTGGCGGCCGATCATCACCGATGCGGGGCAATATGCGGATTGAAGGGCCGGGGGAGCGAACCGCCCCCGAGCCCCCTTTTGAACTGTTTGCCCGGGGTGGCCGTGGCATCGGTCTTTGAACAGGACAGCCGGCTTCCGGCTCCGCCAGAAAGGGTGGGGGGAATTCCTTCCCCCCAGACCTTCTACTCCTTGCGGCGGCGCTTGGAAGCAACCGGCTCCTGGAACAGGTCCCCTTCGGGGGCAGGGGCCGGCTTCGCCGCCGGAAGCTTGGCCGGCTTCTGGCTGGCAGGGGCCTTGGGCGGCTTCGGCGCGACCGGCGGCTCCGCCGGCGCGGCGGGGTCGGGGCGGCCCTTGGCGCGGGACTTCGCGGGGGCGGCGGCGGGCTTGGCGGCCGGCGCCGCGGGCTTGCCGCGCGGGGCCGCGCTGCCGGCGGCGGCGTCGAGCGCGATGGAGATGTCCTCGATCAGGTCCTCCACGTCCTCCAGCCCGACCGACAGCCGCACCGAACCCTCCGAGATGCCGAGCTTCGCCCGCTCCTCCGGTGCCACGCGCATGTGGGTGGTGGTGGCGGGGTGGGTAACCAGGCTCTTGCTGTCGCCAAGGTTGTTGGAGATGTCGATCACGCGCAGCGCGTCCAGGAACCGGAACGTCGCGTCCTTGCCGCCCTTGATGTCGAAGGTCACCAGCGTGCCGCCGGCGGACATCTGCTGCTTGGCCAGGGCGTATTGCGGGTGGCTGGCGAGATAGGGGTAATGCACGCGCTCCACCTCCGCGCGCTCTTCCAGCATCTGCGCGATGGCGGCGGCGCTGCGGCACATGGCGGGCACGCGCAGGTGCAGCGTTTCCAGCCCCTTCAGGATCACCCAGGCATTGAAGGCCGAGATCGCCGGGCCGGTGTTGCGGGTGAAGGGCTGCAAAACCTCCTCGATCCACTTCTTGCTGCCGAGCACGGCGCCGCCCAGCACGCGGCCCTGGCCGTCGAAGTGCTTGGTCGCGGAATACACCACCACGTCGGCGCCGAACTTCATGGGCCGCTGCAGCAGCGGCGTCGCGAAGACGTTGTCCACCACCACGATGGCGCCGGCCTCGTGCGCCAGCTCGCACACGGCGGCCAGGTCCACCAGCTCCAGCATCGGGTTGGACGGGGTTTCCAGCAGCACGAGGTTGCAGGGGCGGCGGAAGGCGGCCTTCCACTGTTCCAGGTCGCCGCCGTCGACGAACTCGGTCTCGATGCCATAGCGCGGCAGCAGGGTGGAGACGATCCAGTGGCAGGAGCCGAACAGGGCGCGGCTGGCCACCACGCGGTCGCCGGTCTTAAGGTGCGCCAGCATGGCCGAGCTGACGGCGGCCATGCCGGTGGCCGTGGCGCGGCAGGCCTCGGCGCCTTCCAGCGCGGCCAGGCGGGCTTCCAGCATGGCGATGGTGGGGTTGCCGAAGCGGGAATACTGCCAGTGCTCCACCTCGCCGGTGAAGGTCTGCTCGGCCTGCTGCGCGCTGTCGTAGACGAAGCCGGAGGTGAGGTAGAGCGCCTCGGAGGTTTCATCGAGGTTGCTGCGCATCAGCCCGCCGCGGACCAGCTGGGTCGCGGGACGAAGCGTACGGTCGGAGGGGGGCTTGGCCATGGGGCGGGCAACTCTCGGGGCTGTCGGACCCGGCCCGGTCGTGCGGGACCGCGCGCGCGCCGCCCCCGCAACAGCCGTTTAGCGCGGTTATTTAGGCTCGCCGCAAGCTGGCCGGACAAATCGCGAGCAGCCCTCGCAAGAGGACCGGGCTGACCTTACGCCCGGCTTGCGAGGGGCACAAGGCCGGGGTAAGAGTGTTCCGGCGCGGGCGTAGTTCAGAGGTAGAACGTCAGCTTCCCAAGCTGAATGTCGTGGGTTCAATTCCCATCGCCCGCTCCAAGATCCGCCCGGCCAGGGCACCCGCCGCCGTTCGGTGGCCTTTCTCCCCCAGATCACGTTCGACCAGTTGGCCGCCCCCGGCGGGACGGCTTGTGCACGGCGCCCTCGCCGCGCTGCGCGGGGGAGGGGGCAGCCGCCACGGGTTCGGCGGCGCCGCCGAACCGTGCCAGGGCACCGCTGCCCAGCACATGCCGCACGCAGTTGCCCAGATGGGCCGCCAGCGCTTGCCGCGCGGCCGCGCTGTCGCGGCTCAGCGCGCTGTCCAGCAACTGGCGGTGCTCGTCGGCCGCCGGCTGGCCACGGAACACCACGGCGACCATCTGGTAGCGCAGGAAACGATCGTAGATGGCCGCGTGGGCCTGCAACAGCAGCCGCGAGCCGCAGGCGGCGATCAGCGCGCGGTGGAACTCCCAGTCGTAGCGCTTCCAGCTTTCCACATCGACCGCCTCGTTCGCCAGCAGGCGGCGTTCCAGGGCGGCCAGCTTGTGGTGCGCGGCCACCACGCCGCCTTCCCAGTCCAGCCCGCCGGCGGCGAAGGACTGTTCCATCGCATGCGCCTCCAGCAGCAGCCGCAGCGCCGTGACCTCCTGGAAGTCGGCGTCGGACACGGGCGCGACCTCGAAGCCCTTTTGCCCCTCGGCCAGGATCAGCCCTTCCGAGGCGAGACGGCTGAGCAGCTCGCGCAGCGTGCTGACGCCGGCGCCATAGGTTTCCCGCATGCGGTCCAGGCCGAGCTTCTGCCCCGGCGCCAGGCGGCCGAACACGATGTCGGCGCGGATGCGCTGGTAGGCCGCCTCGCCGATGGTCACGCCTTCCTTGTCCACCGCACCGCTCCTGGCCACGCCTGCTCGCCGTTTCTCGCCGGCAGCATGACGCATGCCGGCCACCACGTAAAACATCCGAGTTTGTGCGGATCATCAGATGATTATTGATTTCTTGGTCGAATTGATTACCATCCGACCGATGGCCGAAGGCATCGGCCGGGGGAGGCAGCAGAACATGTCCAACAGCACGGCACGCCGCCGGGGTTTCGGGGAGGCGTGGCATTGAGCGGGCCGATCCATGTGCTGAACGGTCCCAACCTGAACCGCCTGGGCAAGCGCGAGCCGGACATCTACGGCCACACCACCCTGGCGGAGATCGAGGTGATGTGCCGCGAAGCCGCGGGCGACACCGCCATGGTGTTCCGTCAAACCAACTGGGAAGGCCAGCTGGTGGACTGGATCCACGAGGCGACGGATGGCGACGCCGCCGGCATCGTCATCAACCCGGCAGGGCTGACCTTCAACTCCATCCCGGTGCTGGATGCGCTGAAGATGTTCGACCGGCCGATCATCGAGCTGCACATCACCAACATCCACCGGCGGGACGCGCTGTACCACCGTTCGCTGGTGTCCACCGTCGCCACGGCGGTGATCGCGGGGCTGGGCGCCCGCGGCTACGCCACGGCCATGCGCGCGATGCGCGAGCTGACCGGCTGATCCCGACCGCCACCATCCAGAACAACAAAAACCAGAACCAGGGAGAACACCGATGCAGGATGACCCCACCGGCGCCCCGCCGCTGCGCCGCCGCGCGCTTCTGGCGGGGCTCGGCGCCCTGCCGCTGGCCGGTACCGCCGCCGCCCGCGCGCAGGCGCCGGCTTATCCGGCCCGGGCCGTGACCATCATCGTGCCCTTCGCGCCGGGGGGCTCCACCGACTTCGTGGCGCGGCTGCTGGCGCAGCATCTGTCCGCGCGGCTGTCCGGCAACTTCGTGGTGGAGAACCGCGCCGGCGGCAGCGGCACGCTGGGCCATGGCGCCGTGGCCCGCGCGCGGCCGGATGGCTATACGCTGGGGGTGTCGCCCACCGGCACCTTCGCGCTGGCGCCCTTTCTGTTCGAGAAGCTGCCCTACGACAGCGACAAGGGCTTCGCCCCGATCAGCCTGCTGGCCGGCAACGCGATGTTCGTGTGCGTGCACGCCTCGAGCGACATCAAAAGCTACGCGGAGCTGATCGCCGCCGCCAAGGCGCAGCCGGGCAAGCTGACCTATGCCTCGGCCGGGGCCGGCACCATCGCGCATCTGGCGCCGGAGCTGATGCTCGACATGTCGGGCACGCAGATGCTGCACGTCGCCTATCGCTCGGGCGGTTTGCAGGTGCAGGCGGTGCTGGGGCGCGAAGCCAATCTCGGCTTCATCGACACCGTCACGGCCATTCCCTTTATCCAGTCCGGCGACCTGCGGGCCCTGGCCGTCACCAGCGCGGCGCGCAGCCCGCAGATGCCGCAGGTGCCGACGCTGGCCGAATGCGGGCTGGCGGGCTATCGCGCCACCAACGACTTCGGCTTCTTCGCCCCGGCCGGCACGCCGCCCGGCATCGTGCGCCAGCTGTCCGACGCGGCGCGCGACGTGCTGGCGATGCCCGACGTGAAGGCGCGGCTGGATGCCGCGGCGATCGACATCTACGCAGGCAGCGCCGAGGCTTTCCCCGCCTATCAGGCCGATGAGGCGCGGCGCTGGGGCGACCTGATCCGCCGCCGCGACATCAAGATGGAATAGGTCCGCCGCATGACCGCGCCCGCGATGCTGGCCATCTGGAGCGACGTGACGCCGGAACAGGAAACCGACTACCTGCACTGGCTGACGCGCGAACACACGGCCGAGCGCCTCGGCATCCCCGGCTTCCAGGCGGTGCGGGTGTTTCGCGCCGCGCTGCCCGGGGTGTGCCGCTTTCTGATCGTCTACGAGCTGGCATCGCCCGGGGTGTTGACCAGCGCCGCCTATCTGGCGCGGCTGAACGCGCCGACGCCCTGGTCGCGGCGCGTCATGCCGCTGCTGCGCAACTTCGCCCGCGGCGGCGGCCGGGTGCGCGACGTTCGCGGCACCGGCGGCGGTGCCTGGGTCATGCCGCTGCGCCTGGACCGGATGCCCGCTGCCGCGCCGGCGCTGCTGGACGCGCTGGCGGCGGAGGACCGCATCTGCGCCGTGCGGCTGCTGGAGGTCGACCAGCAGGGTTCCGGCGTGCCCACGGGTGAAAAGGCCCTGCGCGGCGGGGATGCGGCCTTTGCCGGCCTGCTGCTGGTCGAGGCCACGGGGGCCGATGCGTTGCGCGGCGCCCTGGCGCGCCACCAGCCCGCCATCGCCGCGCTGGATGGCGGGGCGGCGGAGCCGGCGTTGTATGCGGCGGTGTTCTCGCTGCGGCAGGCGGTGCCATAGGCCCCGCCGCCAACAGGAGGTCAGGCCGGCTCGACGCCGCACCAGTCGGCGATGAACGCGGCGATGGTCTTGGTGGTGTCACGGATGGATTGCAGCTCCACGCGCTCGTTGAAGCCGTGCACCTGCTCCGCCAGGGGACCGTAGCAGAAGGCGGGAATGCCGAAGCAGCGATCGTAAAAGCGCGCGTCGTTGAGCCCGGTGCCGTAGCGGTCTTCCAGGCTGCCGCCCCCGAAGGCCGAATGCGCCCCGGCCAGCAGGGCGCGCGCCTGTTCGCCGCCCTGCATCACGTAGCCATGCGACAGAAAGCCGGACCATGCCACGCGCGGCGGGTTGGCGGCCAGGTTGGGATCGGCCGCGGCCGCGCCGGCGACCGTGGCCTCGATCTCCTTTTGGCAGGCCGCCACGTCCCAGCCCGGCAGCACGGCGATGCGGCAGTCCACGTCGCACCATGCCGGCACGGAGGATGCCCAGTCGCCGCCCTGGATGATGCCCGGGCTGAAGTTCACCGGGTTGGCCATGCCGCCGTAATACGGGTCGGACGCCGCGCGGCGGTTCCACGCGGCTTCCATCTCCTCCAGCGCCCGGATCACGGTGTAGGCGGCCTTGATGGCGTTGAAGCCCTCGCTGGCCCTGGCCACGTGCGCCGGCTCGCCGCGCACCCGCAGGCGGAACCACAGCACGCCCACGCAGACATTGGTGAAGCGGCGCCCCGTGGGTTCGGGCAGCAGCGCCGCGTCGGCCCGGTAGCCGCGCTGCAAGGTGGACAGCGCGCCGACGCCGGTGCTTTCCTCCTCGATCACCGACTGGAAATGCAGCCGCCCGCGCAGCGCCAAGCCGGCGGCGCGCAACGCATCCACCGCATACAGCGCCGCGATGGTGCCGGCCTTCATGTCGCCCGCGCCGCGCCCATGGATCCAGCCGTCCCGCACCTCGGGCTGGAAGGGCGGGGTGCGCCACATGTCCAGCGGCCCAGCCGGCACCACATCGCAATGCCCCTGCAGGATCAGCGAACGTCCACTGTCCTGCCGGGGCCGCAGCGTGCCGACCACGCTGCGCGCGCGGGAAAAATCATGCTCGATGACGCCGAGGTCCGGCATGCCGTCCAGGTCGGCCATGCGCACCGCCCAGTCGTCCACCTCGTAGCCGCGGGCGCGGAGCAGGTCGGCCATCATGTCCTGCGCCGGGCCTTCGGCGCCGCGCGTGCTGGGGATGGCGGAAAAGCGCAGCGTGGTCTGGACCTGATCGTCGAACACCGCATCCACCGCCGCCGCGATGCGCGCCCGTTCGGACGCGGAGGCCTGGCCTGAACCGTCGGAAGACATTGTCCGCACCTAACCCTGTTTTCGGTGTGTGTGTATCGCTCAACGATACGGATACATCGCAGGGCGATGCTAGGATGTGGCGATCGGCGGTGTCAAACCGCGCGGGTCTGCCACGGCATCCAGCACGCGCCGGGCCAGCCGCAGGTGCATCCGTTCCACCATCTGCCCGTCCAGCGAGATGACGCCGGCATCCGGCCGCGCGTCGAAACCCGCCACCACCCGGCGGGCCCAGGCCACGCGCCCGGCATCCGGCGTGAAGGCGGCGGCCACCGCCGCCAGCTGGCCGGGATGGATGCACAGCTTGCCCGCGAAGCCGTCGCGCGCCGCCGCCGCCGCTTCCCGCTGCAGCCCCGCCGGGTTGCGCGGGTCGGGGAAAGGGGTGTCGAGCGCCGGCAGCCCGGCGGCGGCGGCAGCGAGCAGAGTGGCGGCGCGCGCCTGGCGCACCGGCGCCGCAAAGGCCCCGGCTTCGTCGCGCGGCAGGATGCCGAGATCGGACGACAGGTCTTCCGCCCCGAAGCACAGGGCCCGCAGGCGGGGCGGCGCGCCGCGATAATCCAGCCCAGTCAACGAGGCCGCCGTTTCGGTCACCAGCGCCAGCACGCCGATGCCGCCGGGGGGCAGGCCGGCCGCCACTTCCAGCGCTTCCAGGTGGTGGTCCAGCGCCACCATGTCGGCCATGCCGGTGCATTTCGGCAGCATCACCGCCGCCGGCGCGCCGGGCACCACGGCGGCAAGGTCCGCGAGATACCAGGGCGTGGTGCGGCCGTTGACGCGCACCACCACCTCCCGCCGGGCCCGGCCGGGCAGCAGCGCCGCCACTTCGGCGCGCGCGGCGTCCTTGCGGTCGGGGCCGACCGCATCCTCCAAATCCAGCACCACGGCATCGGCGGGGCCGGCCAGGGCCTTGTCGCGCTTGCGGGCATCGTCCCCCGGCGCGAACAACAGGTTGCGCAGCCGCATCACGCGGCCGCCGCCGGGCGGCGGTGCACCAGCACGGCGCGCTCGCAGCGCGCCACCACCTCATCCCGCTGGTTGAAGGCCTCGTGCAGCAGCGTCACGATGCCGGCATCGGCGCGGGACTTGCTGGCGCGCGTGGCAAGCACCGTGGTGCGCACCCCGATGGTGTCGCCCGCGAAGGCCGGCGCGGGAAAGCGCACGTCGGTCATGCCGAGGTTGGCGACGGCGGTGCCGTTGGTGGTGTTGTGCACGCTCATGCCGATCATCAGCCCCAGCGTGAACAGCGAGTTCATTAGCGGCCGGCCGAACTCGCTGTCCTTCATGTATTCGGCATCCAGGTGCAGCCGCGCCACGTTCATGGTCATGCCGCAGAACAGCGTGTTGTCGGCCTCCGTCAGCGTGCGGCGCCATTCGGCGTCGATCACGCTGCCCTCGGTCATCTCCTCGAACCACAGGCCGGGCATGCCGGTCCTCCTTTTTACAGCGACACTAATAGGATTTCGGCAGGCCCAGCACCTTCTCCGCGATGAAGCAGAGGATGAGCTGCGGGCTGACCGGCGCGATGCGGGGGATCATCACCTCGCGCAGAAAGCGCTCGACATGGTATTCGCGGGCGTAGCCGAAGCCGCCATGCGTCATCACCGCCTGCTGGCAGGCCTTGAAGCCGGCCTCGGCGGCCAGGTACTTCGCGGCATTCGCTTCCGCGCCGCAGGACATGCCCTGGTCGTAGCGCCACGCGGCTTGCAGGATCATCAGCCGCGCCGCCTGCAGCTCCATCCAGTTGGCGGCCAGCGGATGCTGGATCGCCTGGTTCTGCCCGATGGCGCGGCCGAACACGCGGCGGGACTTGGCGTATTCCGTCGCGCGCTCCAGCGCCACCAGCCCCAGCCCCACGGCTTCCGCCGCGATCAGGATGCGCTCGGGGTTCAGCCCGTGCAGGATGTACTCGAAGCCGCGGCCCTCCTCGCCGATGCGGTCCTCCTCCGGCACCTCCATGCCGTCAAAGAAGATCTCGTTGGAATCGACGGCCTTGCGGCCCATCTTCTCGATCTCGCGCACGTCGGCGCAGCTGCGGTCCAGCGTGGTATAGAACAGGCTGAGCCCGTCGGTGCGGCGCTTCACCTGATCCAGCGGCGTGGTGCGCGCCAGCAGCAGCACCTTCTCGGCCACCTGCGCGGTGGAGATCCAGATCTTCTGGCCACTGACGAGATAGCGGTCGCCGCGCTTCTCGGCACGCGTGGTGAGCTGCGTGGTGTCGAGCCCGGCGTTCGGCTCGGTCACGGCGAAGCAGGCCCGTTCCTCGCCAGCCACCAGCGGCGGCAGCATGCGGCGCTTCTGCGCCTCCGTGCCGAATACCACCACGGGGTTCAGGCCGAAGATGTTCATGTGTACGGCGGAGGCGCCCGTCATGCCGGCGCCGGACTGCGCGATCGCCTGCATCATGATCGCTGCCTCGGTGATGCCGAGCCCGGCGCCGCCGTATTCCTCCGGGATGCAGATGCCGAGCCAGCCGTCGCGGGCGAGCGCCGCGCAGAATTCGCGCGGAAAGGCGCCGTCCTTGTCGCGGGCCAGCCAGTATTCGTCGCCGAAGCCGGCGCAGATGCGCGCGATGGCCTCGCGCAGCGCCTCCTGGTCGGCAGACAGGGAAAAGTCCATCAGCGGGTCTCCCAGGCGGCCGTGGCGGGCGCGGGCCAGGCGGGCGGTGGGCCGGGCGGCGCCGGCGGCGTCGCGGACCAGCGGCCGAACGGCGCGGTGGTGTGCAGGGTGCGTCCGTCCGGCATCGGCACGTCTCGCCAGAAGCCGGTGGCCCGCAGGTGCGGGTCGTCGCGCAGTGCCGCGATGTCGTTGACCGGGGCGGCCGGGATGTCGGCCTCCGACAGCAGTTGCAGCCATTCGGCCGTGTCGCGGTGCGCCAGCGCCGCGGCCACCTGTGCGTAGGCGTGGTCGATGTCGGCCTGCCGCGCCGCGTGCGTGGCCAGGCGCGGGTCGGCCAGCAGCGCTTCCTGCCCCACCAGCGCGAAGAAGCGGCGCCAATGCGCATCGTTGTACAGCAGCACCGCGATCCAGCCGTCGCGCGAGCGGTAGGGGCGGCGCTGTGGCGACATCAGGCGCGCGTAGTAGGGGCCGCCCCCCCCGGGCGGGCCGAAGCTGAGGCCGCCGAGGTGGTCGCCCGCCACCATGTCGGCCATGGTTTCGAACATCGGCACCTCCACCTGCTGCGCCACGCCCGTGCGCTCGCGGCAGGCGATGGCGGCCGCGATGGCGAAGGCGAGGTGCGCGCCCACCACCCGGTCGGCCAGCGTCAGCGGCACGTAGCGCGGGTCGCCGCCGCCGGCGCGGCCCGTGGTGTCGGCCAGCCCGCTGGCGGCCTGGATCAGGTCGTCATAGGCCGGGCGGGCCGAATAAGGCCCGCCGCTGCCGTAGCCATAGGCGCAGGCCACCACCAGCCCTGGGTTCAGCCCCGCCAGGTCCTGTTGCCGCAGGCTGAGCCGCGCCGCCGCCTCGGGCCGCATGTTGTGCACCAGCACGTCGGCGCCGACGGCCAGCGCGCGGAAGGCATGCTGGCCTTCCGGTGCCTTGAGGTCCAGCGCCACGCTGCGCTTGCCGCGGTTCAGATGCGCGAACATCGCCCCGCCCTGGCCCGCGCGGCGCATCACGTCGCCCTCCGGCGGCTCCACCTTCAGCACCTCGGCGCCGAGGTCGGCCAGCAGCCGGGTGGCGTAGGGGCCCATCACCACCGTGCTGGCGTCCAGCACGCGAACGCCCTGGAGCGCGGTCATTCCTTTTCGATCCCGGCTGCCTCGATCAGCTCGCGCCACTTCACCAGCTCGGTGCGCACGAAGCCGTCCAGCTCGGCGGGCGGGCCGGAAAAGGCCTCGAAGCCGATGGACGCGAAGCGCTGCTTCACCTCCGGCCGGCTAATCGCCTCGCGGATGGCGGAGTTTAGTGTGCTCACCGCCTCGGGCGGCAGCCGCGCCGGGCCGAACACGCCGTTCCAGGAAGTGATGTCGAAGCCCGCGAGGCCGGCCTCGGCCATGGAAGGCGTGTCGGGCATCAGCGCCGAGCGGTCCCGGGTGCTCATCGCCAGCACGCGCAGCTTGCCGCCCTGCACGTTGGACAGGCCGGCCGCGATGTCGACGAACATGCAGCTGACGCGGCCGCCCATCACGTCCGTCATCGCCGGCGGGGTGCTGCGGTAGGGGACGTGCAGCATCTCCGCGCCCGCCATCCGCGCCATGGTCGCGCCGGCGACGATGCCGGTGCTGTTGCCGCTGGCGTAGCTGACCTGGCCCGGCGCCCGGCGCGCCATCTCCAGCAGGTCGCGCAGGCTTTGCGCGCGGCTGGCCTCGCCCACCACCAGCATGAAGGGCAGGTTGCCGACGCGGGCGACCGGCGTGAAGTCGGCCACCGGGTCGTACTCGATGCGCTTCATCAGCGAGGGGTTGGCCGAATGCGTGGTGTTGGTGGTGACGAACAGCGTGTGGCCGTCCGGCGCCGCGCGCACCACCTGCATGGCGCCCAGCGTGCCGTTGGCGCCGGCGCGGTTGTCCACCACCACCGGCACGCCGAGCCGCGCGCCCAGCAGGTCGGCCAGGATGCGGGCCACCGCGTCGGTGCCGCTGCCGCCGGCGAAGGGCACCACCAGCGTGATGGCGTGGGAAGGCTTCCATTCAGCCTGGGCACGGGCGGCGGCGGGCAGCAGCGGCAGGGCCGCCGCGGCGCCGAGCAGGCTGCGGCGGCGGATCACGCGTGCGCCTCCCCGGTGCGGCGCAGCACCTTGGCCGGGTCCTCGCCATAGGGGGGCGAGTAGATCACCAGCAGCGTTACCGGCTCCTCGCCCACCACTGTGAAGATGTGTTCCTCGCCGGCCGGAAAGAAGCACATCTCGCCGGCGCCGATCTCGCGGCTTTGCCCGCCCACCTCGGCACGGGCGCGGCCGGACAGGATGTAGCAGGCCTGCTCCATGCCCGGGTGCGCGTGGGGGGCCGCGCCCTGGCCCGGGGCGATGGTGCCGTGCAGCACCTCCATGGTCTCCGCCCCCACCGTTTCCGGCCCGATCAGCCGGCGGTTGACGGTGCCGGTGTGGTTGGCGGGGCTGTAGCCGGGCACATCCTCGGCCCGCACGAAATATCGGCGCTGCTGCGTCGTGGACATCGTTCGCTCTCCCTGGCCCGTCCTGTGTCGGACGGTTTCCGAGGGCAATTCCGGGCGCGCGGACGCCATAAATCAATTGAAATGAATTACTGGGTCGATAAAGATCCTTTATGGCCATCACCCTCAAGGGCCTGCGCGCCTTCAGCACGGTGCTGCGGTCCGGCAGCTTCACCCGGGCGGCGGGGCTGCTGCACATCACCCAGCCCGCCCTGACCGTGCAGATCCGCCAGCTGGAGGAAGGGTTGGGGCTGCGCCTGCTGGACCGCACGCCGCGCGGCGCGGAGCCCACGGCGGCGGGGCGCGAGCTCGCCCGCTCGCTGGACCCTTTGCTGCAGGAGCTGGATGTCACCATCGCGGGGTTGCAGGACCTGGCGGCGCGGCGGCGCGGCGTGGCGCGGCTGGCGGTGCTGCCCTCGGTCGCTTCCGGCCTGTTGCCGGCCGCGATCGCGCGGTTGCACGCCCGGCACCCCGACCTGGAAGTGCGGGTGCGCGAGGCGGTGACCGGGCAGGTCTACGAGCTGGTGCGGTCCGGACAGGTGGATATCGGCATCGCCACGGATCTGGAGCCGGGGCCGGAATTCCTGCTGCAGCCGCTGTTCGAGGACCGGATCATGGCCATGCTGCCGCCCGGCCACGCCATGGCGGCGCTGCGGGAGATCCCGTTGCCGGCCCTGGCGCGGGAGCGTCTGCTGCTGCTGGAACGCGACAGCTCCATCCGCCGGCTGGTGGATCACGCCTTCGCGCAGGCCGGGCACATCGTTTCTCCGGCGCAGGAGGCGGTGCACACGGGCACGCTGGTCAGCATGGCGCGCGCCGGCCTCGGCATCGTGCTGCTGCCGTCCTCGGCCGCCGAGATCGGCTTTGTGCCGCAGCTTGCCGTGCGGCCGGTGGGCGCGCCGGCGATCCGCCGCACGGTCAGCCTGGTTCGCCGCAGCGACCGCTCGCCCCCGGTCGCCGCGGTTGCGCTGGTGGAGGACATCCGGGCGGTGATCCGGCTGGGTGGCGCCACGGCGTGAGCGCCGCCCCCGGCCCGCATGGCCCTTGCATGCCCGGCGCAAATCGGCAGCATGAGGGTTCACACGTCAGGCCGCGCGGCCGCGCGCGGCCCGCAGCGAAGGAGATTTTCCATGCGTCGTCGTTCGCTGCTTCAGGGAATGGCCGTGTCCACGGCCGCCTTTGCCGCCCCGGCCCTGGCGCAGGCCCAGTCCCGCACCCTGCGGTTCATCCCGCAGATCGACCTGGCCTTTCTGGACCCGCACTGGACCACGGCCAACGTGACGCGCAACCACGGCTTCATGGTGTTCGACACGCTCTACGGCCTGGACCAGAACGACGTGGCCCACCCGCAGATGGCGGAAGGCCATGTGGTGGAGGAGGACGGGCGGCGCTGGACCATCCGCCTGCGCGAAGGGCTGCTGTTCCATGACGGGACGCCCGTGCTGGCGCGCGACTGCGTGGCCAGCATCCGCCGCTGGGGGGCGCGCGATTCCTTTGGCGGCGCGCTGATGCGCGCGACCGACGAGATCGCGGCGCCGGACGACCGCACCATCGTCTTCCGCCTGAAGAAGCCCTTTCCCCTGCTGGCGGATGCGCTGGCCAAGACCACCGCGATGATGCCGGCCATCATGCCGGAGCGCATCGCGCGCACGGACCCCGGGGCGCAGATCACCGAGATCGTCGGCAGCGGTCCGTTCCGCTACGTGCAGGAGGAGCGGCTGCAGGGCTCGCGCAACGTTTATGCGCGCTTCGACCGCTACCGCCCGCGTGAGGGCGGGCCGGCGCTGGGCACCGCGGGGCCCAAGGTCGCGCATTACGACCGGGTGGTGTGGACCACCATCCCGGATGCCTCCACCGCCGCGGGCGCCATCATGACCGGCGAGCAGGACTGGTGGGAGCAGGTGGCCCACGACCTGAAGCCCATGCTGGCGCGCAGCCGCGACATCCGGCTGCGGGTGCAGGAGGAAGCGGGCACCATCGGCATGCTGCGGCCGAACAGCACCCAGGCGCCCTTCAACAATCCGGCGATCCGCCGCGCGGTGATGGGCGCCATCGACCAGGCGGCCTACATGCAGGCCATCGTCGGCGACGACCGCGCCAGCTACCACGTGCCCACCGGCTTTTTCTGCCCCGACACGCCCATGGCCAGCGAGGTCGGGCTGGACCCGCTGCGCAAGCCGCGCGACGACGAGGCGGTCAAGCGCGAGGTGCTCGCCGCCGGCTACAAGGGCGAGAAGGTGGTGCTGCTGGTGCCGACCGACTACGTGACCATCAAGGCGCTGGGCGATGTCGCGGCGGACATGCTCCGGCGCATCGGCATGAACGTCGACTACGTGGCCACCGACTGGGGGTCCATGCTGCAGCGGCGCAACAACCGCGGCCCGGTGGACTCCGGCGGCTGGAGCCTGTTCGCGACCAGCTGGACCGGCACCGACCTGCTGAATCCCGCCACCCACGTGGGCATCCGCGGCAACGGCGCCGCGGGCTATGCCGGCTGGTACGAAAGCGCCCGCCTGGAAGGGCTCTACAACAACTGGTTCGACGCGCCGGACCTCGCCGCCCGCCAGGCGGTGTGCCGGGACATCCAGCTCGCCTGCCTGGAAGAGGTGCCGTACTACCCGCTGGGCCAGTTCAAGCAGCAGACCGCGACGCGCGGGATGCAGGGAATGCAAACCGGCTTCAGCAAGTTCTGGGGCGTGCAGCCGGGCTGACGCGGGCGCGGGCGGGCCGGCGGCGCCGTCAGCCCGCCCCGGCGGGGGTGCCGAGACCCGACGTCATCTCGGCGATGAAGCGCGCGGCGTGTTCCGGCAGGTCCTGCCCGCGCCGGGTGATCACCTCGTAGGGGTCGCTCTTGGATTGCAGGTGCATGGGCAGCACCCGCGCCATGCCGAAGCCCGCGAAGAACGCCGCCACGTCGCTGGACAGCAGCGCGACCGTCCGTGCATCGCCCTGGATCAGCGACAGGGTGGTGAGTGCCGAGCGGGTTTCCAGCAGCGCGCGTGGAAAGGCCAGGCCGGCGTGCTGGAACTCCTGTTCCAGCGAGCGGCGCATCGGCATGCCAGCGGTGTAGACGATCCAGCGGCAATCCACGAGGTCTTCCAGCCGCACCCGCCGGCGCCCCGCCATCGGGTGCGCCGCGTTGGCCACCACCGCCAGCCGTTCGTCATGAAAGGCCGCCACGTCGTAGAGCTGCGGCGTGGCGCTGACCGAGCTGCGCCCGACCACCAGGTCCAGCGCCCCGCGGTCGAGCTGGCGCAGCAGCTCGGCGCTGGTGTCTTCCAGGATCTCGACGGAGCTTTGCGGGAAGCGCCGCAGGTGCCGCTGGATGACCTCGGTCACGAAGGGCACCGCGCCCATGATGGTGCCGATGCGCAGGTGGCTCCAGCCGCCGGCGGACAGGCCGTCCAGCTCATGCTCCAGCCGGCCGAGCTGCGCCAGGATGGCCCGCGCGCTGCGGATCGCGCATGCACCGGACGCGGTGGGGCTGAGGCCGCGGTTGGTGCGGTGGAACAGCCGGTGCCGCATCAGCTCCTCGGCTTCCTGCAGGGCCTTGGTCGCGCGGGGCTGGCTCATCGCCACGGCCTCGGCGGCGCGCTTCAGCGAGCCGTTGTCCTCGATCGCCGCGATCAGCTGCAGCTGGCGCAACGACAACCGGGCCAGGGGCGTGGGGCGCACGGGCCAATTCTCCTTTGGTGATAGCGCTATCCGGAAATAGCGGATTTACGCGGCTGTCACATCTTGCGCTGATCAGCCCGCCCGGGCCGCCAAGAGCCGGGGCGGGGACAGGGGGAGGACGGCGTGGGCCTGATCAACTACGTGACGCGCGTGCATTTCGGCTTCGGGGAATTGTCGCAGCTTGGCGCGGAGCTGCGGCTCGCGGGCATCGCGAGGCCCCTGGTGGTGACGGACAAGGGCGTGCGCGGGCTGGGCCTGCTGCAGCGGGTGGAGGCGGCGCTGGGCGTCGCGCCGGCCGGGGTGTTCGACGACACCCCCGGCAACCCCAACGAGGCGGCGGTGCGCGCGGCGACGGCGCTGTTCCACGACACCGGCGCCGACGGCATCGTGGCCATCGGCGGCGGCTCGGCGCTGGACCTCGCCAAGGGCGTCGCCATCCTGGCCGCGCATGGCGGGGCGCTGAAGAGCTTTGCCGCGATCGAGGGCGGGGTGGAGCGGATCACCGCGAAGACCTTTCCAACCATCGCGATCCCCACCACCGCCGGCACCGGCAGCGAGGTGGGGCGCGGTGCCATCATCATCCTGGATGACGGCCGCAAGCTGGGGCTGCTGTCGCCTCACCTGGTGCCGCGCGCCGCGATCGTGGACCCGGAGCTGACGCTGACCCTGCCGCCCCTGCTGACGGCGGCCACCGGCATGGACGCGATCTCCCACTGCATCGAGACGTTTCTGGCCCCCTCCTTCAACCCGCCGGCCGACGGCATCGCGCTGGAAGGCCTCCGGCGCGGCTGGGCGGCGCTGCCGGTCGCCACGCGGGAGCCGGACAACCGCGCCGCCCGCGCCGACATGGCCATGGCCGCGACCATGGGCGCCATGGCCTTTCAAAAGGGCCTGGGCTGCGTGCACAGCCTGAGCCACGCGTTGGGCGGCATCAACCCGAAGCTGCACCACGGCACGCTGAACGCGGTGTTCATGCCGGCCGTGATCGCCTTCAACCGCGATGCCCCGACCACGCGCGGGGAAGACAAGTTCGCGCGGCTGGCCGCCGCCATGGGCCTCGCGCCGTCCGATCCGCTGGAGGAGGCGGTGCGCGGCATGACCGCGCGCATCGGCCTGCCGGGGAGGTTGTCCGAGCTTGGCGTCGGGGAAGAGGTGTTCGACCGCGTGGTGTCCGGTGCCCTGGCGGACCACAGCCACCGGACCAACCCGCGCGAAGCCAGCGCGGAAGACTACCGGGCGATGCTGCGGGCCTCGCTCTAGAAACGCCGGCCGCGACCTGCGGCCGGGTTCCAACGCCTGCCAGGAAAATACACCAACGGGGATGGTCCACCATGAAACCCATGTGCCGCAGGCGTCTGCTGGCTTTTGCCCCGGCGGCGGCCTGCGCCGCCCTTGCCCGGGGCGCCGCCGCCCAGAGCTTTCCGTCCCGCACGATCGAGGTTGTGGTGCCGGTGGCCCCGGGTGGCGGCACGGATATCGTGGCGCGCGCCTTCGCCGAGGTCGCCCGCAAGTACCTGCCGCAGCCGGTGGTGGTGCTGAACCGGCCGGGCGCCAGCGGCGCGATCGGCATGCAGGAGGTTCTGAACGCCCGCCCCGACGGCTACAAGGTCGGGCTGGTGTATTCCGACCTGGCGATCCTGCCGGGGCTGAAGCGGGTGCGCTTCTCGTCCGACGATTTCCATATGATCGCGCTGCTGAACGCCGACCCGGGCGCGGTGGTGGTGCCGGCCGACTCCCCCTGGGCGAGCATCGAGGACATGATCGCCGAGGCGAAGCGGCGGCCGGGCACGGTGAAGCTCGGCAACAGCGGCCCCGGCTCCATCTGGCACATGGCCGCGGCGGCCATGGAGGACAAGGTCGGCGCCGAGTTCCTGCACGTGCCGTTCACCGGCTCGGCGCCGGGCCTCGCCGCGCTGATGGGCCGGCACGTGGACGCCGTGGCGACCAGCCCGGGCGAGGCCTCGGCCTATGTGCAGGGCGGCAGGATGCGCCTCCTGGCCGTGATGGCCGGGCAGCGCGACGCCGGCTTCCCCGACGTGCCGACGCTGCAGGAGCGCGGCTTCGACGTGTCGGTGGGCGTGTGGCGCGGGCTGGCGGTGCACCGGGCCACGCCCGCCCCGGTGGTGGCCGTGCTGACCGACGCGGCGCGCCGGACTGCGGAAGACCCGGCGTTCCGCGAGGCGCTGGCGCGCGCCAGCCTGACCTTCGCCTACGCCGATGGCGAGGCCTTCAGGGCGCTGGCCGATCAGGACCGCGACGTGTTCGGCCGGTTGATCGAGCGGTTGCGTATCGAATAATGGCGGCCGGCGAGAAGGTTCCTGGTGCGTGCCACTTGTTGACACGGGGCGGCGCGGTGTGATTTCCGGGACGAATGCCCCAGCGCCCAACCCGCAACGTATCGCTCACCCCGGAACTGGAACGGTTCATCCATGACAGCCTGTCGTCCGGGGACTACGCAAATGCCAGCGAGGTGGTGCGCTCGGCGCTGAAGATGCTGCGGCAGCATCCGGACGGGGCGGCGGCGACGCCGGCCTGGCCGCCGGGCGGCGGCACCTGCGGCGCGCTGATCCGGAACCATGACTGGAGCAGGACGTCGCTCGGGGACATCGCGGGTTGGTCGCCGGTCCTGCAGGCGACGGTGTCCAACATCGTC
Source organism: Roseomonas haemaphysalidis (assembly GCF_017355405.1). Taxonomy (NCBI): domain Bacteria; kingdom Pseudomonadati; phylum Pseudomonadota; class Alphaproteobacteria; order Acetobacterales; family Roseomonadaceae; genus Roseomonas; species Roseomonas haemaphysalidis. Next base: position 26,814 of record NZ_CP061178.1, read on the forward strand.
AACTCGCCGGTGCCCAAGGTGCTGATGTGGGGCAACGACCACGTCATGCTGTACAACGACAGCTACCGCGAGATCGCCGGCAGCAACCATCCGGCGGCGCTGGGCGGCACGGTGCCGAACGTGTGGCCGGAGATCTGGGACTGGAACCGCGCGGTGCTGCAACGCGGCTTCCGCGGCGAGGTGGTGTCCTACCGCGACCAGCCGATGACCCTGCGGCGCAACGGGCGCGACGAGGCGCTGTTCTTCGACCTGTTCTACACGCCGGTCTTCGAGGCGGACGGGCAGGTTGGCGGCGTGATGTGCACGGTGCTGGACAACACCGACCGCATCGCCGCCGAGCGGACCGTGGCGGCGCAGGAGGCCGAGCTGCGGTCGCTGGCCGACGCCCTGCCCATGCTGGTGTCCAAGCTGGACCGCGAATACGTGTACCGCTTCGCCAACGACCTGTACGAGGACTGGTTCGGCGTCCCGGTGCGCGAGGTGATCGGCCGCCCCATGCGGGAGGTGACCGGCGAGGCGTTCTTTGCCCAGCGCCTCCCCGCCCTGGAGCGCGCCATGGCGGGCGAGCGCGTGACCATCGAGGCCGCCATCCCCCGCCGGGACGGCAGCAGCCGGCGCTGCGAGATCAGCTATGTGCCCAGCCGCGACGCGGCGGGCGCGGTGGACGGCGTGCTGGTGCTGGGCGTCGACGTGGAGCGGCGCGTCCGGCAGCAGGAGGCGCTGGACAACAGCAACCAGCGCTTCCGCACCGCGATGGACGCGGTGCACGGCGTGCTGTGGACCAACAGCGCCGACGGCCGCATGCTGGGCGAGCAGCCGGGCTGGGCGGCGCTGACCGGGCAGTCCTTTGAAGCCTACCAGAACTACGGCTGGGCCGAAGCCGTGCACCCGGACGACGCGCGGCCCACCGTGGAGGCGTGGAACGCCGCCGTGGCCACCCGGTCCATGTTCGTGTTCGAGCACCGCGTGCGGCACCACAGCGGCGCCTGGCGCAGCTTTCTGGTGCGTGCCCTGCCCATCCTGGACGAGGCGGGGGTGATCGGCGAATGGGTCGGCGTGCACACCGACATCACCGAGCAGCGCGCCGCCGAGGAATCGCTGCAACGGCAGGCCGCCCATCTGGCGTCCCAGATCCGGCACCGGCAGCGGGCCGAGGAGCAGCTGCGGGCCCTGAACGAGACCCTGGAAGCACGGGTGATCGCGGAGATCGACGAGCGCCGGCAGGCGGAAGCCAAGCTGGCCCAGTCGCAGAAGCTGGAAACGGTGGGCAAGCTGACGGGCGGCGTGGCGCACGACTTCAACAACCTGTTGCAGGTGGTGTCCGGCAGCCTGCAGCTTCTGTCGCAGGATATCGCCGGCAATGCGCGGGCGGAGCGGCACGTGGCCAATGCCATGGCGGGCGTGGCGCGGGGCGCCAAGCTGGCCTCGCAGCTGCTGGCCTTTGGCCGCCGCCAGGCCCTGGAGCCCAAGGTGGTCAATGTCACGCGCCTCGTGCAGGGCATGGACGATTTGCTGCGCCGCGCGCTGGGCGAGGGCATCGAGGTCCAGACGGTGCTGGGCGGCGGGTTGTGGAACACCCTTATCGACCCGACGCAGATCGAGAACGCGCTGCTCAACCTCGCCATCAACGCGCGGGACGCGATGGGCGGCACCGGCAGGCTGACGGTCGAGCTGGCCAACGCGCAGCTGGACGACAGCTACGTTCGCGGCCATGACGACGTGACGGCCGGCCAGTACGTGATGCTGGCGGTGTCCGACACCGGCTGCGGCATGGCGCCCGACATCATCGACCGCGTGTTCGAACCGTTCTTTTCCACCAAGGCGGAAGGCAAGGGCTCGGGCCTCGGGCTTTCCATGGTGTACGGCTTCGTCAAGCAGTCCGGTGGGCACATCAAGCTGTATTCCGAGCCCGGGCACGGCACCACCATCAAGCTTTACCTGCCCCGCGCCATGCAGGCGGAGGACGTGCTGGTGCAGGCCGCCACGGGCCCCCTGGTGGGCGGCACGGAAACAGTGCTGGTCGTGGAAGACGATGCCGCGGTGCGCGGCGTGGTGGTGGAGATGCTGTCGGAACTCGGCTACCGCGTGCTCAAGGCGGTGGACGCGGCCAGCGCGCTGATCGTGATCGAAAGCGGCATCCCGGTGGACCTGTTGTTCACCGACGTGGTGATGCCCGGCACGCTGAAAAGCCCGGAGCTGGCGCGCAAGGCACGGCTGCGGCTGCCGGAGATCGCCGTGCTGTTCACATCGGGCTATACCGAGAATTCCATCGTGCACGGCGGCAAGCTGGATGCCGGGGTGGAACTGCTGTCGAAGCCTTATTCGCGCGAGGCCCTGGCGAGGAAGCTGCGCCACGTGCTGGCCAACCAGACGCAGCGCCGGCAGGCGGCCCTGCGCGGCGGCCAGCGGCCCGCGCCCGCGCCCGCGGCGGCCACCGTGCTGCTGGTCGAGGACGATGCCATGATCCGCGCCAATTCCGCCGAGATGCTGCAGGATGCGGGCTACAGCGTCCTGGATGTCTCGAGCGCGGAAGCGGCGGCGGAGGCGCTGAGGACGCGGGCGGTGGACGTGCTGGTCACGGACATCAACCTGCCTGGCGCATCGGGCGCGGAACTCGTGGCGCATGCGCGCGCGGCGCGGCCGGACATCGGGGTGGTGTTCGCCAGCGGCGACGCCGCGCCGCTGCTGCGGGGCGAGCTGACCGGCAGCATTGTGCTGGCCAAGCCCTACAACGCCGATCAGCTGGCGGCGGCGGTGAGGACGGCGCTGGGCGGGCATGGCGCCGCCGGCATCCGACACCCGGCATCCGCGGGGGAGGCTTCCTAGCGCCGCTGCCGGATCATTTGGCCAAAGCGCGGTGAAGGCCGGTGGGATGACCCCGGCCCCAGGAAGGCGATCGCCGCACCGCCCGGCAACGCCGGGTTTGCGGTGCGCTTCCCGCGGGCGCCAGGACCGCTTCAGAAATCCATGCGCAACGACACGAAAAGGCGCCGCTCCGCTTCCGCGCCGATGCTTTGCCGCTGCCTCTGGTGCAGCAGGCTGGAGCCTTCCACCGCGACCGTGAGCTGCTGGTTGATCTTGTATCCCACCCGGCTGGACACAGAAACGTAATCGCCGACGGAGACCGGCAGGATGCCGCTTTCCATGATGCGGTAGCCGCGCATCTCGGTGCTGTAGCGCGCGAAGATGTCCGCCCGCAACGCATCCTGCCCCCAGCCGAGGCGGGTGGACAACAGGTGGCGGGGCGAGGCGCGGGAAAAGGCCGCGTAGCTCGGCGCGTCGGCTTCCTCCACCATGGCCAGGCGGTACTCGGCGCCCCAGTCGAAGCCGGCCTGCCATTCGCCACGCAGCGAAAGCTCCAGCCCATGGGCATGCGAGGAGCCGATGCTGTAGGGCGACAGCAACGCCGTGCCCGTGGCGGGCGAATAGGTCGGCAAGGCACCGAGGGAGGTGTTGATGCCCCGGTTGACCTGAAAGAAACCGATGACGCCGAAGCGGCCATTGATCGCTTCCACCCGGCGGCGGTACTCGATCTCGTAGTTGTCCACCGTGGTCGGCTTCAGCCGGGGATTGCCCAGGACGCTGAGGCCCAGCAGCGGCACGGGGCTGATGGCGCTCAGGTCGTAGTCGCTGGGCGTCACCACGCCGCGCGCGGCCCCGGCCCGGATGGTATCGGCTTCGGTCGCCTTCCAAACCAGCCCCAGGTTCCAGGACAGGGTTTCCCAGGACCGGCGGAAGTCGTCGTCGTCGTAGGGGCTCGCCGCCAGCTGGTCATAGCCGCTGGCGCCGTACCACAGATGGTCGTAGCGCGTCGCCGCGGTCCATTCGAGCCCGGGGCGGAGCACCCAGTTCCACATCACGCCGCCGGCCGCCACGTCGACGCTGGTGCGGGTGGACGGCACCGCCAGGATGCCGCTGCTGCCCGCGCCGGTGATCTCGTTGTGGCGGTATTCCAGGAATGGCCGCAGGGTGTGCGCGGCGTTGAGCTTGACCGTGTTGCTCAACTGCACGACTGTGACGCCCTGCTGGTTGGTCGGCACGCTGGCCAGCTTGGCATCCAGCGCGTTGTGATAAATCGATGCCTCGACGATGCCGGCCCGCGTGTCGGCGGTGACGCGGCCACGCAGGCTCCAGCTTTCCAGGTCCCAGGGGATGAAGATACCCGGCAGCTGCAATTCGCTGTCGATCGACCGGGAATAACTGGCGTCGATGCTGGCGCGCACGCCTTCCGCCACGCCGAAGGCGACCTCCCCGGCGAACTGGCCGTGGCGGGTGGCGCGATCGGAATCCAGCAGGTCGTCCAGGCTGCTGTAGCCGGAGCGCCAGGCACGCTGGTCGCGCAGGCCGGTGGACAGGCGCAGCCCGGACGCGGCGCCGAGCGGCGCGGAGATGATGCCCGAAACCTCTTGGTAGCGCCCCTGGCCGGCACGCAGCACGACGTTGTTGATGCGGTCGCGCACCGCGTCGAAGGTGATGATGTTGATCACGCCGGCACCGGCGTTGAACCCGAACAAGGCGCTGTTGGGGCCGCGGACGACTTCGATCTGCCGGATCTCGCTGAGTTGCACGGGGATGTTTTGCCAGGACACCCGGCCGTAGTCGTCGCGGTACACCTGCCGCCCGTTCACCAGCACCAGCATGCGCGGCGTGTTGGGAGCGGCGTAGCCGCGCGCCGTGACGTTGTAGTCCGCCACGTTGTACTGCTGCACATCGAGCGCGGTGTAACGCGCCAGCACTTCCGGGATGTCACGCGCGCCGGACCGCACGATCTGCTCGGCCGTGATGATGTCCATGGCCGCCGGCACGTCCGAGGCGCGCTGCGGCTTGCCCGTGGCACTGGTGGTCACCGGCTCGCCGAACAGGGCTTCCAGGGCGCCGCGGTCGAAATCCTCTGCCAGGGCGCGGGGCGCGGGACCCATGGCGGCCATCGCCGCGGTCATAAGCACGGCGGCGGGCGCCAGCGAAAGGGGGGAGGTGCCGGCCATGGCCTTAGCGTTCCTGGATCATCATGCGAAAGGCGCCGGCGAAGCTGATCGCGGCGGATTGGGCGGCGGCACGGCTGACCATGATCTCGACCCGTGGCGAGGCCCGCACCGCCAGCACCGCCAGGTTGCCATCGATCAGCGCCGGATCGGGGGTGACGGTGAGCACACCGCGGCCCTCGACGGCGCGGGCGACGGTGGCCGCCATCGGCACCATGCCGCGCGTCAGCAGCAGCAGCTGGGGCATGGAGGCGTTCAGCTGGTCGAGCGGCAGCAGCCGGGGGCGCAGCACGACGCCGCCCGCCCGGACGCCCCCGCCGAACTGTGCCGCCACCTGCTCCGCTTCCAGCCGGTTGGTGGCGAGATGCAGGATGCCGACGTCGATGTCGCCCGCGGGCGGCTGTTCCAGAAAGCCCAGCACCTGGGCGACAAGCAGCAGCTCGCGCGGCAGCGGCTCGGCACTCGCCGGTTGCAGCGGGGCCAGCACCAGGAATGCCGCTGCGGCCCCACGCAGCCGGCGGAACCAGCGCTGCAGCCCGTGGCCGCCGGCGGGCGGAAGATGCCCGAAAACCTCGCTTCGCAAACCGGTAACTCCTGCTGCCGCGCGCGGCGCCGTTCGAACATCGCTGGTCCGGCCGTGCCGCACCGCCGGCTTATGGCGCGACAGCACTGAAGGATTCGCAAATTCGCTGGCCCGCAGGAAAATTTTTTGCACCACGCCGTTTAGGATTTGTTTGCCGCCAGGGGTGCATGAACGCCAGGTGACCTGGCAAACCCCCACCTCCGGTTTATTCGCGCCCGACGGGGCCTGGGCATTGCTGCGGCGTGTCCGGGCGCCGGTTCGCGTTCATGGTCCGACGCAACCGTCGGACGCGTCGCGCCGGGCCGTGGCACGGACCATGACGGGTTTGTCGGCGCTGGCTGCATTGCTGTTCGCACTGGCCCTGCCTGCCACCTTCTTCGCGGCGGCGCGCTTTCGCGTGCTCGGCGCACTGGAAGCCAGCGCCACGCTGCATGCGCTGGAAATCGCCGAGCTGTCGCGCACCAACCCGGCGTTCTGGGCGTTCGAAGGCGTGCGGGTCCGCGCGCCGGAGCAGGGCCGTGCCTCTGGCGAGCGGCGGCGGGTGTTCGACGCATCGGGCCGCCTGATCCTGGAGTCCGCCCCGGCGGTGGAGCCGGCCTGGCCTTTGGCCACCTACAGCGAGGCAGTGCTGGTGGACGGCAAGACGATCGGCAGCACGGAGGCGGCCCGCAGCCTGTTGCAGCCGCTGTTGATGACCTTGCTGGTGGCGTCGTGCTCCACTTTGCTCGCGACCGTGATCTTCGCGCTGCTCCGCGTGTTGCCGTTGCGGCTGCTGGACGAGGCATTGCACCGCGCCAGCTATCTGGCCGCGCACGACCTGCTGACCGGATTGCCGAATCGCGGCTTGTTCGCGGACCGGCTGACGCAGGCCCTCAAGCACGGGCGGCGCGACAGCGACGTGACCGCCGTGCTGTGCCTCGATCTCGATCGCTTCAAGGAAGTCAACGATACGCTGGGCCACGCGGCGGGCGATGAACTGCTGCAAGGCGTGGCCAAGCGGCTGTCCGGATGCCTGCGGGAAAACGACACCCTGGCGCGGCTGGGCGGCGACGAATTCGCGGTGATCCAGTTGGGCGCCACGCAGCCGGAGACATCGGCATTCCTGGCGCGTCGGCTGATCGCGGTGCTGGAGGAGCCCTTCGCGCTGTCGGGCGGTCAGGCCTGCATCGGGTTGAGCGTGGGCATCGGTATGTCGGAGCCGGGCTTGCCCTGCGAGCCAGCGCAGCTGATGCGGAATGCGGACCTGGCCCTGTACCAGGCCAAGGAAGCGGGGCGCGGCGGCTATCGTTTTTTTGCCACCGAAATGAACCAGCGGCTGCAGGAGCGGCGCGCGCTGGAAGCCGACCTGCGTCAGGCCCTGGCGAGCGGCGGCTTCAGGCTGGCATTCCAGCCGCAGATCAACCTGGAAGACAAGCGCATCATCGGTGCGGAAGCCCTGCTGCGCTGGGACCGCCCGGGCCATGGGAACATGCCGCCCGACCAGTTCATTGGCGTTGCCGAGGAAACCGGGCTGATCGGCCCGATCGGCGCCTGGGCCATCAACGAAGCCTGCCGGCAGGCGATGCTGTGGCCGGCGCACATGAATATCGCCGTCAACGTCTCGCCCGTGCAGTTCCGGCAGGCGGGGCTGTTCGAATGCGTCACCTCGGCATTGCAGGCCAGTGGCCTGTCGCCCGCGCGTCTGGAGCTGGAGATCACCGAGAGCGTCCTGCTGAATGACACGGAGGATACGCTGGCCATGCTCGGCCGGCTGCGCGGGCTGGGCGTGAAGATCGCCATGGACGACTTCGGCACCGGCTATTCCTCGCTCGGCTACCTGCAGAAATTTCCCTTCGATAAGCTGAAGATCGATCGCTCCTTCGTGCGGGACCTGGGCCGCGACCCCAACGCGAGCGCGATCGTCAGCGCGGTGGTGGGCATGAGCCGCGCGCTCGGTGTCCGGGCCAATGCGGAGGGGGTGGAGGAGCAGGACCAGGCGGCGCTGCTGCTCGCGGAAGGCTGCGAGGAGGTGCAGGGCTACTTCTTCGGCAAGCCCATGAGCGCGGAGGAGTTCTCCGTGCTGCTCCACTGAACGGGCGGGGTCCGGCGCCGCCCTGGCCGGCGGCGGCGTCGGGGCCGGTTTCCTCAGCCGCTTTTGCGGACGTTCCAGAACAACGCATATCCCCGTGGCACGTCGCTCAGGCGCCGGCTGTAGGCGGTGAGCTGCGAGAACTGACCCACCGGCAGGTAGGGCACGTCCTGGAAGGCCTGCAGCTGGATGGCGCGCGCGGCGGCATGCTGCGCTTCCGGCGTCGGCGCCTGGAACCACTCGTCGCGCAGCTGCTCGATGCGCGGGCTGTCGGGCCAGCCGATCCAGGAATTGGCCCCGTTGCCGCGCAGCTGTGCCTGCACCGCCGGGTTCAGCATGTCGATGCCGGCCAGCGCGGTCATGAAGGCGCTCCAGCCGCCCTGCTCCACCGGGGCGCGGGTCACGCGGCGGGTGATCATGGTGCCGAAGTCGCTGACCTGGTAGTCCACGTTCATGCCGGCGCGCTGCAGCATGTCGGCGCCCACATCGGCCAGCGACTTGACGAAGGCCGGGTCGGTGGCCGCCAGGAACACCACCTTCTCGCCCTTGTACCCGGCGGCCCGGAGGTCGCGCCGGACCTTGTCGTAATCCGGCTCGCGCGGGATGGCGGCCATGCCGGCGTCGCTGGCCAGCGGCGTGCCGTGCGGAAAGAAGCCCGTCGGCACCTGGAACATGGAAGGGTCGTCGGTGGCCACCGCGGTCATGAAGTCGGTCTGATTGATGGCGCCGAATAGGGCGCGGCGGATCGCCGGGTTGTTGAACGGCGGCTGCAGGTGGTTCAGCCGCATCAGGCAGAACAGGCCGGACGGGTCCAGCGCCTCCACCTTCAGGCCGGCGGCGCGGCGCAATAGGGGCACTAGGTCCGACGCCGCGTAGTTCCACCAGTCCTGCTCGCCGCTTTGCAGCGCCGCCGCCGCCGTGGCGGGGTCGGCGATGGTGGTCCATTCCACCCGGTCCACGTGCACCACCTTGGGGCCGGCGGTCCAGTCGGACACGCCGTCGGGGCGCGGCACGTAGCGGTCGAACTTGGCGTAGGCGACGCGCGCGCCGGACACCCGCTCGTCCGCCAGAAAGCGGAACGGCCCGGACCCCACCATCTCCGTCACCTGCGTGAAGGCGTCGGTCCTGGCCAGCCGCTCCGGCATCATGGCGGGAATGGTGGATGGCAGCTTGCCCAGCGCCGCCGGCAGGAGCGGGAACGGGCGCTTGAGCCGGAAGCGGATGGTGCGGTCATCGGGGGCGGACAGCTCGTCGGTCGCCGCCAGCAGCGCCTGGCCGAAGGGGTCGCGCTGGCCCCAGCGGCGGATGCTGGCCACGCAGTCGCGGGCCAGCACGGGCGTGCCGTCGTGGAACAGCAGCCCGTCGCGCAGCGACAGCGTCCACAGCCGGCCGTCATCCTCGACCACATGGCCCGCCACCATCTGTGGCGAAGTCCGGTACTGGCGGTCCGTGCCGTACAGGGTGTCGAACACCATGTTGGCATGGTCACGCGTGGCGTAGACCGTGGTCCAGACCGGGTCCAGCACGGTGAGGTCGGTTTGCGGGATGAAGCGCAGCACCCGGGTGCCCTGCGCCTGTGCGATGCGGGGTGCTGGCAGGGCGGTGGCCGACAAGCCTGCGAGGAACATCCGGCGCTTCATGCGGCGGCCTTTCGCCTGGGGGTGGGAACCATCATGCGCGAACCGTCCAGGGCCGGTCGAACGGCGTCAGGAACTTGTAGTGCACCACGTAGTTCCGCAGGCGCCAGCCATCCGGCGTGCGGATGTAGTCGTCCTCGCTGACCGCCGACATCCACATGGCGGTGTTGCTGTCCACCGCCGTGCACGGCTCCCACAGCATCCAGCGCGCATGGGCGCGGTCGCCGTCGATCTCGATCACCGGGTTGACGTAGTAGTGCATCGCGAAGGTCCAGGTGCTGAGGCGCAGCCGCTGGAAGATTGCTTCCCGCCCCTGGATCGGGGGTGCGCCGTCCGGCGCGCCGCCCCAGACCGCGTCCTCGGCGAAGACGCGCTCCACCATTGGGCGCACGGCGGCATCGATTTCCGCCTGCGGCCTGGCCCGGTGGTCGGCGCCGAACTTGTCGTCGCAGACCTGGGCGTAATACGCCTTCATCCAGCGGATCTCCTCCGCGTCCTCCAGCAGCTGCAGCCGCCGGGCGGGGTCGAGGCGCTTGCGGGCCGTGAAGTCCATGGCGGTGCTCACCGGGCGTACGAAGGGATGTCGGCGCGCGTGGCAGCGCGCGAATAGGGAAAGGGCACCTCGATGGAAACGCCCAGCGCCTCGGCCGCATGCCAGGGCCAGCGCGGGTCGTTCAGGAAGCCGCGCCCGATCGCCACCATGTCGGCCTGGCCGGAGGCTATGATCGCCTCGGCATGCTCCGGTTCGCGGATCAGGCCGACGGCCATGGCGGGCATCGCCGCCTCGTCCCGGACCCGGGTGGCGAAGGGCACCTGATAGCCCGCCGCGCTGGGAATGCGGGCGAAGCCGTTGCCGCCGCTGGACATGTCGGCATAGTCGCAGCCGCGCGCCGCCAGCGCCTGGCCGAAGCGGACGGCTTCCTCCGTGGTGATGCCGCGCTCGTCCCAGTCCGTGCCGTTGAAGCGCACGCCGAGCGGCATGTCCTCCGGCCAGGCGGCGCGCACCGCCTCGAACACTTCCAGCGGAAAGCGCATGCGGTTGTCCAGGCTGCCGCCATAGGCGTCCGTCCGGCGGTTGGCGAGCGGCGACAGGAAGCTGCTGAGCAGGTAGCCGTGCGCGCCGTGGATCTCCAGCAGGTCGATGCCGAGCCGCAGGCAGCGCGCCGTGGTGGCGACAAAGGCGGCCACCACGGCATCCATGTCCGCGCGGTCCATCTCCCGCGGGGCGGGCCAGTCGGCGGCGAAGGGCAGGGGCGACGGGCCGATCGTCTGCCAGCCACCTTCCGCCTCGGTCGCGTGGCCGCGCCCCTGGCCGTCCGCCGGGTTGCGCAGCGAGCCCTTGCGGCCGGCGTGGCCGAGCTGCAGCCCGATCGGCATGCGGCTGTACTTGCGCACCACCGCCAGCACGCGTGCCAGCGCCGCCTCGGTCTCGTCGCTGTACAGGCCCAGGCATTCGCGGGTGATGCGGCCGCGCGGCTCCACCGCCGTCGCCTCGATGATCAGCAGCCCGGCACCGGACAGGGCCAGGTGCCCCAGGTGGATCAGGTGCCAGTCGGTGGCCTTGCCGTCCTCGGCGCTGAACTCGCACATGGGGGCGATGACGATGCGGTTGGGCAGCGTCAGGCCGCGCAGCCGGATCGGGGAAAACAGCTGGCTCGCCATGCTTCAGGCCCCCGCCGCCGCGACCCGGCGCGCCACCTCGGCCTGCAGCGCCGGATCGTTGGCCCAGGGGTACAGGCGGCAGCCGGTGAAGCCCTGGGCAGGGTCCACGTGTTCGCGCATCCATTCGGGCAGCGGCGCTTCCCCGGCCGGGGGGCGGGCGGCCCATTCCGTCACCAGGGCCAGGGACGGGCGGGCGGAGGCACCGGTCGGTGCGTCCGGCCCCCGGTGCAGCAGCCGCACCCGCGTGGCGCCGAGCGCCGCGGCGCCGTCTTCCGCCAGCCATGCGGCGATGCGGTCCTCCAGCGCCGTGTCGCCGGGCAGCCGCCAGATGCGGACCCAGTCGGCATCCATGGACGCTGCGGGGTCCAGCGGCGGCAGGGGCGTCGCCGCGTGGTGGTGGTACACCGTGCGCATATTCGCGATTCCCGCCAGCGCCGCCGGCCGGTAGGGCTCCTCGAAGACGAGGCCGCGATACCGCGCGAAGGCCGGCGCCTCGAACATGCTCCAGTCCGGGGCCTGGTAGATGTCGACCACCGAAAGGCCGCCGGACACGGCGAGGTAGGAGGTGCAGTTGGTGAACCCCGCCTGGAACAGGTGCGGCGCATGCACCGCCGCGTACCAAGCGGCGAATTCCGGAAGCTCGTGTTCGGGCAAGGCGACCTCGACCACGTAGAAGATGCTTTCGGCCACGCCTGTCCCCTCCTTGCCGGCTGCCGGCGGCAGAACCCTGTCGCGGCAGAAGCGGCGATCTGCTAACCGGTCGCTACAGAAATGTGATAACAAAATGCCCGCCAACGCAATGACAAATCCCATCGGCCCGCCGCCCCTGACGCTGGAGCATCAGGCCTACGACGCCATCCGGCTGGCCTTGATGGGCGGCAGCTTCCAGCCGGGCGACCGGCTGTCCATCCGCCGCGTGGCGGCGGCGCTGGGCACCAGTCCGATGCCGGCGCGGGCCGCGCTGCAGCGCCTGGCGGCCGAGCAAGTGCTGGACGTGCTGCCTTCCGGCACGGCGGTGGTGCCGCGCCTCACCCGGGCATCCTTCGTGGAATTGCGCGCCATCCGGCTGCAGCTGGAACCGCTGGCGGCCGGGCTTGCCGCGCCGCATGCCGACGCGCCCCTGCTGGACGGGCTGGACCGCCGGGTCGGCCTGCTGGAAGCGGCGCTGGCCCGGGGCGACATGGCCGCGGTGCTGACGGAGAACCAGCACTTCATGTTCGACATCTTCCGCAACGCGCGGGCCCCCATGCTGCTGGGCTTCATCGAAACGCTGTGGCTGCGGCGCGGGCCGCTGTACTGGGGCGCTCGGGCGGCGCTGCTGCGCTGGAATGCACCGTTCGACCGGCACAAATCCGTGGTCGCGGCATTGCGGCGCGGCGACGGCGCGGGCGCCGGCTGCGCGATCCGCGACGAGATCGAGAGCACCAGCGACTTTCTGCTGGCGGAACTGCGCTTCTTCGGCGATCCGCCGCCGCCCGGCATGCCATCCCTGGCGCCGCTGCGGCGGCCCGGCGCAAAAGGCGGCGGCGGCCGGTGAGGCCCTGCCGGGACCGGCCCGGCGCGGGAGAAGCCCACAAACCGGAACCGCGAGGTCAGCCGGGCGGCGGGGGCGCGATGTCCCGGCGGGTGCGGCCGGGCGGGTAGCCGAAGAAGCGGCGATACGCCTGGGCAAAGGCGCTTTGCGACGCATAGCCCACCCGTTCCGCCACGGCGGCGGCGGTCACCTCCCCGGAGCGCAGCGCCGCCTGGGCAAGGACCATGCGCCAATGGCACAGGTAATCCATCGGCGGCCGGCCGACCTGGGTCAGGAACCGTGCCGCGAAGGCGGACCGCGACATGCCGATCCGCCGGGCCACAAGCTGTACCGTCCAGGGAAAGGCGACATCGCCGTGCATCAGGCGCAGCGCGGCGCCCACCTGGCGGTCCGCCAGTGCCGCGATCCATCCGGGCCGGGTCGTCGCCGGGGCGGCGGCCTCGGCGCGGATCGCCTCCACCAACAGGATCTCGGCCAGGCGGGCCGCCACCAGCGCGCCGCCGGGGCGCGGCGTGGTGGCTTCGCGCTCCAGCATGGACAGCAGCCATGCCGTGGTGGCGGCGGCGCCGGACGATGCGGGAAGCAGCAGGAACGGTGGCAGGGCGTCGAACAGAAAGCCGGCCGTGTGTTCCGTGAAGGCGATGCCGCCGCCCAGCATCACCGTGTCCGCGCCGCCCAGTCGCACAACTTCGCTGGCCTCGGCCCGGAACAGCGGCGCGCCTTCCGCCAGGGCGGCGCCGGGGTGGCTGGCGACGGCATAGGCGGTCCGCCCCAGCAGGCAGACGTCGCCGTCCGCCAGCCGCAGGGGCGCGCGGCCGGGCAGCATCGCCCAGGCATGGCCCCGCACCACCGCCACGAATTTCAGCCGGTCCTGCGCGGCGAAGGCGAGGCCCCAGGACCCGGCCGCTTCCAGCCGGGTGCGGCGGATGCTGCGCGCGCCCAGCACTCCCAGGACGTCGGACAGCGGGTCGGTGCCCTTCGTGGACGGATGCGACAGAATCATGGTGGTTGGCGCATAGCACGTCCTGTCCCGACGCCTAAAATCGCGGGCTGGACAGGGAGGCTGGCATGCGGGGCAAGGTCGTGGTGATCACGGGGGCTGGCAGCGGCATCGGCGCGGCGACGGCGCGGGAGCTGGCCGGGCAGGGTGCCGCCGTGGTGCTGGGCGCGCGGCGGGAAGCGCCGCTGGCGGCGGTGGGCGGGGCCATCCTGGAAGCGGGCGGGCGCGCCGCGTGGCGGGCCACCGACGTGCGCGACCGGGCCGGGGTGGCGGCGCTGGTGGATCTGGCGGTGCAGCGGTTCGGGCGGCTTGACGTGATCGTCAATAACGCTGGCATTGGCCCGATCTCGCGCTTCGATGCGCTGTGCGTCGACGACTGGGACGCGATGATCGACGTCAACATCCGGGGCGTGCTGCACGGCATCGCCGCGGCGCTGCCGGTGTTCCGCCGGCAGGGTGGCGGGCACGTGGTCAACGTGATCTCCACCGCCGGCCTGCGCATCGTGCCCACCATGGGCGTCTATGCCGCGACCAAGAACGCCGTGCGCACCATCACCGAGGCGCTGCGGCAGGAGGCCGGGCCCTCGCTGCGCGTCACGGAGGTTTCGCCGGGCATGGTGGCCACCGACTTCAGCGACTCGATGACCGATCCGGAGGTGCGGAACGCGATGCGGCGACGCGTTGGCGAGGTGGCGATCCCGCCCGAGGCCATCGCGCGCGGCATCGCCTTCGCGATCGGGCAGCCGCCCGAAGTCGAGGTGGGCAGCATCGTAATCCGCCCGACGGCGCAGGATTGAAGGGGGGGGGCGGGCGGTCCCTCGCCACGGCTCGCGGGGGCCGCTCCTGGCCACAGCGCCTGCCGCCGGACGCAGCCCCCGTGCCGTGCTCGCGATCTGGATGGCCAGTGGCGGTGCCAGACGGCCGCCGGCCGGCGCAACGCGGGCTTGACGGCTTTTCCGGCCTCCTGCACGTTGTAAATCGGTTCACTAAAGCGGTTCACAACGGATCGGGGGCGAGGCGGCCTGATGCGGCGGGCAACGGTCAAGGATGTGGCGGCATTGGCCGAGGTCTCGGTCACCGCCGTGTCGCGCTACCTGAATGCCGGGCTGACCCTGCCACCCGACACGGCCGGGCGGATCGACCGCGCCGTGCGGCAGCTCGACTACCGGCCCAACCGCCTGGCGCGCAGCCTCAGCCTCGGGCGGTCGGACACCATCGGCCTGGTGGTGCCCGAGATCGCCAACCCTTTCTTCGCGCATCTCGCCGCGGCGGTGGAGGAGGCGGCGGAGGCCGAAGGGCTGGGCCTGCTGCTGTGCGCCACGCTGAACCGCCTGGACCGCGAGCTGGACTACCTGGAGCGGTTGCGGAGCCACCAGGTGGACGGGCTGATCTTCCTGACCAACCACGGCGACGACGGCCGGCTGGCCGAGCGCATCGCCGCCCTGCCGGGCATCGTGCTGATCGACGAGGACGTGGCCGGCACCGAGGTGCCCAAGCTGTTCTGCGACAACGCCCAGGGTGGCCGGCTGGCGGGCGACCACCTGCTGGCCGCCGGCCACCGGCGCCTCGGGCTGGTCGGCGGGCCGGACGGGCTGTTCAGCAGCAGCGAGCGCCGCGCCGGGCTACAGGCCGCCGCCGACGCGGCGCCGGGCGCCAGCCTGGACTGGAGCATCAGCGGCCCCCACACCCCGGAACAGGGCCGCGCCGCCGCCGCAGCCTGGCTGGCGCTGGACGCGCGCCCGACCGGGCTGTTCATCGGCTCCGGCACGCTGCTGTCGGGCTTTCTGGAAGCGGTGCGCGAGGCCGGCGTCGCGGTGCCGGCCGACGTGTCGCTGGTGGCCTTCGACGATGTCGGGCCGCTGCACCTGTTCAACCCGCCCATCACCGCCATCCGCCAGCCGGTCGCGGCCTTTGGCCGGCGCGGCGTGGCCCTGCTGCGCGGCCGGCTGCGCGGCGAGCCGGTCGGCCCGCCGGTCCGCCTGCCGGTGGAACTGGTGGTGCGGCATTCTGTCGCACCCCCGCCCGCGCGGCGCCCCCGGTCCTCGCGCCCAACACGGAAAGCCATCCACCCATGACAGAAACCAAGGTGCTGCTCGTCGGCGAAAGCTGGGCGACGTCGGCCACCCACTACAAGGGCTTCGACCAGTTCGGCAGCGTCACCTTCCACCTGGGCGCCGAGCCCCTGGTGGCCGCGCTGCGCGACAGCCCCTATGCGCTCACCTACATGCCGGCACACGAGGCGGCGGAGGGCTTTCCCTTCACGGCCGAGGGGCTTGCGCAGTACGACGTGATCCTGTTGTCCGACATCGGCGCGAACACGCTGCTGCTGCCGCCCGAGGTGTGGCTGCGCGGCAAGCCGGTGCCCAACCGCCTGAAGCTGATCCGCGACTGGACGGCCAAGGGCGGCGGGCTTGCCATGATTGGCGGCTACTTCTCCTTCCAGGGCATCGACGGCAAGGCCCGCTGGCGCCGCACGCCGGTGGAGGAGGCGCTGCCGGTGGAATGCCTGCCCTGTGACGACCGCATCGAGGTGCCGGACGGCTTCGTGCCCGAGATCGCAGAAGCGCACAGGAACCATCCGATCTTCGCTGGTCTCGACCTGCCCATGCCGCTGTTGCTCGGCGCCAACGAGGTGGTGGTCAAGCCGGGCGCCGAGGTGCTGGCCCGCCTGCCGGCGGAAGAAGGCGGGCACCCGCTACTGGTCACCGGCCGGCATGGGGAGGGCCGCACGCTGGCGTGGACCTCCGACATCGGGCCGCACTGGCTGCCGCAGCCCTTCGTGGACTGGCCCGGCTACAAGACGCTGTGGCGCAACACGCTCGGCTGGCTGGCGGGCCGGAACTGATGCCCGCCAAGCCCGTCTTCCAGCCGCGCCCCAATGCCATCGAGGGGCTGTTCGGCCGCCGCAAGGCCGTCATCGGCGTCATCCACTCGCTCGCCCTGCCGGGCTCGCCCGGCTACGACGGGCGGCCGATGCAGGAGATCATCGACTTCGCGGTGGCCGAGGCCGGGCGCTACCGCGACGGCGGCGTCGATGGGTTGATCGTCGAGAACCACGGCGACATCCCCTTCAGCAAGCCTGAGCACCTGGGTCCGGAAACCGCCGCCGGCATGGCGGTGATGACGGATGCGGTGCGCCGCGCCAGCGGGCTGACCGTCGGCGTCAACGTGCTGGCCAATGGCGCCATCCAGGCACTGGCGGTCGCGAAAGCCGCAGGCGCCAGCTTCGTGCGCGTCAATCAGTGGGCCAATGCCTACGTGGCGAACGAGGGCTTCATCGAGGGCCCCGCCGCCGCCGCCACGCGCTACCGTGCCTGGCTGGGGGCGCGCGACGTGAAGATCTTCGCGGACGTGCATGTCAAGCACGGCGCGCATGCCATCACCGCCGACCGCTCGATCCCCGAGCTCGCACGCGATGCCGAGTTCTTTGATGCCGATGTCTGCATCGCGACCGGCCAGCGCACCGGCGATTCCGCGACCATGGAGGAGCTGTCCACCATCGCGGGCGGCACCGCGCTGCCGGTCGCCGTCGGCTCCGGCGTCACGCCGGACAATGTGGGCGACATCCTGACGGTGGCCGATGCGGTGATCGTCGCCAGCTACCTGAAGCGCGACGGCGTGTGGTGGAACCCGGTGGACCCCGAGCGGCTGCGCACCTTCATGGCCGCGGTGGAGCGCGCGCGCGCATGAGCCGCCTCCTCGTCCTCGGCAATGCCGGCATCGACCTCGTGTGTCCGGTGCCGCACCTGCCGGGGGCGGGGGAAACGCTGGTGGCGGACGGGCAAAGCCGCGCACCCGGCGGCAAGGGGCTGAATCAGGCGGTGGTGGCGGCCCGCGCCGGGGCCGCCGTGCTGTTCGCCGCCCCCGTGGGGCGGGACGCCGCGGCGGCGGAGGTGAGCGCGGCGCTGCGGGCCGAGCCCTTGGCCAGCGTTTCGCTGCTGCCGCAGGACGCGGCGACCGACCTGTCGCTGCTGATGGTCGCGCCGGACGGGGAGAACTGCATCCTGACCCTGGGCGCCGCCGCCGATGCGCTGTCCCCCGCGGCGGCGCTGCTGGCGCTGGAGCCGCTGCAACAGGGCGACATGCTGCTGCTGCAGGGCAACCTGTCCGCCCCCGCCACGCTGGCCGCCGTTCAGGCGGCGCGGGGGCGCGGCGCGTCTGTCATGCTCAACACCGCGCCGATGCGCTGGGACATGCGGCCGCTGTTGCCGCTCTGCGCCGTGGTGGTGGCCAACGACGGCGAGGCGGCGGCCATCACGGAACTGCATGACGGGGCGGCCGCGGCCGCGCTGCATGCCATGGGCGCGGGCTGCGCGGTGGTGACGCTGGGCGCCGGCGGCTGCGCCATGGCGGGCCCCGGCGGGTTGCGCCGGCACCCCGCCCAGCCCGCGCGCGCGGTGGATACGGCGGGCGCCGGGGATACCTTCTGCGGCGTGCTGGCCGCCTGGCTGCTGCGAGGCCACGCCATGGACGACGCGGTCGCGGCGGCGCAGCGTGCCGCGGCGGTGACGGTGTCCCGCCCCGGCGCCTTCGCGTCCCTGCCCACGGCGGCCGAGCTGAAGGCTATCCTCGCGTGACCGCGCCCGTGCTGGAGATGGCGGGCTTCAGCGTCGACCTCGGGCCGGCGTCGCGGCGCGTGCGGGTGGTGGAGGACGTGTCGCTCACGCTCTATCCCGGGCGCATCACCTGCGTGGTGGGGGAAAGCGGCTCGGGCAAGAGTGTCACCGCCATGGCGCTGATGCGCCTGCTGGCGCCGGGGCAATACGCCATCCGCGCGGACACGCTGCGCTTCGAGGGCGACGACATCGCCGGGCTGGACGAGCGCGGCATGGCGCGGCTGCGCGGCAACCGCATGGCCATGGTGTTCCAGGAGCCGATGACCTCACTGAACCCGGTGTTTACCATCGGCGACCAGGTGGGGGAGGCGCTGCGGGTGCATCGCGGCCTGTCGGGCGCGCAGGCGCGGACCCGCGCGCTGGAGGTGCTGCGGCAGGTGCAGATCCCGGCGCCCGAGAAGCGGCTGGACAGCTATCCGCACCAGCTTTCGGGCGGCATGCGGCAGCGGGTGATGATCGCCATGGCGCTGGCATGCGAGCCCGCACTGCTGATCGCTGACGAGCCGACCACGGCGCTGGACGTCACCATCCAGGCGCAGATCCTGGCGCTGCTGGCGGCGCTGCGGGAACAGCACGGCACTGGCATCCTGTTCATCACCCACAACCTTGGCGTGGTGGCCGAGATCGCGGACGAGGTGGCGGTGATGTATGCCGGCCGCATTGTCGAGCGCGCGCCGGCCGCCGCCCTGTTCGCCGACGCGCAGCACCCTTATACGCTGGCGCTGCTAGCGGCGATGCCGGCGCTGTCCGGCACCGCCGACCGGCTGGAGCCGATCCCCGGCCGCATGCCGGCGCCGGGCGAGATGCCGGTGGGCTGCCGCTTCGCCACCCGCTGTCCCTTTGCGGCACCCGAATGCGCCGAAACGCCGCCGCTGCGCGAGCTTGGCCCGGGCCACCACGTCGCCTGCTGGCGCGCGCCGGTGGAGGCGCTGGCATGACCCTGCTGCGCGCCGAGAACCTCCACCGCGCCTACCCCCTGCCCGGCGGCCGCAGCCTGCGGGCGGTGGACGGCATCGACCTGACGCTCAGGCGCGGCGAAACGCTGGCGATCGTCGGCGAAAGCGGCTGCGGCAAGAGCACGCTGGGCCGCCTGTTGTTGCGGCTGGAGGAAGCGGATGAGGGCCGCATCCTGCTGGACGGCACTGACCTGCGCGGGCTGCGCGGCGCCGCGCTGCGCGACATGCGCCGCCGCGTGCAGGTGGTGTTCCAGGACCCCTACGGCTCGCTGAACCCGCGCGAGCGTATCCGCGACGCGCTGGTGCGGCCCATGCTGCTGCACCGGCTGTGCGACCGTGCCGAGGCGGAGCGCCGCGCCGGCGCGCTGATGGAGCGCGTCGGCCTGTCGCCCGCGCAGCTCGACCGGTTGCCGCACCAGTTCAGCGGCGGGCAGCGGCAGCGCATCGCCATCGCCCGCGCGCTGTCGGTCGGGCCGGAGCTGATTGTCTGCGACGAGCCGGTGTCGGCGCTGGATGTCTCGGTGCAGGCGCAGGTCGTGAACCTGTTGCAGGACCTGCAGCACGAGGACGGGCTGGCGCTGGTCTTCATCAGCCACGACCTCGCGGTGGTGCGCCACCTGGCCCACCATGTGGCGGTGATCTATGCCGGGCGGGTGGTGGAGGCGGGGACGGCCGAGACCCTCTTCGCTGACCCGCGCCACCCCTACACCCGTGCTCTGCTGGAAGCCGCCCCGCGCACCGACACCGGCCCCCGCGCCCATGCCGCGCTGGCGGGCGAGCCGCCCAACCCCGCCGCCCCGCCCCCCGGCTGCCGCTTCGCCGCCCGCTGCCCGGCGGCGCAGGCGGTGTGCCGAGAGGAGCCGCAGCCGCCCTTGCGCGAGATTGCCGCGACCCACCGGGCCGCCTGCCACTTCGCGGAAGCCCTGCCGCCCTTCATCCTGCTGGACGCGGCGCCGCCGGCCGCCACACCGCTCGCCGCCCGCATCGGCGCCTATCGCGCCGCGCGCAACCGCGCTGACGCCGGAGACGCCGCATGAGGATGATCGCCGGGCGCCTGCTGGCGCTGCTGCCGGTGCTGTTCGGCATCTGCGTGCTGTCCTTCGCGCTGTTGGCCAGCGTGCCGGGGGACCCGGTGACGGCGATGCTGGGGCTGGAGGCGGACCCTGCCGCCATCGCCACGCTGCGCGCGAAGTACGCGCTGGACCAGCCGCTGCCGCTGCGCTTCCTGGCCTGGTTCTGGCAGGTGCTGCAGGGCGATCTCGGCCGCTCCATCCAGACCGGGCGCCCCGTGCTGGCGATGATTGGGGATGCGCTGGTGCCGACGCTGCAGCTCGCCCTGGCGGCGCTGCTGGTGTCGCTCCTCATCGCCATTCCCGCCGGCGTGGTGGCCGCTACCCGGCGCAATGGCGTGGCGGACTTCGCGGCGACGCTGGTGGCGCTGTGCGGGCTGTCGCTGCCCTCTTTCTGGCTGGGTATCCTGCTGATCATGGGCTTTTCCATCGCGCTGCCCATCCTGCCCTCCTCCGGCCATGTGCCGCTGTTGGCGGACCCGGTGGAAGCGTTGCGCCACCTAGCACTGCCCGCGCTGACGCTGGGCGCCGCCATGGCGGCCGCCACCATGCGCATGACCCGCGCCGCGATGATCGAGGTCCTGTCCGCCGACTACATCCGCACCGCCCGCGCCAAGGGTCTGCCCGGCCGCCGCGTGGTGTGGCGGCACGCGCTGCGCAACGCGCTGATGCCGGTGGTGACGCTGGTGGGGCTGCAGCTCGGCCAGTTGCTGGGCGGCGTGGTGGTGACGGAAAGCGTGTTCTCCTGGCCCGGCATCGGCAAGCTGACGGTGGATGCCATTTTCGCCCGCGACGTGCCGGTGGTGCAGGGCGCCATCCTGGTCACCGCCACGCTGTTCGTCTTGATCAACCTGCTGACCGACCTGCTCTACACCGTGCTCGACCCCCGCCTCAGGAGCCGCGGATGAGCGCTGGCCTGCACGACCGCGCCCCCGTGTGGCGCCGCCTGTTGCGTGACCCGCGCGCGGTGGCCGGCATGGTGCTGATCGGGCTCGCGCTGCTGGGTGCCCTCCTGGCGCCGCTGCTGCCGTTGCCGGGGCCGGAAGCGCCGGACTTCCTGGCCACCCTGGCACCCCCCGGCGGCGCCCATCCGCTGGGCACCGACGACCTGGGGCGGGACACGCTGTCGCGCATCCTGGCCGGCGCCCGCGTCTCGCTGCTGGTGGGGCTGGCCAGCGTCGCCGCCGCGCTGGTCATCGGCGGCACGCTGGGGCTCTTGGCGGGGTTCCTGGGCGGCTGGGTGGACACGCTGGTGATGCGCGTCATGGACGTGCTGCTGGCCTTTCCCGGCATCCTCCTGGCGCTCGGCGTCACGGCGGCGCTGGGGGCCTCGCTCGGCAACACGGTGATCGCCATCGCGGCGGTCAACCTGCCGGTGCTGGCGCGCGTGGCGCGCGGGCAGGCGCTGGCGCTGCGGGGGCTCGACTACGTCAAGGCGCAAGAGGCGCTGGGCTTCGGCTCCATGACCATCCTGTGGCGCGCTGTGCTGCCCAACGCGCTGTCGCCCATCCTGGTGCAGGCCTCGGTGCTGCTGGCTTCTTCCATCATCACGGAATCCTACTTGTCCTTTCTCGGCCTCGGCGTGCAGCCGCCGACGCCGAGCTGGGGCAACATGCTGCGCGACGCCATCGGCTTCCTGGACCAGGCGCCGTGGCTCGCATGGTTTCCCGGCCTCGCCATCTTTCTCACCGTGCTGGGCTTCAACCTGCTCGGCGACGGGGTGCGCGACCGGCTGGACCCGCGCGACTGACGCTTCCCGCAACCCCTGCCTGACGGAGCCTCCGCATGCCCGAACTTCCTGACCGCCTGACCCTCGGCCGTCGCGGCCTGCTGGCGGGGGCCGCAGCCCTGCCCGCCGCGCTGGCGCTGCCCGCCCGGGCGCAGGGCGC
This sequence comes from Roseomonas haemaphysalidis, assembly GCF_017355405.1. Lineage (NCBI taxonomy): Bacteria > Pseudomonadati > Pseudomonadota > Alphaproteobacteria > Acetobacterales > Roseomonadaceae > Roseomonas > Roseomonas haemaphysalidis. Next base: position 48,811 of record NZ_CP061178.1, read on the forward strand.
CGCCCGCACGCTGTCCATCGGCGTGGTGTCGGACCCGGTGACGCTGGACCCGGCGTTTTCCGGTTCCTTCTTCGAGAACCAGGTACTCTACAACCTGCACGAGACGCTCTTGGTCGCGGCGCCCGATGGCAGCGTTTCCCCCGGCCTCGCCAGCGTCACGCAGCCGGACACGCAGACCTACGCCTTCACGCTGCGGGAGAACCTGTCCTTCCATGACGGCACGGTGCTGGACGCCGCAGCCGCCAAGGCCAACATCGACCGGTATCTCGACCCCGCCGTCGGCTCCATCCGCCGCACCGAGTTCGGGCCGCTGCGCGAGGTCGCCGTCACCGGGCCCCTGACCTTTGAGATCCGCCTGTCCGCCCCCTACGCTCCGCTGCCGCTGGTGCTGACCAACCGCGCGGGCATGATGGTCTCGCCCACCGCCGTGCGCGCGCTCGGCGCCGACTTCGCCGCCCGCGCGGTGGGCTGCGGGCCGTGGAAGCTGGCGAGCTGGACCAAGAATTCCGAGCTGGTGCTGGAAAAGTTCGACGGCTACTGGCGCGGCACCGCGCACGGCTTCGACCGCCTGGTGTACCGCCCGCTGCCGGATGAAACGGTGCGGCTGGCCAACCTGCGCAGCAACACGCTGCAGCTGATCGACAGCGTGCCGCCGCAGGCCGTGGCGGCGCTGGGGCGGGAAGCGGCGCTGCGCGTGTCGCAGACCCCGAGCCTGGGCTTCAACGCCTTTGCCTTCAACTGCACGCGCGCGCCGTTCAACGACAAGCGGGTGCGCCAGGCCTTTGCCGCCGCGGTCGACCCGGCGGTGATCCAGCGCGTGGTGTATTTCGACACCGGCCGCCCCGCCGCCGGCCCGCTGTCGCCCGCCGTGCCCTGGGCCTTCGACAGCAGCGTGGCGCCGCGCGGCGGTAAGCCGGAGGACGCCAAGGCGCTCCTGCAGCAGGCGGGCGTTGCCACGCCCGTGCCGGTGGCCATCACGGTGACCAACTCGCCCGCCATGGTGCGCATCGCGCAGATCCTGCAGGCGCAGGCGGGGGCGGCGGGCTTCAAGGTGGAAGTGCGGCAGATCGACGCGACCAGCCTGATCACGGTGCTGCGCCAGCGCGATTTCGACCTGTGCATGGCGCCCTGGTCCGGCCGCTACGACCCGGACGGCAACATGTTCAACTACTTCACCAAGGACGGGCCCAACAACTTCGCGGGCTTCGCGGATGACGGGCTGACCACGCTGCTGCAGCAGGCCCGCGCCGTGGCCGGGCAGGCGGAACGCGCCACGCTCTACAAGCAGGCGCAGCAGGTGCTGCTGGAGAACTGCCCCATGCTGTTCCTGCATTTCGACGCGATCATCCAGGCCTCCTCCGCGCGGCTGTCCTGGACGCAGTACCCGGACGCGGTGTTCCGCCTGTACGACGCCAAGCTCGGCTAGGCGCGGCGCGGAGGGAGGGCTGCTCCCTCCGCGCCCGGCCCGGGGCGGTCAGGTCCGCTCCAGGTTCCACAGGATCGCGAAGCCCGGCACGCGGCCCTTCAGGTTACGGTTGATCGCCGTCATGGACTTGTAGGCGCCGACCGGGATGTAGGGCAGCTCATCCATCACGATGCGCTGCATCTGCTCCGCGATGGTCTTCTGCGCGGCGGCGTCGGGCGCCACGAACCATTCGTCGCGCAGCTGCTCCAGCCGCGGCATGTCCGGCCAGCCGACCCAGGCGGCGGCGCCGTTGCCGCGCAACGGGAAATGCGCCGAAGGATCGGCGAAGTCGAAGGACGAGAAGGAGGTGAGCAGCATGCTCCAGCCGCCCTTGTCCACCGGCTCGCGCGAGGTGCGGCGCTGCACCACCGTGCCCCAGTCGCCCAGCGCGATGTCGGCGTTGAAGCCCAGCCGGCGCACCAGGTCGGCCGCCACCTGGGTCATGGCGGTGGGCGCCAGGATGTCGGTGGGGCCGATCAGCCGCATCGGCTGGTCGGTGTAGCCGGCCTCGCGCAGCAGGGCCTTGGCGCGCTCTACGTCGCGCGGCCCGGCCAGCGGTTCCAGCCCGGCGGCGGTCGCCAGCGGCGTGCCGGGGGTGAAGACGCCGACGTTGTCCATGTAGATGTCGGGCTCGGGGCCCACCACCGCGCTCATGAAGTCCGTTTGGCTGATCGCGGGCAGCAGCGCCTGGCGGATGCGCTTGTCGTTGAACGGCGCGTGCAGGTGGTTGAAGCGCAGGACGCCCACCAGCGGCAGCGGGTCGATCGCCTCGATCGCGATCTGCCGGTTGCGGCGGAGCAGCAGCTGGATCTCCGGCGGCGGCTGCTCGAACCAGTCGATCTCGCCGGTTTGCAGCGCGGCGGCGGCGGTGGAGGCGTCGGTGATGATGTGCCACTCGACGCGCTCGAACTTCGGCAGCTTCGGCCCCGCAGTCAGGCTGGGCGTGCCGGCGGGCGTCGGGCTGTAGGCGGCGTTGCGCTCGTAGACCACCAGGCTGCCGGAGTTGAACTCGTCTTCCTTGAAGCGGAACGGGCCGCAGCCGGTGGTGTCGCGGATCTGGGTGAAGGCGTCGGTGCGCGCCAGCCGCTCCGGAATGATGAAGGGCGGGCTGTTGCTGACCTGCGCCAGGGCGTTCAGCAGCAGCGGAAAGCGGCGCTTCAGGCGGAAGCGCAGGCGGCGGTCGTCCACCGCCGACAGCTCGTCCACGAAGGCGGCGAGCTTCTGGCCCATCGGGCTGCGCTTCATCCAGCGGTCCAGGCTGGCCACCGCGTCCTGCGCCCGCACCTTCTCGCCGTCGTGGAAGCGCGGGCCGTCGCGCAGGGTGATGGTGACGGTGCGGCCGTCATCCTCTTCCAGCGCGCCTTCCGCCAGCTGCGGCCGGGGGGTGAAGCCCGCATCCATGCCGTACAGCGTGTCATGGATCATGTAGGCGTGGTTGCGGGTGATGTTGGCGGTGGTCCAGACCGGGTCCAGGCTGGTCAGGTTGGCCTGCGGCACCAGTTTCAGCACCCTTTGCCGGGCCGGCTGCGCGATGGCGAAGCGCGACGGCGCGGCCACGGCGAGGCCGGCGGCGGTGGCCGCGCCGGCGATCAAGGAGCGTCGATGGATCATGCGTTGGTCCTTCAGGGCGAAAGCATGGTGACGAGGCCGGCGCGTGGCGTGCCCGGATGGCTGTGCGGCCAGGCGGTGGCCGGAAACGCCCGTGCCACCGGGCGGCCGGGCCTGTCGGCCGGCCAGCATGCCCGGGTCGCGGCCCCGGCTCAATGCGGCGACGTCCTCCGGCCGGCACAAGGTTGGTGGCGGCCTCTCCGCTCAGCGCGTCCCGGTCCGGCGCCGGCGGTTGCCCCGCCAGGCTTGCCAGCCCTGGACCGCCGTCAGTCGCCAGTGCAGCCAGGTGGTGGCGCCCCAGCCCAGCCGGGCATATTTGCGGGCCGAGGTCCACAAGCCCGCGCGCAGGCGGCGCAGCGGCAGGCCCTGGCCATGCGCGGCCCAGACCAGCAGGTGGTCCTCGCCATAGGGCGCGGCTTCGTCATAACGGCCCAGCCGCCGGAACGCCTCGGCCGGCAGCACGAAACCCTGGTCGCCGAATGGGATGCCCAGCCAGGCGGAACGCCGGTTGGCCCCCCAGGCGTTGAGCCATGCGAGGCGCGGTCCGTCGTCGCGGAAAGCGAGGTCGAACCAGCCCAGCGCCGGTTCCCCCCGCGCCAGGAAGTGTTCCAGCGCCGGCAGCACGCCGGGGCCGAAGCGGGTGTCGGCGTGCAGAAACCACAGCCATTCGCCCCGCGCTTCCGCGGCCCCCCGGTTCATCTGCCGCGCCCGGCCGCGCGGGGCCTCGAACTGCCGCAGCGGCAGCGACGGCGGCCAGCCGGGCGGGAGCGGCCGCGCTTCACCAGCCGCGCGCACCAGCAGCACCTCGCTGTCCGGCGGCAGCGCCCGCAGCGCGTCCAGCAACGGGCCTTCCTCCGCCTCGCCGGGGCCGAGCGGGACAATGACGGACAGGCGGAGCGGCGGCGGCGCGGCGGTGGGCGGCATCGGCTCCCTTGGGAATGCGGCGTCCGGCCCCTATAGCGCCTTAGGCACGGGGGCGGGGAGCGGGATCATCGGCGCAGACATCCTCCTGCTCGGCGCGGGGCACGCGCACCTGCTGGTGCTGCGCCACGCGCAAGCGTTCCGCCGGCGCGGCCACCGGCTCACCGTCGTGGCGCCCGGGCCGTTCTGGTATTCCGGCCTGGCGACCGGCATGTTGAACGGCGAGCGCGCGCCGGCCGAGGACCAGGTGGACGTCGCGGCGCTCGCCGCCCGCGCCGGCGCCTGCTTTGTGCGGGGCGAGGCCGTGGGCCTGGACCCCGCCGCCGTGCGGCTGGCCGATGGCCGCCTTTTGCCGTTCGATGCCGTGTCGCTGGCGCTCGGCAGCCGCACGGCGCCGCTGCCGGGGGCGGCGGACTGGCCGGACCGGGTGTTCCCGGTGAAGCCGATCGCCGGGCTGTGGGCGTTGCGGCAGGCGCTGGAGCGGCGCTTCGCCACGGGGCGGCCGGTGCGCGTCGTGGTCGCCGGCGCCGGCATCACCGGCTGCGAACTGGCGGCCAGCATCGCCGGGCTCGCCGCCCGGCGCGGCGGCGTGGCCGAGGTCACCCTGCTGTCGGGGCAGGGGCGGCCCTTGCGGCAACTGCCCGGCGCCGCCGCCGCGCGACTGCTCGATGGGCTCGGCCGGCGTGGCATCCGGCACCGGCCCGGCCAGGTGACGGCCGTGGAAGCCACGCGGCTGGACACCACCCACGGCCCGCTGGGCTACGACATCCTCGCCGTGGCGACCGGGTTGCGGCCGGAGCCGCTGGTGAGCCGGCTGGGCCTGCCGGTGGGCGCCGATGGCGGGCTGCTGGTGGATGGCTTTCTGCGTTCCCCCGCCGACCCGCGCGTGCATGGCGCGGGGGACTGCATCGCCTTTGCCGGCGGCGCGCTGCCGCGCGCCGGGGTCTTCGCGGTGCGGCAGGCCCCCGTGCTGGGGCACAACCTGCTGGCCGCCGCCGAGGGCACCACGCCGCGCCGCTTCCGGCCGCGCCGGCGCTACCTTTGGATCATGAACCTGGGCGACGGCACGGGGCTCGCGTCCTACGGGCCGCTGCGCTGGCGGGGGCGGCTGGCGCTGCGCTGCAAGGACTGGCTGGACCGCCGCTTTCTGGCCGGGCTGCGTGGCTGAACCGCGGGCCGTGGCATCCGATCGGCCCCGCCGGGCGTAATATCGGTATCGGGCAGCGGGGCGGGGCGGGAATGACGGTGCGGGCGCCCCCTGGGGGCACGGCGCGACACTGGGGCCGGGTCTGGCCGCTGCTGCTGGTCCTGCTCGGGCTCGGCGCCGCCTATGCCGCCGGGCTGCACCGTGTTCTGTCCTTCGAGGCGCTGGGCGCGCGGCAGGAACAGCTTCGCGCTCTGGTCGCGGCCCACCCGCTGCTGGCGCCACTGGCCTATGTGGCGGCCTATGCGGCGGCGGCGGCACTGTCCCTGCCCGGGGCGGTGGTCATCACGCTGGCGGGCGGGCTGCTGTTCGGCACCTGGCTCGGCGGCGCCTCCGCGGTGCTGGGGGCCACGGCGGGGGCGATCCTGCTGTTCCTGGCGGCGCGTCATTCGCTGGGCGACTGGCTGGCTGGCCGCGCCGGGCCGCTGCTCGGCCGCATCCGGCCGGGGTTGGAGCGGGATGGCTTCTCCTACCTGCTGGCGCTGCGGCTGATCCCGCTGTTTCCCTTCTGGCTGGTCAACCTGGCGCCCGCCCTGGTGCGCATGCCGCTGCCGACCTTCGCCGGCGCCACGCTGCTCGGCATCATCCCCGGCACCTTTGTCTTCGCCTCGGTCGGCGCGGGCGTCGGTGCCGTGCTGGCGGAAGGGCGGCAGCCGGACCTGTCCGTCATCCTGCGCCCCGCCGTGCTGTTGCCGCTGCTCGGGCTGGCGCTCTTGTCGCTGCTGCCGGTCGCCTGGCGGCGCTGGAAGGACCGCAAGCATGGCTGAGCACGACCTCGTGGTGATCGGCGCCGGCTCGGCGGGGCTGTCCATCACCCATGTCGCGGCCCGCATGGGCCTGCGCGTCGCGCTGGTGGAGCGCGAGCGGATGGGCGGCGACTGCCTGAACACCGGCTGCGTGCCCAGCAAGGCGCTGCTGGCCGCCGCCCATGCGGCAACGGAGGCCCGCCGCGCCGGGCGCCTCGGCATCCGCCTGCCGGAGCCGGAGGTGGACTGGGCGGCGGTGCGCGCGCATGTGCAGGGCGCCATCGCCGCCATCGCGCCGCAGGATTCCGAGGACCGCTACCGCGCGCTGGGCGCCGAGGTGATCCGCGCCGAGGCGCGCTTCGTTTCGCCCGATGCGGTGGAGGTGGCGGGCCGGCGCATCACGGCGCGGCGCTTCGTGGTCGCCGCCGGCAGCCGCGCGGCGGTGCCCGCCATCCCCGGGCTGGAGGACGTGCCGTTCCTGACCAACGCCACGCTGTTCGGCATGAAGGAAAAGCCCGCGCATCTGCTGATCCTCGGCGGCGGCGCCATCGGGCTGGAGATGGCACAGGCGCATGCGGCGCTGGGCTGCCGCGTCACGGTGGTGACCAGCGGGCGCCTCGGCGCGCGCGAGGACCCGGAGCTGGTGGCGGTGCTGCGGGATGCGCTGGCCGAGGCCGGGGTGAGCATCCTGGAGGATGCGCGGGTGGTGGCCGCCGAGGCCGGGGCCGTGCTGCTGCTGGCGGATGGCCGGCGGCTGGCCGGCAGCCACCTGCTGGTCGCGGTGGGCCGCACGCCCAACCTGGAATCCCTGGGGCTGGAGGCGGCGGGCATCCGCGCCACGCCGCGCGGCATCGCGACCGACGCCGGGCTGCGCAGCACCACGAACCGCCGGGTCTTCGCGGCGGGCGACATCGCGGACCCGGAGGGACTGGGGCCACGCTACCTGACGCATGTGGGCAGCTTGCACGCCGGCATCCTGGCCCGGCGCATCCTGTTCCGGCTGCCTGCCAAGCTGGACTACGGCGCGCTGCCGCGCGTCACCTACACCGATCCCGAGCTGGCCCAGGTGGGCATGACCGAGGCGGAGGCGCGCGCCGCCGACCACAAGGTCCAGGTCCTGCGCTGGCCCTTCGCTGAAAACGACCGCGCCATCGCGGAAGGCCGCACGGAGGGTTTGGTCAAGCTGGTCGCCACCCCGGGCGGGCGGCTGCTCGGTGTTGGCATCGCCGGGCGCCACGCGGGCGAGATGATCGGCCTGTGGACGCACGCGATCGGCGCCAGGGTGCCGCTGCGCGACCTGGCCGGGCTGGTGGTGCCCTATCCGACGCGGGCGGAGGCGGGCAAGCGCGCGGCGGGGGTGCCGGCGCTGGAGCAACTGTTTTCCCGCCCCGCGCGGTGGGCGGCGCGAACCCTGGGGAGGCTGCCATGGTGATGGCAACGCGGCGCGGCTTCGCGCTTCTGGCGGGCGGGTTGGTGGCCGGCTGCGCCACGCTGCAACCCCCACCCCCCGCGATGACGGGCGACCCGGAAGCCGCCTGGGCGGCGGTGCTGCGGGAGCGGGTGGACGCGCGGGGGCGCGTGGACTTCGCCGGTCTGGCACGGCAGCCAGCGGCGCTCGACGCCTATGTCGCCCATGTCGGCATGACGGCGCCGGACGGCATCGCGGACCGCGCCGCGCGCATCGCCTATCTGATCAACGCCTACAACGCGTTGGCGATGTGGAACGTGGTGCGGGCCGGCATCCCGGAGCGGCTGTCGCTGCTCGGCCGCGTCGGCTTCTTCAAGCTGACGCGGCTGGTGGTGGGCGGGCAGGCCATCTCGCTCTACGACTTCGAGAACGACGTGATCCGCCCGCTGGGCGAGGAGCGGGTGCATTTCGCGCTGAACTGCATGGTCGTGTCCTGCCCCCGCCTGCCGCGCGTCCCCTTCACCGGCCCGGGGCTGGACGGCGAGCTGGATGCTGCGGCGCGGCTGTTCTTTTCCGAGCCGCGCAACCTGCGGGTGGACGACGCCGCGCGGGAGATGCATGTGTCCGCGATCCTGGACTTCTACACCCGGGACTTCCTGGCCAGGGCGCCAAGCCTGCCGGCCTATGTGAGCCGCTACAGCGCCACCCCGGTGCCATCCGGATACCGCACCGCCTTTCTCGACTACGACTGGACCATCAACCGGCAGCCCGGCGGCGGCGCGGCGTGACCGCGCGGCGGGTGCTGGCGGCGCTGATCGCGCTGGTGCTGCTGCTGACCGGCCTCGCCAAGCTGCTCGACATGCCGGGCTTTGCGGCGGTGGTGGCCACCTACCGCGTGGTGCCCCCGGCGCTGCTGGCACCCGCCGCCTGGGCGGTCGTGCTGGGCGAACTGGGACTGGCCGCGTGGCTGGCCTCGGGCCGCGCGCTGCGCCGGGCGGCGCTGCTGTCCGCCGCGCTGCACACGCTGTACCTGGGCTGGGCCGCCGTGGCGCTGCTGCGCGGCCTGCCGATCGCCAATTGCGGCTGCTTCGGGGTGTTCTGGGCGCGGCCGCTGTCTCCCGTCACCCTGCTGGAGGACGCGGCGATGATCGCGCTGTCCCTGCTGCTGGCACGCCTGGCGGTGCGGTCGTGAGGGCGCTGCTGCTGGCGCTGCTGTTGCTGGCCGCGCCGCTGCGCGCGGCGGAGCTGGATGGCGTCGTTTTGCCCGACAGCCGCGTGGCGGAGGGGGTGACGCTGCGGCTGAACGGCATCGCGCTCCGCACCTACAGCATCTTCCGCGTGCATGTGTATGTGGCCGGGCTCTACCTCGCGCAGCCGGCGAGGACCGCGGAGGCGGTGCTGCGCCAGCCCGGCCCCAAGCTGGTGGAAATGCGCTCGCTGCGCGATGTCGGGCGGGACGACGTGCATCGCGCCTGGCGGGCGCTGCTGGACGAGAACTGCCCCGCCCCCTGCCCGGTGACACCGGCCCAGGTGGAACGCTTTCTGGCTTTGTCGCCGGCGCTGCGGGCCGGCGGCAGCACGACCTACGTGGTCACGCCCGCCGGGGTCGCCGTGTTGGTGGACGGGCAGGCGTTGGGCAGCGTGCCGGGGGAGGCCTTCGGGCGGCTGCTGCTGGCCACCTTCATCGGCCCGGCGGCGACCTCGCCGGAGGTGCGGGCCGGGCTGCTCGGCACCGCGCGCTGACCGGCCAGGAGAAACACCGCCAGCACCGCCAGCCCGCCCAGCCACACAGCGCGGGACAGCCGCTGCTGGTCCAGGAAGTCCCGCCGCGTTGCCGCGTCTGCTGCGGGGTCCAGGAACACGCGGTATTCGATGTAATGCCAGTAGGGCGTGCCCAGCGCCCAGGCGATGAAGAAGCGCCAGGCCCAGCGCGGCGGCGGGGTGCCCAGCGGCGGCAGCAGCGCCAGGGCCAGCAGCAACGCCGCCAGCCCACCGGCTGCCAGCGCCGGGCGCAACAGGCGTTTCACCAGCGGCGAGCCACCGGCACCAATGGCCGGCCGCGCCGTGCATGCTCGGCCGGCGGCAATACGTCGGCGGAGGGCCAGATGCCGGAGCCCAGCGCCGCCGCGTAGCCTTCCGGCAGCCGGGCCGCACGCATGGCGGCGGCGGCGGCGTCGTGGTCGTAAGACAAGGGGCGTAGCTCGGCACGCAGCCCGCCGCCCGGTTCCGGCCAGAGCAGCGCGAACCAAGTGCGCGGCGTCCCGTCATCCGCCGGCATGCCGATGGCGCCGGCATTGATCCAGGGCGCGCCCCGAACGTCGCGCAGAAAGGGGATGCCGCAATGGCCGGCCACCACGCCGTCGCAGCCGGTGGCCGCCAGCTCGGCCGCCAGCACCGCCTCCTCGGCGGAAGCGAACAGGAAGCGGCTAGTTTCCGTGGCCCCGCCATGGATCACCGCCAGCCGCCGGCCGCCGATCTCCAGCACCAGCCGCCCGGGCAGCGCCGCCATCCAGCGGCCCTGCGCGGCCGTCACCCGCGCGGCGGCATACGGGTACCAGCCGCGCGACAGCAGATCGCAGGCGGTGCCCTCGGCGAAGCCGCAGCCGCAATCGGCCTCGCCCGCCGCCAGGTTCTCCTCGCAATTGCCGGCGATCACGTGACTGCCACTGCGCATCACCCGGTCCAGCGTGCTGGCGGGGTCGGCGCCATAGGCCACCACGTCGCCCGTGCAAACCATGCGGGTGGGCGGGATGCCCAGCCGCGCGGCCTCGGCCAGCAGTGCCTCGGTGGCCTGCAGGTTGGAATAGGGACCGCCGAAGACCAGCACGGGGCCATCGGCGCGGAGCAGCGGGGTCATGCGGGCACCATGCGGCCGGCGTCCAGCCGCAGGCGGCGGTCGGCGTGGCGGCGGGCCAGCTCCGGCTGGTGCAGGGACACGAGCACCGCCAGCCCGCTGCGCCGCGCCAGGTCGCGCAGCAGCAGCAGCACCGCCTCGGCGTTCTCCGGGTCCAGGCTGGCCACCGGCTCGTCCGCCAGCAGCACCGGCGCCTGCTGCATCAGCGCGCGGGCGATGGCCACGCGCTGCCGCTGCCCGCCGGACAGCGTGTCCGCCCGCCGCCGCCCGACGGCGCCGAGGCCCACGCGCTCCAGGCAACCGGCGGCCAGCGCCCGTTCCGGCGCCGGCCACAGCCGCAGCACCGCGCGCGCGAAGCCGATGCGGGCCAGCGCGCCGACCATCACGTTGTCCGTAGCCGAAAGCCGCCGGGCCAGGGCGTGGTGCTGGAACACCATGGCCGGGCGGGCGGCGGCGCGCACCAGCCCGGCATGCGGCACCAGCCCGGCGCAGGCGCGCAGCAAGGTGGTCTTGCCGGCGCCGGAAGCACCCTCGACCGCCAGCACCTCGCCGGGCGCGACCGCGAAGCTGATGCCGGACAGCACGGTGCGGCCGGCCAGCGCAACGCCGAGGCCCTCGACCACCAGCCCACCCGTCACAGCAGGCTTCGGCGCAGCGCGCCGGACAGGCGGTCCGCCACCAGCACCAGCGCGACGATGACGATCAGGATGGCCAGCACGCGGGCGAAGTCCAGGAGATCCACGGCGTTCTTCAGCTCCTGCCCCAGCCCGCCGGCGCCCACCAGCCCCAGCACGGTGGAGGCGCGGATGTTGGCTTCCCACACGTAAAGCACCGCCGAGGCGGTCTGCGGCAGCGTTTCCGGCACCAGCACCACCGCCGCCGCCGCGGCAGGGGAAGCACCGGCCGAAAGCGCGGCCTCGACCGGCGCGAGGTCGGCCGCTTCCAGCGCTTCCGACCACAGCTTGGCGATGGAGCCCGCCGAATGCAGCGCCACGCCGATCATGCCGGCAAAGGGACCGAGGCCCACGGCGGCCACGAAGATCAGCGCGAAAACGAAGCCGTCCACGCCGCGCAGCGTGTCCAGCACCGCGCGCACGGGGTGGTAGAGCCAGGGCAGGGGGGCCACCGGCCGCGCCGCGAAGAGTGCCAGCGGCAACGCCATCAGCGCCGCGACAAAGGTGCCGAGCGAGGCGATGGCCACCGTCTCGGAGGCCCTGCGCGCGATGTCGGCTGGGCCGGAGAAGTCCGGCGGAAAGGCACCGGACAGCCAGCGCGCCAGACGCGGCAGCCCGGCCGCCAGGCGGCCGAGGTCGGGCGAAACGACCTGCACACACCAGGCAAGGAACAGCGCGAGGAGCAGCCACCCGGTCGCCCGCCGCATCAGCCCCCGCCGATGCGCCCGAGCGCGCGGCCGGCGCTCTCGATCAACGCGTAGGAGGTGGGCGTGGCGGCCTCCCAGCCGGTGTAGTTGGGCGGCATGATGCGCGCGGCCGTTGCCTCGTCCACCGCCAACGCGGCGCGCAGCAGGGCCTGCTTGGTGCCGTCGTCCAGCCCACGCCGCGCGGCCAGCGCGTCGTTGGGCAGCGGGTCGGAGCGCCAAACGATCTTGACCTGATCCGCCCGCACCCGGCCGGCGGCGATCATGGCGGCCAGGTTGCGGTCGTAGTCGGTGGCCAGATCCACTTGGCCGCTGGCGACGGCGATGTCGTTGGCGGGGTGCGAGGCGCCGTCGCGGTACTGGAAGTAGGTCCGCGGGTCGATGCCGCGCGCCTTGAACCAAGCATGCGGGATCAGCCAGCCGGAGGTCGAGCCGGCATCGGCGAAGGAGATGGAGCGGCCCTTGGCGTCGTCCGGGAAGTTGGGAAAGTCCAGCTCCGGGCGGGCGATGATGATGGCCTGGTAGGTGGGCTTGCCCTGGTAGCGCACCACGGCCAGCGCCTCGGCGCCCGCGCGGTCCTTGGCCAGCACGTAGCCCCAGGGGCCCATCCAGGCGCAGTCCACCTGGTCGTTGGCCAGCGCCACGGCGATGCCGGCCCAGTCGGTGGTCACCGTCAGCTCGAAGGGCCGGTCCACCGCTTGGGCCAGATGGGCGAAGAAGGGCTCGTAGGCGCGGCGCGTGTCGCCCGCCGTGGGCTGGAACGGCCCGACCGCGAAGCGGATGGGCGCCCGCTGCGCCAGGGCGGGCAGGGCGAGGGCCAGCGCAGGGGCGCCGAGCAGCAGGCTGCGTCGCAGGGTCATCGGTCGGTTCCTAGCGGCTGCACGCCGCGCCGCCCAGAACGCAGAACTTGGCGCAGTGCGGGTGGTTGAGGGGGACCGGGCGGCTGGCCTCGGCCAACGTGGCGCCCAGCTCGAACTGCGGGTCGTAGGCCAGCAGGGTGCAGGCCAGCACCACCGCATGTTCCGCGCCCCGCCGGCGCACCACCATGCGGGACGAGGAGCACATCACGCTGTCCGGCGACTTGCCGAGGATGCCCCAGCAGCTTTCGGTGATCTCGGGCACCTCGGCGGCGGGGTCCATTTCGGGGAACAGCATCAGGGCCACCGGGTCGGCGGCGTCCAGCGGCAGGCCGCGCTCGGCGAAGAGCAGTGCGTAGCCCTGGCGCAGCGCCGCCTCCGGCTCGTGCCCGAAGGCGGCGCGGCCGGCGACGTTGATGCGGAATCCCTCGGCGGCCAGCCAGGCCATGCCCTGCATGGTGGTCTCGAAGGTGCCCCTGCCGCGCTCCAGGTCGTGCAGCGCGGCGCCGTAGTGGTCGAGCGAGACGCGTATCGTCAGCTGCCCGGGATGCGCCGCGTTCAGCGCGGCCAGCGCGTCCTTGTGCCGCATCATCGGGCGCATGGCGTTGGTCAGCACCAGCGCCTGGAAACCGCGTTGCAGCGTGTCGGCCAACATGGCCAGCATGTCCGGGTTCATGAAGGGCTCGCCGCCGGTGAAGCCCACCTCCTCGACCGGCAGGGCGTCGCGGGCGATCTCGTCGAGGTATTCGCGCACCTCAGCGGCGGAGATGTAGACCAGCGCGTCGTTGCGCGGGCTGCTTTCGATGTAACAGTTGGCGCAGGTCAGATTGCACAGCGTGCCGGTGTTGAACCACAGCGTCGAAAGGGCGCCGAGGGCGACGGCCGCCCGCCGCTCCCCCTTTGCGGTGACCTGCGGGTCGCGGAATTTGGCGGTGGGTGGCGCGAGGGTGGCGGCTGTCACTTGGCGGCTTCCTCCTTCAGGCGGCCCTTCAGGGTCTTGCGGGTGTGGGTGACCTTGGGCTGGCCGTGGCCCGGCGGGCCCCCGGCCGCGACCTGGCCGGTCAGCGGGTCCCACCAGCCGCCCTGGGCGGCCTGCACGGGCTTGAGGATGAACTCGTCCCGCTTGGCGTTGTGCAGGCACATGGAGATGGGTCCGTCGCGCGTGGCCACCATGAACACGCAGGCATCGATGCGCTCGCAGTCCAGGCAGCCGGCGTCCATGAAGTCGTGGATGAAGAAGGACAGCTTGTGGGCCCTGCCGCGCGCGGCCAACAGGTCCGCCTTCATGCGCCACAGCTTGCGCGCGGTCCAGGGAATAGCACGCGCCACCACGCCGGGGCTGCGCAGCAGGGCGCCGGCCAGGGCGCGCACGGCGCGGCCGCGGTGCTGGCGGTCGAACTGCACGCCGGCCGTGGTTTCCAGGAGGTCCGCCAGAAAGGCCTTGTCGTCGAACAGGTCGTGCACGTGGCCGCCGGCCACCAGCGTCATGGCGTAGCGGTTGCAGGCCGAATGCCCGGCCACGGGGCTGTCGAAGTTGATGGGCGCGCCGGCTCCCTGGCGCAGCCGGGCGGCCACCGTGTCGATCGTGATCGGCTCGCGCGCCGAGCGGACGGTGCCGCGCCCGGTATCGGCCTGCAGCTGAAAGGAGGCCAGGCGCACGACATCCGCGTGCTGCACGAAAAAAGCGGCGACGTCGGCGATCTCGTGGAAGTTGCCGTCATAGGCGGTGGTGTTGAAGAACACCGACAGCGGCAGGCCGCGCGCGCGCTCGATATACTCCAGGCGCACCGCGTTGAGCGCGACCTCGCTGTCATAGCCCTTGCGTTCCTGCGTCATGTCCACGTGGAAGGCCACGTCCACCAGCCCGGCCTCGCACAGCTCCGCCAGCATTGCGCGGGTTGCTTTGATGCCGTTGGTGAACAGCGAGGGGCGCATGCCAACCGCGCGGATGCGGCGGACGATGGCCACAAGCTCATCCCGCTTGCGCAGCGTGGGGTCGCCGCCGGTGACCTGGACGTCGGTGTCCGGGCCGTAATGGGCGCGGATCATGTCGATGCGGCGGAACACCTCGTCCAGCGGCAGGTCCTTCACCGCCTCGGAATGGTCGGACAGGTAGCAGAGGGTGCAGTCCAGGTTGCAGCGCTGGGTGATCTCCAGCGCCACGCAGCCGATGCTCCAGCGCCGGCCCATGGATTGCCGGGGGTGCCACTGCCCCGTGTTCTGCATGCGCGCGCGGGCGCGCTGCATCGGCGCCTCGCCCGGGGCCAGGGGCGCCTCGGGCTGCGCCGCCGCGATCTGGGCCGGGGTCATCACCGGGGGAAGCATGCCGTCGGCCATGTCAGTGTTCCAGTTCCGGGAGAAGGGGGCGCGGGGCGCTCAACGGTTGGCGCCGTTCAGGGACCAGTCGTAGGCGTCGCCGCCGATGCGGGTGATGCCGTCCAGCGTCGCCGCCTTGGCCGGCTCGGCGTAGCGCCGCAGATGTGCGATGACGCCGGCATCGGTGCCGCCGAAATCCGCCTTGTACCAGATGTAGATGGAGGAAACGGTGAGCCGGCCGTTTCGCACCTGGAAGCCGCGCGGGTGGTTGACGTAGGCGCGCGCCGCGCGGTCGAGCTGCGCTTCCATGCCGGCGGCGGAATAGGGCTCGGGCGCCAGGTTGGGGCAGCCGAGCGAGGCGCAGTTGACGGCGTAGTGCGTGCGCGGGTCGTGCCAGATGGAGCGCAGAATGCGGTGCTCGATGTCGTTCAGCGACAGCGGCTCGCCTTCCACCTGCACCAGCTTGGCGTCCCAGGGGCCACGGCTGAACAGGCCGGGGGAGATGCCAATGTCGGTGATGCTGCTCACCGGCATGGCGCGCAGCACCACCAGCACGGTCAGCTCGTTGTACAGGTTGGTCCAGAAGGCGCGCTGCTCGGGGCGGGCGAGGCCGGACACCGGCACGCCGGCCAGCCGCGCCACGTCCGCCTCCAGCGCCGCCCGGTCGGCCGGGGACACGGCAGCGTAGGCGAAGCGGTTGATGCCGTCCGCGCCCGGCCGCAGGTAGCGGCGCAGGATGCCGGCCCAGGGCGCCTGGTCGACCTGCGCGGTGGAGCTTTGCTGTTGCCGTTCCCAGCGCGGCCATGGCTCGGAGGATGGCGCCGCCAGCGCCGGCGTGGCGGCCAGCAGGGCGAGGATGAGCCAGAACGACCGCATGGGACCTCCGACGCGTTTCTTGCTCTACGCCGGGAAACGATGATCGGATGCAGCCGGCGGCGCAAGCAGCGGGACGGCGGCGTCAGCGCCCGGCCAGTTCCGGCCAGCGCCCGAGATCCTCCGGGCGGTCCAGGTCCGGCAGCCGCTCCAGCACGGCGGGCACGATGCCCCGGGCGGCGAAGCGGGCCATGGTTTCGGCGAAGACGACCTCCGTGCCCCAGGCCATCGGCTCGAACAGGAACGGCATCGGCTCGCGCAGGCCGATCAGCCAGTAGCCGCCATCCTCGGCGGGGCCGATCACGGCGGGGTGGCTTTGCAGCGCCGTCCTGGCCTGCTCCAGGTGGCGGGGCGCCAGGTCTGGCAGGTCGGCGCCGACCAGGATGGCGGGCGCGTCCGCCGTCGCGCGCGCCATGCGCGCGCCGAGATCGCCGTCCCCCTGCTCCGCCAGCGGCACGGCGGCACCCAGCCAAAGGCAAAATTCGGCGGCGGGCGCGCCGGTGTGGCGCAGTTCGAACGGCAGGCCGCTGGATCGCAGCACGGCCAGGGTTCGTTCGGTCAGGCGGCGGTGCAGTAGGGCGGCGCCGTCCGGGCCCAAGGCCGGGATCAGCCGGGTCTTGGCCCGGCCCGGCTCGGGGAAGCGCGCGAAAAGCGCCACGCGCGGCAAGGGCAGGCCGCTGCCGCCGCCAGGGTGGTGGGACGCCATGTGGTGCTGCTTCCATCCTGGTTGGGTGGCGGAACCATCGGGCCAATCGGCTGGGCTGACAACCGTGGCTAGGCTTCGGGGCGGTGGCCAGCCTGGCACGCCGGCTTTCCCACGCTGCGCGGCGCGCGGGTTCGCCGCGCCCGCACGGTCGCGTGGTGTGCTCATGGCCAAATCGGCGCGCCTTCCAGCCCGGCGGCTTCCGGCAGGCCGCACATCAGGTTGGCGTTCTGCACCGCCTGGCCGGCCGCACCCTTGCCGAGGTTGTCGACCACCCCCATCGCGACCACCAGGTTCCGCTCCGGATCGGCCGCGTAGCTCACGAAGGCGAGGTTCGATCCGGTCGCCCACTTGGTTTGCGGCGGCCTGTCGGTGACGCGGACAAAGGGACGCCCGGCGTAGAAGGCCCCCGCCGCCTCCAGGCACCGTTCCGTGGTGGCGCGGCCGCGGCAATATGCCGTGGCAAGGATGCCGCGCGTCATCGGCACCAGATGTGGCGTGAACACCAGCCCGGCCGCGCTGCCGCTGCTCAGTCGCTCGATGGTCCGGGCCATCTCCGGCATGTGGACGTGCCGGAGCAGGCCATAAGGCACCAGGTTCTCGTTGCTGTCCGCGTAGCCGAAGCGGCTGTCGCCGCCGCCCCGGCCGGCGCCGGAGATGCCGGTCTTGGCATCGACGATGATGTTGCCGGGCTCGATCAGGCCCTCGGCCAGGAGCGGCGCCAGCGCGGTCAGCGTCGCGGCGGGAAAGCAACCGGGGTTGGCGATGCGGCCGTGGCCCCTGATGCGATCCGGCCAGACGTCGGCGAGGCCGTAGGTCCAGCCCTCGGCGTCGCGATGGTCGCCGCCGATGTCGACGATCCTCACCGACGTGGGGACCCGGGCCAGGGCGGCGGCCGAAGTGCCGGTGGGCAGCGACGCGAACAGCAGGTCGAGCGCCGGCAAGCGGTCCGGGTCCCATTTCTCGATGACCAGCCCGGCCAGCTTGGGTGAAACGCCGGGAAAGCGGTCCGCCAGGCGGCTGCCGGCGCTGCCCTCGCCGGCGGCATAAACGAGTTGAAAGGACGGATGGCCGGCGACAAGGCGCAGGGCCTCGCCGCCGCCAAAGCCGCTGATGCCGACAATGCCGACGCGAATGGTCATCGAAGAAATCCTGCTGCTGGGCGGAAGGCAAAGAAAAACCCCCGGAGCCAGGGGCTGCGGGGGTTTGGAAGATGCGGGCTGACGCCGCCTTTGGAATGCACCGCTAGAACGCGGAGCGAACCAAGGGGGCCTGTCTGCACGCAGCCACGAAAGCCGCCGCTGAACAGCAGCGACGGCGTCGGCTCGCGGTGCGGATGTGACGGCCATGCATGGGGCTGAGGGTAACGATGCGCCGGAAAGCTTGTCAACATGGCTGCGCGAAGGGGCCTCCGCCCCGCCGCACGGTGTCGTCAGGTGTGCGTCATGGGACGGATGGGGGTTGCACGGCGATCAAGATGCCTTCCGGTCAGCTGAGGCCTGCGGCTGTCAGCGCCACAGCGAGGCCGGGGCCTTGCGCACCTGGCCGCTGGCTTGTTCCAACGTGCTGATCTCGCCGGCCCAGACCTGGTCGATCAGCGCACGGTTCACCCCGATCCAGTCCGATACCCGAGTGAACTCCGCCTCGTACAACCCGCCGCTGACCTGCATCACCAGCGGCTCCAGCATCAGCAAGGTCATGCGATCCGGCTCGAACCGTGCGCCCGGCGTCACGCCGATCACCAGCGGCTCGTCGGCGTGGCCCTGCCGCAGCCAGACCACGCCGGGCAGGCCGGTGAGATGCTGCCGCAGGCCGATGGGCTGCGACGGAGCCGGGGCGGGCGGCACGACCGGCCTGTGATTCTGGACCGGGGCGGGGGTGGGGGCGGGCTGCGGCTCCGCCCGCGGAGCCTGCGTCGCGGCCGGGGGAGGCGCCTCCACGACGGCAACCGCCTCGTGGCGCTGCGGCGGCACCACCGCCTCGGTTGCCGCGGCCTCCGGCGGCAGGGCGCCGACCGTCACGCCATCCTCGTCCGCCGCCAGGGAGATGCTGAAATCCACCGCAAAGACCATGCGTAAGGCATCCTCGAAGGCCGCGCGAAAAGCCTGCTCTCCCTGCTCCGGGCTGCCGAAGCGGCGCTGCAACTCGGGCCATGCGGTCGTTGTGCTATGCCCGGCCGGCTGCTGCTGCAGCTTGTGGCGGATCCAGCCATGCGCATCGAGCGCCAGGGGCTCGGCCGCAAGCGCCGTGACGATGGCGCGGTCCAGCGGCACCGCCTGGCGCACCAGGCTGGCATGAAAGCGGCTGCTGAGCCGCAAGCGCGGCCGCCAGGCGGCCGGGGCGTGGTAGCGTTGCGCCCGCGCATCGAAGACGGCCAGCACGGGCTGCTGCTCCCAGGCAACGCTGAGCTTGCCGGCCGCCAGGCGCTCGATCTGGGTGCGCAGCTCCTGCAACACCGCCTCATCCGCCGGAAGCCCGAGGTCCGCTGCCAGAGCTGAAGCGTCGGCACCCAGCTCCACCACGGTGCTGTTGGTGCGGACTGCCTGGTCGCACAGATGCATCAGCAGGCGGCGTGGCGCCCAGCCGGACGGAACAGGATGATCCGATCCGGCGCCGGCGTCGAAGGCCAGCTGAAGACCGCCGCCCTCCTGTCGCTGCCAGGGGGCGGGGACCGAGGCCACCGGCAATGCCAGCTGGCAGAAGACCGGATGCAGCCAAACCAGACCGGGATCGCTGCGTGCATCAGTTGCAGGGGGCATGAGGGATGCTTGAGCGGACATATTCATGGCGTGTAATCCATTCGGCAAAAGCAGCGGCACGCCTTTGCAAACTGCATGATCTTGCTGAACTAGGGGGCTATTGTGAATGTATAGCAGAAGTGGTGTCGCCTAACATCTCGGCAATGCTCTCATGGCATTCGTCCGGGACACGATGTCTCATATCTTTTCGAGCTTGCGAAGCTGTTTGGACAGCACTCCGCCGTCCATGCCCAGCTATCATAGAAGTCAGCACCACGAACTGCGCGGCCGAGCAAAAAAATCGTTAAGCACGGCATTTCGCGTGGCGCGAGATACTCCGCGATAACCAGGTGATCCAACAAAACAGTGTCGTCGTGCAGCCTGTCCTAGCGGGGCGCGGGCGATCGCATGGCACCTGCGGGCCGGCGGCGGATGGCGGGCATTGATCCTGCGGGCGGGGGGTCAAGACCTCTCGGTAATCTGGCCGATTGCTAGGCCGACCACACCTGGCCGGGCCGTACGGCAAGGAACCGGCCGGGATCGGTCGCCTGTCCGTTGAGCGCCAGGGCCAGATCGGCCGGTGGAGCATCCACCGCCTCGTCGGTCAGCTGAAAGGTGCCCCAGTGGTAGCCGAGGGCCTGGCGCGCCCCCAGCAGGTTGAAGCCGTGCACGGCATCGGCCGGGTCCATGTGCTGGCTGGCCATGAACCATCTCGGTTCATAGGCGCCGATCGGCAGCAGCGCGAGGCCGACCGCGCCATGCTGCCGGGCCACCCGCATAAAGGGCTGGCCCTGGTCGAACCCGGTATCACCCGCGAAGAACACGCCATCGCCCAGGCCGCGCAACACGAAGCCACACCATAGTGCCGCATTGCGGTCGAAGATCCCGCGCGCCGACCAGTGGTGCACCTGGACCGCCACGACCTCGACACCATGGCCAAGCGGCACCACCCCGCCCCAGTCCACGGCGGTGACCGGAATGTCGGCGCGGTGCGACTGGATGGTCGCGTCGTTGCCCAGCGGCGCGACGATGCGCGGCCGGTCGCGGCGCCACAGCCGGTCGAGCGTTTCCAGATCCAGATGGTCGTAATGGCCGTGGCTGACGAGCACGGCATCGATCGGGGGCAGATTCTCGAAGGCGATGCCCGGCGGGTTGACCCGCTTTGGCCCGGCGAAGGACAGCGGGCTGGCACGCTCCGACCACACAGGATCGGTCAGGATATTCAGGCCGCCACCCTGGATCAGGAAGCTGGCGTGACCGACAAAGCTGACCCGCAGCGGTCCCGCCGCCCGTGGTGGCCGGTCGGGCGCGAAGGGGCTGGGATAGCTGTCCGGCCAGTCCCGCGCCTCGCCTGCCAGCTTCCAGCGCGCCAGGTCCAGAAAGCCGCGCGGCGGGGCGCCGTCCGGATTGAAGAAGGTGGCGCCGTTGAAATGCCCCGTGACGGGCCGCTGGGCGGCGGTGCCACAGGCCGGCAGCATCGCCGCGGCACCGAGCGCCACCAAGCCGCGCCGCCGCAGCAACATCGGGCGTCCTGGGCGGTCGCTACTCAACCGCCCGGCTCCATGATGCGGCCCGGGAGCGCGTCGCGGCACCCGCGTAGTGCGCCTGGCATGGTAGAGTCCGAGATCATGGCTACCATCAGGCCAACTGTCCGCCATGGCCCCGCTGCGAGGCAAGGACGGTTCCCCGGGGCCGCAACTCCCCGGCATCCCGCAGAATGGCGACCAGCCGCCCCGCCTGCCGCGCCGTGGCGGACCGGAGCGGAAAGGGCGAGGCGGGCAGGGCCAGCAACAGCCCGCGCGCTGCGCAAGTCCGCCTGTCCCTCCGCTGGTTCGTGCCGCCTCTCCGCATCCTGTCCCACCCCCGGCGCTGTCGCTGATCCCCCTGCAGCTTTGGCGGCAGGTCGTCCCGCAGAGCGAATGCCGCGAAGCCGGCTGCGGTTGCCCCGTGCCAGTGCTCCAGGACGGCTGAGCATCAGCCTGCCGCTGCGTCGCAATTGGCCGGGCCGGGCGGCAGGGTGGGCAGGATACGCCGCTTCAGCGTCGGCGCGTCGCCGGCCCGGGGCCGAAGGGTCTGCTGCCTTCAGGGCGCGCCGTATTGCGCGTCGGTCACCTGCTCCAGCCAGTCGACCGGCGAGCCATCGAGCTTTTCCTGGATGGCGATGTGGCTCATCGCTGTGGTTGGCGCCGCACCGTGCCAGTGCTTTTCGCCGGGCGGAAACCACACCACGTCGCCGGGGCGGATCTCCTCGATGGGTCCACCGTCGCGCTGCACCCGGCCGCAGCCGGCGGTGACGATCAGCGTCTGTCCGAGCGGGTGCGTGTGCCAGGCGGTGCGGGCGCCCGGCTCGAAGGTGACCAGGGCGCCGGCTACCCGCGCTGGCTCGGGCGGGGAAAACAACGGGTCCACCCGCACGGTGCCGGTGAAGTACTCGGCCGGCCCGCGGCCGGAGGGCTGGGAGCCCGCACGCTTGATATCCATATCAGGTCACCTGTCCTGCAAGGGTTCAAAGAGGTGGGCCGCCGACGTCTGCCCCGGCATCACGGCCCACCGGCTGGAAACCAGCGTTGCGATGCCCAGGCCGATAAGGGCCCAGATGATGGTGGCGAGCAATCGCGGATGACTATGTCGCCCTGTGGCACGGCACGGGCCTGTTGCGTGCCGAGCAGCGCAGGGTCGTCATCGCGGGCGGGTCGGGAGTTTTATCCGGGAGCCTGAAGCTGGCTTTCGAAGGCACGCAGGAAGCTGCGGAGGTACCCGCCCAGGGCCGGACTCAGATAGCCGCCTTCCTGCACCAGCAAGGTGGGATAGTTGGCGGCGGCCAGCATGCCGCCCGCTGCTGCGAAGCCGGCATCCGTGATTTTCAGCGCACCGGTCGGGTCGCTTTCGCCAGCGTCGAAGCCGAGGGAAACGACCAGGGCGCCTGGTGCGAAGCTGCGGATGCGCGCCAGGGCGGCATCGATCGCTGCAAGCCATGGCGCGTCGGGCGTGGCCCATGGCAGGGGCAGGTTGAAATTGCTGTCCGGGGCGCCCGCACCACCGGTTTCATCGGCGTAGCCGGCATAGAACGGGGCGGTCAGGCTGGGATCCACATGCACCGAGCACACCAGCACGTCCGGCCGATCCCAGAAGATGAACTGCGTGCCGTTGCAGTGGTGCACATCGATATCGATGATCGCGACCTTGCCGAACCGCTTGGTGAGCTGTTGCGCCGCGATGGCGGCGTTGTTCAGGTAGCAGACGCCGGTCATCAGGTCGGGATAAGCATGGTGGCCGGGCGGGCGGCACATGGCATAGACCGGTGCCCCCGCCGCGGACACGCGCTCGGCGGCATGAACGGCGACCTGGGTGCTGGCGAAGATGGCGGGCCACGTGCCCTCGGTGATCGGGCAGGAGGTGGAATTGCTGTACCAGCCAAGCTCGCCCAGCAGTTCCGTGGGTTTGCGGAACATCCGGTGGGTCGGGTGCACGTTGGGGATCACCACCGGCCCGAAGTCCGGATTCGCCGTCCAGCGCCCGTAGACATCCTTCAGGAAGGTGACATAGGCGGGGTCATGCACCTCCGTGATCGCCTCGGGCCGGTTGAGAGGCGCCTCGACGATCTCATGGCGGTCATGGCGGACGATATCGAGAAAGATGCGGTAGCGCTCCGCCCGGTCGGGCTGGGCGATGAACTTTCCTGTGCGGAATACGGTGTCCGGGTCATGCAGCGCCTGGTCGGGATGGTGAACCACCAGCATCTGGCTTTTCCTTTCTTGTGTGACGTTCGCGGTCTGCCGGTCAGTCGAGCGATCGACCACGTGTTTCCGGCGTCAGGACGATATGCGTGGCGAGGGTGATGACGCAGACGAGCATCACATAAAGCGCGATGTACCAGGGGCCCCCCAGCTGATGCAGATAGGTCGCGGCCATCGGGGCCGTGCCACCGAAGATCGCCGCGCAGACCGCGTAGGGAATGCCGATGCCGGACGCCCGCACGCGGGTGGGAAAGAGCTCGGCGAAGAGCGTTCCCAGGACCGCATTGTTGAGGGATACGAACAGGGCGCCGACGACCGCGACAAATGCGAAGACACCGAAGCTCAGGGCTGGCACGGCTAGCATCGACAGCAGCGGGTAGGTGAACAGCAGGAAGCACACTGCCGCGCCGATCAGGAAGGGCTTGCGGCCGATCCGGTCGGAGACAAAGGCGAAGAGCGGCACGCCGATGCAATAGGCGATGCTGGCCAGGATGCTGCCCGCGAAGCCCGAAGCCCGGTCCAGGCCCCCCACCATGCTGGCATAGGTGGGCAGGAAGATCATCCAGAGGTAATATTGCAGCCCGTTGAGCTGCACGACAAAGACGATGAAGACCTCGCGCGGGTACTCCATGATGGAGGCGATGATGCCCGCGATGGTCATGGCGCGGCCGCTGCGCGTGCCCTCAACCTGCGCCCGCTTGAAGGCGGGTGTCTCATCAAGGCCGGCCCGGAGGTACAACCCGAAGACCGATAGCGCTGCGCCGAGCAGGAATGGCAGTCGCCAACCCCAGCTTTCCAGGTCGCCTGGCGCGATGTACCGGGTCGTCAGCGTCGCCACTGCGGTGGCCACGAGCACGGAAATGCCGATCGAGACCTGCTGCGGCGAGGCCGCCAAAGCCCGGTTCTTCAGGTCGGCGTGCTCGTTCAGGAACGTGATGGCGATCTGGTACTCGCCGCCCGCCGAGAAGCCCTGCAACAGCCGGGCCGCCAGGATGATCAGCGGCGCGGCGAGGCCGATCTGCGCGTAGGTCGGGCAAAGGCCGATCATCAGGCTGCCGAAACCGGCCATGATGATGGTGGCTGACAGCAGGTTGCGCCGTCCGTACTTGTCCGCCAGCGGCGACAGAACGAAGGCGCCCAGTGGCCGGCCGAGAAAGCCCACCGCGAAGACGGTGAAGCTGGCCAGCAGCGAGCTCGCGGCATTGTCCGACGGGAACATCTGCGAAGCGAAGATCCCGGCCAGAAAGCCGTAGATGGACCAATCGTACCATTCGATGAAATGCCCGAAGGCACCACCCCACATGGTCCGTTGCCGGCTCGGCGCGCCGGCAGGCGCATGGCCTGACTGGACCGCATTGCTCATGCTTTCGCTCTCCTGGCTTGGGCCGGCTTGGCGCCGCGGGATTCGGGGGAGGTGGTCAATTGCTCGAACCGCTGGCCAACCGTTTCCGCCAGCAAGCCAAGGTTCTTTTCAAAGTAGGTTGCATCCTTGTCGAGAAACCGCTCGAGGCTGAGGCCACGGATCGCCACCAGCATGAATTCGAACAAGGCGACCGCTTCCGGCTTGCGGTGATCGGACAGGACCTGCCGCTCCACCCAGGGGTGGACGATGCCGTGCACGGTGTTCACCCGATCTGCGACGACCCGCCTATGGAACGCTTCATCGGATCGCGTGCCGATGATGATTTCCCAGATGGCCCAATAGGACGGGTCCCCGTAGACCTCCCACAGGTGCGCGACCAGCTGTGCCGCGTTGATGCCGTGGGAATCCTGCGCCACCTCCTCCTGGCGTTCGAGCCGCGAGCGCAACTGCTCGGACGCATGGTGGAGCACGCCGAACATCAGGTCGCCCTTGGTCGCGAAGTGATGATGGAGGGCACCGGTCGTGACCCCGGCCTGGGCGGCGACGCGGGCGGTGGTCGCGCCGGCATAGCCAGCGCTTCGCAGGAGTTCCACGGTCGCCTGGATCAGCAGGGCACGGGTTTCGGAGCTGCGGTCGGCATGGGATCGGCGTGCTGACAATGGCATGAGGAGGATGCTGCCATTCAAATACCGATCAGTCAGTATGTAATTGAGCCGAGGCTGACGATTTGTGCCCCGCAAAGTGGTCCCTGGCCTTCTGATCGCTGCAGTGTCGCGAGGGTTGGCCAGGGATGTTCCATCGAGCCCGCGCCGGAGATGCGGGGCGCCGCGTCAGGGAGACGACCGATGACAGGGCGTGCTGGGTGGCACGCTGTCCCCGGTCGGTTGTCCATCCACCCGGCCGCACGCAACCTGTGGCCGGATCGCTGACAGCGATCCCTCCATCCCTGCTAGGACCGCCGGCACAGGATGGGCCGGGACCTTATCGGTGCAGGGCGCCGGTGTGCAGCAGCTGCCACACGTCTGCGGCCACCTGGTTGGCCGCGCCCAGCCGTTCGATCAACTGCGCCGGGCGGCTGCCACGCAGCCCGGCCACGGTCAGCCGGCTGTCGCGCACATAGGTATAGACGCCGCTGACGGCAAAGGCCGCGACGTGGCGGATATGCGCCTGCTGCTGCGCGACCGTGGCGCGGAACGCTTGGGATGCGTAGAAGCGCCGCCGGGCCATCGGGGATTCGAAGGCCAGTTCCAGGATCGCCAGCAGCGTCCGCTCGGGCGGTACCAGGTGGTCGACCTCGGGCGCCGGGGGCGCGGGCTTGGCGTTGTCATAGCGGGTCGGCTGGTGGAGCCGGGTCTTCAGCACCGCCGGCTCGGCGGCCAGCGTTTCCGCGAAGCCCCGCATGAAGGTGGCGAAGGCCGCCGGGTCGACGTCGCCCGCGCCGAAATGCACGTGGATGCGGTCCAGCCCGTCGTCGCCATTCGGGGCTGGGTCCGGCATTCGGTCGACCAAGGTCCGCGATCCCTCGGGCAATGCATAGGCGACGGTGGCCGCGAACATGTTCTGCTCGTCGGCGAAGAGGATGGGGCAGGCGGCGTTGAATCGCTCCTGCTCGGCCGCGGAGGCGAAGCCGATCTCGACCCCGCCATCCAGCTCGTAGTCGGCGAAGGGTGCGATGCCCTCGATCGCCGGCCAGAGATGGGCGTCCTGCTCGCGGTTGAAGTGGTTCTGCACGTACCAACCGAGGCCCGGGATGCGCGAGCAGAGCGGGCCGTGCACGTCGCGCCAATAGGTCGCGAACAACTCATGCGGCACGCGGGGGCGACGCAACACGGTGGTGTAGCTGTTGATGGCGATGGTGCCATCGCGTTCGGCGTAGTTTTCAGCAACCGGCATGCGGGGCATGGGACGATCCTTGGAAAGCCAGCGCGATTAGTGGCCGGCGATGGAAGAAGCGGCAAGAAACGAAGCGCAGGCGTTGCGGCGACCCTGGCGAAGGCACGGCGAGGCGGCACGGGGTCCGATGCCACATGATGCGCCCGGGTGCCGCTGGCCGGCCCGCGACCTGGTCAGCGCGCGGCCGCCGGAGCGGGTGTCGCCGTGCGCGCCTGCAGCCGGGCGACCAGCGGCACCATGGCGGCGCCGGCCAGGGCGATGCCAGCGGCAACGGAGCCGACGGCCGCCAGACCCCAGTGCTGGATCACCGCGCCGCCGATCATCGCGCCCAGGCCGATGCCCGCATTGGCCATGGAAACGTTCAGCGTGCCGGCCAGCGCCTGGGCCCGGCTGGCGGACTGCATCACCCTCACTTGGCAGATGGGGTACAGCGCGGTGTTGGCCACGCCCCAGACTGCCAGCGCCACCATCAGCCATCCATGCTGGCCGGCCAGCGGCGCCGTGGCGGCGAGGCCGGCGGCCAGCACCAGCACCGCCACCAGCGTCACCCGCAGCGGGTTGCGCGCCACGAAGTGGCCACCCAGCCAGTTGCCGGCCAGCCCGACGACGCCGAACCCCATCAGCCACCAGCCGACCTGCCCGGAGGGGATTGCCGCCAGCTGCTGCAGCATGTCGGCCAAATAGGTGTAGCCGGTGAACATGGCGCTGAAGACCACGACGGACAGCACGACATTGCCCAGGAAGAAGGGGTCACGCAGGATGCGTGCCTGCTCGGCCAGCCGCAGGCGCTGCGGCCGCGCGAGGGTCGGCATCACCAGCATCAGCAGCACCGCCATCAGCAGCGACAGCGCGGCCAGGCCCCAGAAGGTGCCGCGCCACCCGAACACGTCCGACGCCAGGGTACCGAGCGGGATGCCGAACACCATGGCGCCCGAGATGCCGAGATAAACCTGCGCCACGGCCTTGCCGGACCGCCCGGGCCCCGCCAGCACGCCAGCCGTCTCGCTGGCCGTGCCCCAGAACACGGGCAACGCCAACGCGGGCAGAAAGCGCCCGAGGCCCAGCACCCAGATGTTGGGTGCCAGGGCGGCCAGGGCGTTGGAGGCGGCGAAGACCAGCAGCAGCACGACGAACAGCCGCTTGCGCTCGAAATGCGACAGAACCGCTGTCAGCAGCGGGCCGAACAGCATCACGGTGAAGGCGAACAGCGTGACGAGCTGCCCGGCGGCGGACACAGAGATGCCGAGGTCACGCGCCAGCCCCGGCAGCAGGCCGACGATGATGAACTCGGTGGTCACGATCACGAAGGCCGAGATGGCCAGCAGCACGACCGCCAGCCCATGGCCCGAGGCGGCGGCCGCCTGCGCCGGGGCGCCGGGTCGCGATAAGGTGGAAGCAGGCATCGGCAGCTCTCCTGTCTGGGAGCCTCCCGATATAACAGTGATTGTAATTCCCGGATGCGGTATTAATTCCTGATTGTTGTGACAGAAATTCATCAATAGGCTGGCGGCGATGATCCCGTCCGAACGTCTCAAGGGCATCGAGGCCTTCGTGGTCTCGGCCGATACCGGCTCCTTCACGGCGGCGGCGGAGCGGCTGAACCTCACCGCCTCGGCCATCAGCAAGGGTGTGGCGCGGTTGGAGGCGCGGCTCGGCAACCGGTTGTTCGAGCGGACCACGCGGCGGCTGGCGCTCACCGATTCCGGCAGCGCCTTCTATGCGACCTGCGTGCGGGTGCTGGCGGAGCTGGAGGATGCCGAGGCCGTGCTGGCGGCGCAGCGGACGGAGCCGGTAGGGCGCCTGAAGGTCAATGTGCCCGTGGCCTTTGGGCATATCGGCGTGATGCCCGTGCTGCTCGCCTTCTGCGAGCGCTATCCGAACCTGCGGCCTGAGGTCAGCTTCACGGACCGCTTCATCGACCTGATCGAGGAAGGCGTCGATGTCGCCGTTCGCATCGCCGCCATCGGGCCTGCGGGCAGCGGCCTCGGCCACCGGACGCTGGGGCAGGAGCACCTGATCCTTTGCGCGGCCCCCGCCTATCTGGCGCGGCGCGGCCCGCCGCCATCCGTGGACGCGCTGTCAGACCACGAATGTATCCTGTATGGCCGCAGCGACGGCAGCACCATCCCATGGCGCTTCGGTTATGCGGGCGGGACGCTGGAGCAGCGCGTGATGGCCGGCCACATGACGCTGGGCAGCGCCGAGGCACAGGTCCGTGCCGTGAAGGCCGGCCTGGGCGTCGCGCAGCTGGCGACCTGGCTGATCCGTGACGAGCTGCGGCGTGGCGAGCTGGTCGAGATCCTGCCGGCCCATGCCACGGAGGGGCTGACGCTGCATCTGGTATGGCCGCGCAGCCGTCAGCTCAATCCCAAGGTCCATGCGTTCATCGAAACCCTGGCGGAGGAATTGCACATCGGCTGACGCGGCGCCGGGCCGGAGCAGAGGTGCCGTTGATGATCCTGCTACCTGTGGCACGGGGCCAAGCCCCCTGCCTTGCAGGTTCGGCCGACGTCATCCCGCCAATTCGCGCCGCACGATCGCCGCTCCGTCCGCCATGGCCTTCAACTTCGCGAAGGCACGTGGGCGCGGCAGGTACTTCATGCCGCAATCCGGTGCCACCACCAGCCGTTCGGCGGGGAGGCGCTTCAGCGCGGCGCGGATACGCTCCGCCACCTGCTCCGGCGTTTCCACGGCTTCACTGCCGAGGTCGATGACGCCGAGCATGATGGTCTTGCCCGACAAGGCATCCAGCACCGAAAGGTCGAGCCGCGGCTGCGCTGCCTCAATCGAGATCTGCGCCGCCGTGCAGTCGGCCAGCTGTGGCAGGAAGGAATAGCCGGACGGCTTGTCCTTCACCACGGCGGCGTAGCCGAAGCACAGGTGCACCACCGTGTCCCCGTCCAGCCCCTCCAGCGCGCGGTTCAGCGCCTTGACGCCGAAGCGTGCCGCGGCCTCCGGCCGCGCCTGCATCCAGGGCTCGTCGAACTGAATGACGTCGACCCCCGCGCGGCGCAGGTCCTTGGCTTCCTCGTTGACGGCGGCGGCGTAGTCCATCGCCATCGCCTCCTCGTCCTTGTAGAATTCGTCGGATGCCTGCTGTGACAGCGTGAACGGCCCGGGCAGCGTGATCTTGGTGCGCTTGTCCGTGTTGGCGACCAGGAACTCCACGTCGCGCACCTCCACCGGCCGGTTGCGGCGGATGCGGCCGACGACGCGCGGCACCAGCGTTTCCTTGCCGGCGCGGCCCATGGTGCGGGCGGGATTGTCCACGTCCACGCCGTCCAGCGCCAGCGCGAAACGGTTGGAGTAACTTTCCCGCCGGATCTCGCCATCCGTCACGATATCGACGCCCGCGCGCTCCATGTCGCGGATCGCGACCAGGGTGGCGTCGTCCTGCGCCTGTTCCAGCGCATCCTCGGCCACCCGCCACATCTGCTTCATCCGCACGCGCGGCACCAGGTTTTGCGCCAGCACGGCACGGTCCACCAGCCAGTCCGGCTGCGGGTAGCTGCCAACGACGGTGACGGGGAGAAGCTTGTCGGTCATGCGGTAAGTTCCTGTGGTGGGAAGAAAGGTTGGGGGAATGAATTCCCCCAAACCCCCATCTTCTTTTTGAATATTTGGCCCTGGCATCGTGGCACTTTGGAGCCGCTGGCGGTCGCGAGAAGCAGACAGAAAAAATAGGGGTTCGGGGAAATTCCTTTCCCCGACCTTGATTACTTCCGTGGCAGCGCCGTCGGCTGATAGGCCAGCAACCGCCATGCCCCATCCTCTCGCGTCCACACCGCGCAGGTCATCGCGCCGATGGTCTTCTCGGCGCCGTCGCGGTGGATGTCGGCGCCCATGGTGCCGAGTGCCACGGCGGCATCCGGCCCGGCGGGCAGCACCGCCTTGGTCTCATAGCGCACCGCGTGGTAGCGCAGGCTGCCGCTGGTGAGCGTTGCGAGGTAGCTTTCCCGTGTATCCTGGGTGGCGTCGGAATGGCTGTAGACCAGATGCTCCGACAACAGTTCGCGCAGCGCGGCCACATCACCCGCCTGCATGGCGGCGTAGCGGCGGGCTTCCAGGCCCTTGATCTCATCCTGCATGGCGGGTCCTCAGCGGGGGTTGTTGGCCAGCAGCCGCTCGGGCCAGGTGGCGACACGGAAGAAGTCGAGCCCGCCCTCGCCGCTCGCCTGATAGGCGGCGGCGAATTGGCGGGCGAGGGCGGAGAGCGGCATCGGCGCGCCTTCCCGCTGGCCGACGGACAGCGCAAGGTCCACGTCCTTGGCCACGAGGTCGATATCGGCCGCCGGGGTCCAGTCACGCGCTTTCAGCATGTCCACCTTGTAGGCCAGAAGCGGGGAACCCGCGACGCTGCGCGACAGAGCGTCCAGCATGCCGTCCCATTCCAGGCCGAGGCGGCCGCCGAAGGCCAGCGCCTCGCCGATCACGGCGGGCGTCAGCGCGACCACGAGGTTGACCATCAGCTTCACCGCGCGCGCCTCCTCGGCGGCACCGCAGCGCAACGTTTCGCGCCCCAGCACGGCGAGCAGCGGCGCGCAGCGGTCCATCGCGGCCCCGGGGCCGGACAGGAACAGCGTCAGCGCACCGGATTCCGCCGTGGCGGTGCTGCCGGAAACGGGGCAGCGCAGGTAGTCGGCGCCACGCTCTGCTATCAGTTCCGCCACGCGGGCGGAGGCGGCGGGGGAGACAGTGGAAAGATCGACGAAGACCCGGCCGGGGCGGATGGTCCGGGCCACGTCCTGCGCCACGGCCAGCAGCGCCAGGTCGTTGGGCACCATGGAGAAGGTGACGCTGGCCTGTTCCGCCACGGCGGCGGCCGTCGCGGCCGGGTGGGCGCCCGCCGCCGCCAGGGCGGACACGCGGGCGTGGTCGGGGTCCGTGACATGCAGGATGGCGCCGGCGGCCAACAGGCGGCGGCACAGCGGCGTGCCCATGCGGCCGGCGCCGATCCAGCCCAGGGTCTGGTCGCGAAGGTCCGTCATCGTCACAGCCCCAGGTAGAATTTGCGGACGAGGTCGCTATCACCCAGCGCCGCCGGGGAATCGCCCCGGAACTCGACGCGCCCGTGCACGAGCACGTAGCCGCGGTCAGCGATGCGGATGGCCTGGTGGAAGTTCTGCTCGGCCATCAGCACCGTCAGGCCCAGCTTCTCCTTCAACTCCGCGATCTTCTCCACCGTGCGCGCCACCAGGATGGGGGCGAGGCCGACGGAAGGCTCGTCCACCAGCAGGATCTTCGGCGCGCACATCACGGCGCGGCCGAGCGCCACCATCTGCTGCTCGCCGCCGCTCATGCTGCCGACGGATTGCGTGCGGCGCTCCTTCAGGCGGGGGAAGGCGTCGTAGCAGAACTCCAGGTTGCGCGGGATGGCGGCGCGCGCGGTGCGGCGATAGGCGCCGAGCAGGAGGTTCTCCTCCACCGACAGGCGCGGGAACAGCCGCCGCCCTTCCGGCACCAGTGCGATGCCGAGGTCGACGATCGCCTCCGCCGGCATGCCCGTTAAGTCGGTGGAGACGCCGTCGATGGTGGCGACGATGCGCCCGCGCGTGGGGCGCAGCAGGCCCAGGATGCAGCGCATCAGCGTGGTCTTGCCATTGCCGTTGGTGCCGAGCAGCGCCACGGTCTCGCCCGCCGCCACGGTGAGCGACACGCCGTCCAGCGCCCGCACGGCGCCGTAGCTGGCATCGACATCCTCGATCAGCAGGCTAGCGGCCAAGATACGCCTCCTCCACCTCGGGCAGCGCCAGCACCTCGGCCGGCAGCCCGTCCGCGACCTTGCGTCCGGCGACCAGCACGGCGAGGCGTTGGGAGAATTCCGTGACGGCGCGCATCACGTGCTCGATCATGATGATGGTGGTGCCGCCGGCGTTCAGCCGGAACAAGAGCGCCAGGATCTGGTCCACCTCGGCATGCGACAGGCCGGCCATCGCCTCGTCCACGATCAGCAGCTCGGGGCGCAGCGCCGTGGCGCGGGCCAGTTCCAGGCGGCGCAGTTCCACCTGCGTCAGCTCCTTCGGCATGCGGTGCGCCTTGGCGGCGAGTTCGACGCTCTCCAGGCAAGCCAGGGCGGCCTCGTCGCTGGCCGTCTCGCGCCCGGCATAGGCCAGGGGGACGCGGATGTTCTCCAAGACCGAAAGCCCCTTGAAGGGTCGTGGCAACTGGAAGGTGCGGGCGAGGCCGCGCCGCGCCCGCTCATGCGGCTTCAGCCCTTGCAAGGGCTGGCCCTTGAAGGAGAAAGCGCCATCATGGCCGGCGAAGGCTCCCGCGAGGCAATTCGTAAACGTGCTCTTGCCCGAGCCGTTGGGGCCGATCAGCCCCAGCCGCTCGCCGGCGCGCACTTCGAGCTCGATGCCGGACAAGGCGGTGAAGCCGCCGAAGCGCTTGCCGACGCCCTGGGCGTGCAGGACCACGTTGCTCATGCGCGCCTCCGGAACAGGCCGACGATGCCGTGCGGCGCGGCGCAGACGAAGACCACCAGCACCACGCCCACGATCATCAGGTTGGCGGCCGACGAGATGGTGACGGTCGCCACCTGCTGCAGGGTCGCCAGTAGCACCGCGCCGATCACCGGCCCGGCCCAGGAGGCGGTGCCGCCGATCAGCGGCATGGCGATGGCATTGACCGCGTAGGACAGGCCGAAGGCCGAGTTCGGTTCGACATAGGAGCCGAGGAAGGGCAGCGGCGCGCCGGCCACCGCCATCATGGCGCCACTGATGCTGGTGGCGAGCAGCTTGAGGCGCAGCGTCGGCACGCCGCTGGCCTCGGCCGCCGCCTCGTCGTCACGCAGCGCGGCGAGGCCGAGGCCCAGCTTCGAGCACTCGATGCTGCGCGCGATGGCGACGCTGGCCGCGGCCAGCACCACCACCACGGCGCAGAGGTAGCCGCCATAGCTTTCGAAGCCGAAGGGCACCTCGCGCGGGCGGATGACGTAGGCGCCGCGGGAGCCGCCCACGTAGCTCCAATTCACCACGATGGTCTGCAACACGACGGAGAGGCACAGCGTCGCGATGGCGAAATAGGCACCGCGCAGCCGCAGCGTCAGCACGCCGGTGCCGAAGCCGAGCGCGCCCCCCACCAGCGCCGCGAGCCCGATGCAGGGCAGCAGCCCGAGGCCCATCGCCTTGCCGAAGGCGACCGTGGCATAGGCGCCGGCGGCGAAAAAGGCGGCGGCGCCGAAGTTCACGTAGCCCGCATAGCCGCCCAGGATGTTCCAGGCGGTCGCCAGCACGACGTATTGCAGCACGAAGGTGGCGGCGAAGAAGGCGTATTCGCTGCCGAAGCCGCGCAGCGCCAGGATCAGCAGCGCGGCCACGGCGGCGGAGGCCAGCCAGAACCCCGCATGGCCCAGCCGGCGCGGCGCGCGGGCGGCGGGCGAGGGCAGCACGGCGCCGCTCATGCCACGCGCCCGAACAGGCCCTGTGGCCGCACCGCCAGCACCAGCAAGAGGCAGCCGAAGGCCACGGCCGGCGACCAGGAGGGACCGAAGAAGGTGGCCGTCACGTTCTCCAGCACGCCGAAGGCCAGCGCCGCCAGCACGCAGCCGCCGAGCGAGGACAGCCCGCCCATGATGACGATGGCGAAGACGCGGCCGATGAAGACATGCCCCGACCAGGCATCGACCGGCTGCACCACCACCAGCGCGCCGCCCGCCAGCCCCGCGAAGGCGATGGAGATGCCGAAGGCGAGGCGCTTGATGCGGATGGGGTCGATCGCCAGCAGGCGCAGCGCCTCACGGTCCTGTGCCACGGCGGCGATGGCCCGGCCGGTGAAGCTGCGGCGCAGGAACAGCGCCAGGCCGCCGATGGCCGCCAGCGCCACGGCGGCCGGCACCAGCATGCGCAGCGGCAGGTCGATCTCGCCCATGCGCCAAGTGGTGGCGGCGTAGGCGGCATCGGCGAAGTGCTGCTCCGGCCCCACGGCGAGGACCAGTCCGACCTCGATGATGAACATCACGCCGAAGAAAAAGGCGAGGCCCTGGATCGCCTCGTCCCCCCGCCGCTCGAAGAAGTGGTGGTAGACCACGTAGAGCCCCGCCCCCGCCGCCCAGAAGGCGGGCGCCAGCAGGATGGACAGCAGCATGGGGTCCAGCCCCGTGGCCGCCCAAAGCAGCGCCACCACCAGCGCGCCCAGCACCATGAAGGCCGGATGCGCGATGTTGACGATGTCCAGCATGCCGAAGGAGACGGACAGCCCGGCGGCGGCGGCGGCATAAAGCCCGCCCAGCAGCAGCCCGGAGACGATGCCGTTGAGCAGGAGGGCGAGGTCCGGGTCCATCACGCCCCCGCGGTATAGGGCTTGCGCAGCTCGCCCGACTTGTAGCGCGGTGGGTACAGGATGACCTGCGTGCCCGGTTTGCGGAATTGCTCGATGCCGTTGCCCTGCACCCCCTGGTACTGGGTGTAGATGTTGCGCTCCTCCGCCCATTCGCCCAGCGCGTCGAAGCGCAGGGGGCCGATCACGGTGTCGAAGGACTGCGCATGCATGTCGGCCGCCAGCGCCGCCTGGTCGATGCGGCCGACGCGGGCGACCGACTGCTCCAGCACCTGCATCTGCGCATAGGCCAGCGGCGGCACGTAGAAGCCCAGCGCATCCGTGCCTTCCTTGGCCGCCAGCGGCTGGTAGCGCTCGATCAACGCCTGCGTGCCAGGGAACTGCAGCGTCGGTTCGGGCGCGTAGACGTCCCAGACCACGAGGTTGTTCAGGATGGGGCCGAGCTGCAGCTTCTGCGCGGTGATGTGCGGCCCGATCATCGGCCCGCCGAACATCGCGAAGTTGGCGCGCAGCTCGCTGGCCGCGCGCAGCATGCCGGCGGTATCCGGCGGGTAGGAACCGACATAGACGATGTCCGGCCGCGCTGCCTGCACGGAGCGGATGATCGGCCCGAAGTCGACGGTGGAGGGCGGGTAGGCGCGGTCATAGACCACCCGCAGCTTGTTCTGCTGCGCCAGGTATCGCGCGCTTTCCGCCGTGCGCTGGTGAAAGTCACTGTCCAGGTTGACGATGGCCACCGTGCGCGGCTTGGGGTCCATCGCCATGGCGATGTCGAAGAAGCCCTTGGCGAAGGTCTCCTTCACCTGGCTGCCGGCGGGGTTGATGGAAAAGTAGCGGTCGTACTTGAAGTCTGCATTCACGCCGGTGCCGAACAGGGAGACGAAGGCCATGCTCCGCTGCATCACCACCGGCATGGCCGGCGCGATGATGGCCGTGGCATAGCCCGACACCACGAGATCCACCTTATCCACGTCGATCAGCTTGGTGTAGATGCCCGGCACCTGGGCGCCGCTGCTCTGGTCGTCGTAATGCACCAGCTGCACCGGGCGGCCGAGCAGGCCGCCCCTGGCATTCACGTCCTCTGCCCAGATGCGGTGTGCCAGCAGCGCCGGGCGCCCGTTGCCCGCGAGGCCGCCGGACAGCGACATCGAGTAGCCGATGCGGATGGGCGGACCGGACGGCGCCACCTGTGCCCGCGCCATGGCCGGCACGGTGAGGACCGCCGCCAGTGCCGCGCGGCCGAGGCCGCGCCTGCTCAAGCCTTCCATGAACCGTCTCCCTGTTCGGCCGGAGGTCTGCGCCCCCTGGCGTCGTGGTGTTATTCGGCAGAAACCCTGGAAGGGTCGGCCCCGACGCGGCCACCCTTGTCGTGCGCCGCCCGGCGGGCGAGGCGGAAGTCGTAGCGCACGCTGGGCAGCGCCGGGTCCGGCGCGCCGTCCACGCCGGCGCGGGGCTGCACCACCAGCGATTCCGACACGCCGAATACGGTGTCGGAACCGATGTTCGGGTCGTCGCCGAGGTAGAGCGCCGTCACCAGCTCGCGGTATCCCTCGGCGCCGATCAGCATGTGGATGTGCGCGGGGCGGAAGCCGTGGCGCTGCTGCGCGCGCACCATGTCCCCCACTGGGCCATCCATCGGGATGGAGTAGCCCAGCGGCACCAGCGTGCGGATGGCGTAGCGGCCCTCGGCATCGGTGCGGAACTGGCCGCGCATGTCCATGGTGGTGGGGTCGTTGGCCTGCAGGTCGTAGGCGCCGTCGGCGTCGGTGGACCAGATTTCCACGACCGCGTCCGGCACGCCCTCGCCCTGCTCGTTCAGCACGGTGCCGAACAGCATCATCTCCGGCCCCGCGGCATGCACGGCGATGCTCTCGCCATAGCCGAACTTCGGCGAGGCCTCGCGGTAGAAGGGGCCGAGCAGGCTGGTCTCGGTCGCCTCCCCCACGCGGTTCTCGCTGTCGTCCATCAGGTTGACCAGCCGCGACAGGCCCAGCGTGTCCGACAGCAGGATGAACTCCTGCCGGTAGGGCGTGCAGGTCTGGCCCACCCTGGTCAGGAAGCCGATGGCGCCGAGCCATTCCTCCGGCGTCAGCTTCACCTCGCGGGCGAAATCGTGCAAGTGGCGCACGAGGCTGTCCATCACCTCCCGCAGGCGCGGGTCGGGGGTGGTGGCCATCTGCGCGATCACCGCCTCGGTCACGGTGTTCTGGTCCAGGTCAGCCATTCTCGTCGTCCTCCAGCCCGGGCCGGTCCTTGCCGGCCAGCCCTTGGCGCATGCTTGGCGGTTCTAGTCCGGCCGGATGCCGGCGGCGGCGATCACCGGCCGCCACTTGGCGATCTGCTCCCGCGTCACCCCGGCCAGCGCTTCCGG
The DNA here is from genome assembly GCF_017355405.1 of Roseomonas haemaphysalidis. Lineage (NCBI taxonomy): Bacteria > Pseudomonadati > Pseudomonadota > Alphaproteobacteria > Acetobacterales > Roseomonadaceae > Roseomonas > Roseomonas haemaphysalidis. The sequence continues at coordinate 85,523 of NZ_CP061178.1, forward strand.
CGTGCCGCCGGTGGGCTCGACGCCCTGGGCGCGCAGGTTGGCCAGCGCCGCCGGGTCGGCCAGCAGGGCGTTGGTGATGCGGTTCAGGCGCTGCACGATCTCGCCCGGCATTCGGGCGGGGCCGAACAGGTTCCACAGTCCCTCCACCACGAAGTCGTCGACGCCAGCCTCGGCCATGGTCGGCACCGCCGGCAGGCTGGACACGCGCCTGGCGGAGGTCACGGCCAGGGCCACCAGCGTGCCGGCGTCCAGATGCGGCTTCAGGCCCAGCGGGTGGTAGAACATCGCGTCCACCCGCCCGGCCAGCAGGTCGGTCACGCCTTGGCCAGCGTTGCGGTAGGGCACGTGGTCGGTCTTCAGGCCGGTGCGCAGGTTCAGCATCGCCTGGCTGAGATGCCCGGTGGTGCCGTTGCCGGCGGAAGCGATGGACAGTGGCCGCTGCCGCCCGAGCGCCAGCAGTTGCGCGACGGAGGCCACGCCCAGTTCCGGACGCACCGCCAGCACCGTCGGCGTGGTGACAAAGGGCGCGATGGGCGTGAAGTCGCGCACCGGGTCGAAGCCCAGCTCGGGGAACAGGCTGGCGTTGATGCCGTGCGTGCCGTTGGTGGCCAGCAGCAGAGTGTAGCCATCGCCCGCCGCCTGTGCCACGGCCTGTGCCCCCACGTTGCCGCCGGCGCCCGCGCGGTTGTCCACCACCACCGGCTGCCCCAGGTCGCGGCCGATCGCGTCGGCCAGGATGCGGCCGAGGATGTCCGTGGTGGTGCCGGCGGCAAAGGGCACGACAAGGCGGATGGGGCGGTTGGGCCAGGGGGTCTGGGCCAGTGCTGCGGGGGCCAGTGCTGCGGGGGCCAGTGCGGCGCGGGCCAGCGGCAGGATGGCCAGGGCGCCCAGCAGGGTGCGGCGAGTGGTCATGCCGCCTGCTCCGCGCCGCCGGTCACGAAGCGGGACAGGTCCCGCGCCGCCACGCCGCGGCGCAGCAGCACGCAGTCATCCGGGAAGTCCTGTTGAAAGCGGGTTCCGCGGTCGATCAGCATGCCCAGGAAACGATCCAGGTGCCGCATGGCTCCGTTGGGCAGGTCGTGCAGCACCAGCGCCGTGCGGCCGGCGCACAGCGCCAGCGCGCGGTCCACCCAGCCATCCGGGTCGCGGAAGTCGCCGGGCACGGCGGTCCAGGTGACGCAGGTGTAGCCGCCGTCGCGGAGGTGCCGCAGCGCGGCGCGGTTCAACAGGTGCGGCCCCAGCGCGCCGCCGCCGCCCTGCGGGCGGAACAGCCGGTCCGGGTGCGACAGGTCGCCGATCAGCGCCTGGGTGCGGCCGATCTCGTCTTCCGCCACGCCGGGCGCCGCGCCGCCCAGCGGGGCGGCGTGCGACCAGGTGTGGTTGCCGATCCAGTGGCCCTCGGCATGCGCCCGCTCGGCCAGGGCGCGGTGCGCCGCCAGCTTGCGGCCCAGCACGAAGAAGGTGGCGCGCAGCCCGCGCGCCCGCAGCACGTCCAGCACCGCCGGCGTCGCGTCCGGCTCCGGCCCGTTGTCAAAGGACAGGGTGACGGTGCCGGGCATGGCGCGTCACGCCTCGTCTTCGACCGGGTTCGACAGGATGCCGATCCCCTCGATCTCGATCTCCGCCACGTCGCCCGCCTTCATGAAGACCGGCGGCTTGCGCGGGTAGCCGACGCCGCTGGGCGTGCCGGTCGCGATCACGTCGCCCGGCTCCAGCGTCATCACCTCCGACAGGATCGCCAGGATGCGGGGGACGGAGAAGATCATGTCGGACGTGTTGCTGTCCTGCATGGTCTGGCCGTTGAGGCGGGAGGTGATGCGCAAGGCGTTGGGCCCCTGCGGCAGCTCGTCCGGCGTGACGATCTCGGGGCCGAGCCCGCCGGTGCGGTCGAAGTTCTTGCCCATCGTCCACTGGCCGGACTTGCGCTGGTAGTCGCGCAGCGATCCCTCGTTCATGCAGGTATAGCCGGCCACGCAGGACAGAGCGTCCGCCTCGCTCAGGTGCCGGGCCCGGCGGCCGATGACGATGGCCAGCTCCGCCTCGTAGTCAAACTTGTCCGAGGCCTTCGGGCGCAGCAGCGGCGCGCCGTGCGCGGCCAGCGAGGTGGGACCGCGGAAGAAGACGGCGGGATAGTCGGGGATCGGGTTGTTCCCCTCCTTCGCGTGCTCGACATAGTTCAGGCCGATGCAGACGATCTTGCCGGGGCGCGGCACGACGGGCAGCAGCGTCAAGCCGGCCAGCGGCCGCGACGGCGCCCCCGGCAGCTTTGCCTGCAGCGCCGAGGCCGAGCCCGGCAGGTCCAGGGCGCCGATGGCGAGGTTCACGTCCTGCGGCAGGCCGGGCACCACGTCGGACAGGCGCACCACCGCGTCTCCGACCTTGGCGCCCAGGACGGCGCGGCCTTCCTGCTCATATGCGACGAGCCGCATGCGGCCATTCCCTCCCTTTGTCGTTCCGGAGAGGTTTCATCGAAAAGATGGCGGCGTCAAACGGAATCATCGATAAAATAACGATCCCCGCGGATGGATGCCGATGTTGCCAGTGCCCGACGAAGAACTGACCCTGGCCACCGCCGTGCATCGCCGGTTGCGGGAAGACATCCTGGCGGGCCGCCTGCCGCCTGGCTCGAAGCTGAAGCTGCGTGATCTGACAGGGTGCTACGGCGCCGGCGCCTCCCCCATGCGGGAAGCGCTGTCGAAGCTCGCGGCGGAAGGACTGGCGGAGCGACTGGAGCACCGGGGCTTCCGGGTGTCGCAGGCGCAGCCAGCCCAGCTCGCCGGGCTGATCCGATCCCGCGTGCTGGCGGAGGGCGCTGCGCTGCACGACGCGATCCAGCATGGCGACGCCGCCTGGGAAGAAGCGGTGCTGCTGGCCGAGCATCGCCTGAACCGCTTGGCACGCTCGCTGCACCCGGCGCGCTTTCTGGCCAATCCGGAATGGGAGGCCTGCCACCAGCAGTTCCATCAGGCCCTCCTGTCTGCCTGCCAAGCCCCGGCGTTGCTGGCCTTCTGCGAACGGCTGCGGGAGGAGGCTGGCCGATACCGTGCCCTGTCCAACACCAGGGCTTATCCGGACCGGGACGTGGCGGTGGAACACGCGGAGATCGCCCAGGCGACGATCCGCCGCGAGGCCGGCCGCGCCTGCGCCCTGCTGGCACAGCACTACGAGCGCACGGGCCGGATCGTGGGGACGGAAATGCAGGCGGTGCGGGGCAACGAGCCGGCGCATGCCGACGGGACGGCACCACGCGGACCGTGACGCATCTTGGTCCGAAGGACCAAGGCGGCGTCGTATCCCGGCAGGTCACCCGGCGAGAAGGTGTCGGATCTTCCGGACCGCGCTGTCAGGCGTCGTCAGCACGGTTTTGCCGGTCGCGGCGGCGATAGCGGGTGCCGCCGAAGCCAGGCTGAACTGCGCCAGCGCGATGGTATCGCAATCGGTCAGGCGACATGCCGCCTCCACCGCCAGTCGATCATGGGCAGCGACATCGCCGGCGTCGAGCGCCGGCAAGGCGCCCTCGACCCAAAGCGGCCGGAGATCGGTCCCGGGCGGAAACTCCGCCGGCATGGAGCGCAACGTCGGCGCGAAGCTGGCCAGCAGGCCGATGCGCCCACCGAGCGCCACGGCTTCTTCCACCATGGCCTCGTTCGGCTTCAGCACGGGGAGGGGATGCAGCGCCGCCTGGCAGGCTTCGATGCAAGGGCCGAACGCGGAGCAGGTGAAGAGGATGCCGTCGGCCCCGGCATCGACGGCATAGCGCGACAGGGTCAGAAACCGCGCAGTCATCGCCTGGTTCAGCGCACCGTCCCTGGCGAGGTCGGCCGAAAGGCTGTCGTCCAGCAGGTTCACCAAGGCTGCTTCTGGCCAAAGCCGGGCGAAGGCCTGTTCCACCGGAGGGGGCGAGTGGCGCAGGGCATGGATCAGGGCAATGCGCATGGAAGCTCCGCCTCCGGAGGAAATTCTGGTGGTTCAGCTTGGCTTGCCGGCGCCGGACTTCGGCACCGCCCGTCCCTGGATGCCTTGCCATGGCGCGCGAAGGCAAGCGGCAGCCCGCGCCATGCCCGGCCCGCTCACTCGGTTGCGTAGCGGCTGCGTGGCACCGGAATGCCCAGGTGCTCGCGCAGGGTGGTGCCGGTGTATGCCGTGCGGAACAACCCACGCCGCTGTAGTTCCGGCACCACATGGGCCACAAAGTCGTCCAGTGGCGACGGATAGAAAGGGAACAGCAGCATGAAGCCGTCGCACGCGCCGTTCTCGTACCATTCCTGCATGACGTCCGCGACCTGCACCGGCGAGCCGACCACCAAGTGGTGGCCCAGCGAAGCGGCCATGTAGCGTGCCACCTGACGGATGCTCAGCCCTTCACGCTTGGCCTTGGCGACAATGTGCTCCTGCCGCGCACGGGCGGCATTGCTTGGCGGCAGCTCCGGGAGCGGGCCGTCGATCGGAAAGCTATGGATATCGAGGTCGCCGCAAAGGCGGGCGAGCAGCCGCATCGCGGTCGCGTCGTCGGTCAGGGCCTGCAACTGGGCATAGGTGGCCTGGGCGGCGGCCTCGGTTTCACCGGTGATGATCATCAGGCCGGGCAGGATCCGCACGTGGTCGGGCTCCCGGCCATGGGCTGCGGCCTGGGCGCGGACGTCCTGGTAGAACGCCTGCCCTTCCGGCAGCAGGCTCTGCGCCGTGAAGATCAGATCCGCGACGCGCGATGCCAGATGCTTGCCGGGGCCGGAGGAGCCGGCCTGCGCGATCACCGGGCGGCCCTGCGGGCAGCGCGGCAGGTTCAACGGCCCGCGCACCCGAAAATGCGGCCCGACGTGGTTCAGGATATGGGAATGCGCCGGGTCGAGAAACTGGCCGCTCGCCTTGTCGCGCGGGAAGGCCTCCTCGTCGAAGCTGTCCCACAGCCCTTCGACCACGTCATAGAATTCCTCAGCGCGGGCATAGCGGTCGGCGTGCTCGGCATGTCGGTCATGACTGAAATTGCCCGCCTCGTCCTCGATCTGCGAGGTAACGAGGTTCCACCCCGCCCGGCCGTTGCTGATGTGGTCCACCGTGCCGAAGCGCCGCGCGATGGTATAGGGGTCGCCATAGGTGGTGGTGGCGGTGGCCACCAGCCCGATGCGCTCGGTCAACGGCGCCAGTGCCGCGATCAACGTGGCGGGTTCCGGAAACACCTGCCGCCCCGCGGCGGGGCGCCAGGGGCTGCCGCCGTCCAGCGCCGCGCTGCCGTTCACGGCGGCGGTGTCCTGGAAGAACAGGCAGTCCAGCTTGCCGGCCTCGGCGGTGCGGGCCATGGCGGCGTAGTGCGCGAAGGACATGTCCGTTTCCGGCACCGCGTCCGGGTGGCGCCAGCCGGCGGAATGGCTGCCGGGGGTGAAGAAGAACACCCCCAGGTGCATCTGGCGCGGGCTCATGGCTTGGACGGCCAGGGCTGCTCGCCAAGGTCCCAGAACACGCCGGCGGCGATCTGCAACCCTTCCCGCACCAGCGGCACCAGCGCGTGCTCGTTGGGCGCGTGCTGCGAACAGCCGCTGTAGGAATGCGGGATGTAGATGGTGGGCAGGCCGAGCGTCACGGCAAAGCTGTCGTTGGGCAGTGAGCCGCCGGCATTCGGCACGATCATCGGCTGCTGCCCGGTGGTGCGGAACACCGAATCCGCCACCAGCCGCGGCCAGGGGCCGTCCGGGTCCATCCGCGTCGCCTTCCATTCGGCGCCGTTCTTCACCGGCTCCACCGCCACGTCGGTGAAGCCAAGGCTGTCCAGGTGACGGCGGATGGCGGGCAGGAAGGTCTCGACGTCGCGGTCCACCGTGTAGCGGATCTGGCAGCGGGCAAAGGCTGTGGGGGGCACGGCGTTGACGGGCGCGGCCGGGTTGCCGGTGGAAAAGGCCAGCACCTCGAAGGTGTTCCAGCCGAAGACCTTCTCGGCCGCGGACAGGCCCGGCTCGCCCCACCAGGGGTCGATCTCCGGCCCGGTCTCGCCGCCGTCGACGCGGCAGGAAGCCAGCGCGCGGCGGACATTGTCGGGGATCGCCTCCGGCACCAGCTCGCGCAACAGCACCTGCCCTTCCGGCCCGACCAGGGAGGCGATGGCATGCGCCAGGCGGATGCCGGGGTTGGCCAGCAGCCCGCCCCAGTTGCCGGAATGATGGCCGCCCTCGCGATAAGTGACGCGCAGGTCGAAGCCCAGCGCGCCGCGGGTACCCAGCGTCAGCGTCGGCACCTCCGGCACCAGGCGCGGGCCGTCGGAGGCGATCAGCACGTCGGCTTTCAGGAGGTCCCGCTGCTGCTCGCAGATTTCCTCGATGCCGGGGGAGCCGACCTCCTCGCTGGTTTCCAGCAGCAGCGTGACGTTGTAGCCGAGCTTGCCACCGCGTGCCTGCCGCACCGCCTCCATCGCCATCAGGTTGCCGGTGTGCTGGCCCTTGTTGTCGACGATGCCGCGGCCGTAGAGCCGCTCGCCGCGCCGTTCCAGCTTCCAGGGGGAAAGCCCTTCCAGCCAGCCGGCATCCAGCCCCAGCACGGTGTCGCCATGGCCATAGGTCAGCAGCGTCGGCAGCGCCGGGTCCTCGACGCGGCGCGCGATCAGGAAGGGGCCACCCTTGCCGGTGGGGTTGTCGAAGACCTGGCAGGTGAAGCCCTGGGATTCCAGGTCCGGCTGCATCTCCCGCGTCAGGTAGGCCAGCAGGTGCGGCATGCTGCCGGGGTCCTGGCTGGCGGTGGGGATGGCGACGCGGCGGGCCATCACTTCCAGGTAGGGGCCGTCGTCCAGCAGGGCGGCGGCGGCGGCGATGACGGTTTCGCGGGGGGTCATACGGTCGTCTCCTGACGCAGCAGGACCAGGGCGCCGGAGGCATGCATGCGTGCTTCCCAGCCCGGTGGCACCAGCGTCGTGGCATCCAGTTGCGTGACGATGGCGGGACCGGCGAAGCTGTCGCCGGCGCCCAGCGCCGCGCGGTCGTAAAGCGCTGCCTCACGCGTGCCGCCGGCGAAGTGCACGGTATGGTGGGCATAGGGCGTGGGCCCGGCGCCGGCCGGCAGCGTGACGGTGATGCTGCCGCCGAGGCGCCCGGTGGCCTCCAGCCGCAGCGTCACCAGCTCCACCGTGCCTTCCGGCAGGTCGAAGCCGTAGAGCGCCCTGTGCTGGGCGGCGAAGTTGGCGGCGGCACCCGGCATGTCGCCGGGCCAGGGCACCGCGAGCTCGCCGCCCTGTCCGGCATAGCGCATCAGTGCCATGCGCTTCGTTTCGCGCCGGGCGGCGGGCACCTGCTCCTCGGCGAACCAGGCAGCGGCCTGCGCTTCCAGGTCGGAGAAGGCAGCGTCCACGGCCTCGGGTGCCGGGTCATTCAGGCTGCGGCTGAATTCGGCCTTCAGGTCGGCGGCCAGCAGGCCCTGGGCGCAAAGCACGCCGGGGGCGGCGGGCACCAGCACGGTGCGGATGCCCAGCAATTCGGCCAGCGCGCAGCCATGCAGCGGCCCGGCGCCGCCGAAGGGCACCAGCGCGAAGTCCCTCGGGTCGTGCCCGCGCTCCACCGAGACGACACGCACGGCGCCGACCATGTTGGAATCCGCGATGGCCAGGATGCCGCGCGCCGCGGCGTGTTCGTCGAGCCCCAGCGGCGTGGCCACGCTGTCGCGCACTGCCGCCCGGGCGGCGGCCACGTCCAGCGTCATGCGGCCGCCGAGCAGGCTGGGCGGCAGGTGGCCCAGCGCCACATGCGCGTCCGTCACCGTAGCGCGGGTGCCGCCGCGGCCGTAGCAGGCGGGGCCCGGCACGGCGCCGGCGCTTTCCGGCCCCACGGCGAGCGCGCCATCCGGCGTGACGCGCGCCAGCGAGCCGCCGCCGGCGCCGATGGTCACCATGTCCACCATCGGCAGCGGCAAGGGCCAGTCGCCCACATGCCCGGTCTGGGTGAGCCCGACCTCGCCGCCCTTCATCAGGCAGATGTCGGCGCTGGTGCCGCCGATATCGACGGTGATGATGTCCGGGAAGCCGGCGGCTTCGGCGATGGCACGGGCGCCCACCACGCCGGCGGCGGGGCCGGACAGCGCGGTGACGGCGGGGGCACGGCGGATGGCGGCGGCACCGGCCACGCCGCCGTTGGACTTCATCAGCAGCAGGGGTGCCGCGACGCCTTCCTGCTCCAGCCGCTGCTCCAGCTTCTGCACATAGGTGGAGACGGCGGGCATGACCTGCGCGTTCAGGATGGTGGCCAGGCTGCGCTCATATTCCCGCACCACCGGCAGCACGTCAGAGGACGCCGTGACCGCCACGCCCGGCAGGGCCGCCCGCAGCATCTCCGCCACGCGCCGCTCATGCTCCGGCGCGGTGAAGGCATGCAGCAGGCAAACGGCAACGGCGGTGACGCCCGAGGCGCGGCAGGCTTCGGCAGCCGCAGTGACCGTGACCTCGTCCAGCGGCGTCAACACCTCGCCGGCTGCCGAAATGCGTTCCTGCACCTCGAAGACCCGCGAGGGCGGCACCGGCCGCTGCGGCTTGACCCAGGCGTGCAAATTGACGCGGCGGGGAATGTCCTGCCGGCCGATGTCCAGCACATGGCGGAAGCCGGCGGTGGTGACCAGCGCGGTGCGCGCACCCTTGCCTTCCAGGATCATGTTGGTGGCGACCGTGGTGCCGTGCAGCACGCGGCCGACACCGGTGGCCGCCCCCGCCGCCGCCTCCAGCGCCAGGCGCACGCCGGTCAGGAAAGCCTCGGAAGGGTCGTGCGGGGTGGAGGGGGTCTTGGCGGTCCAGGCCTGGCCGGTCGCGCCGTCCTGGATGGTGATGTCGGTGAAGGTGCCGCCGATATCGACGGCGACGGACAGCGGCCGCGCCAGTTCAGTCGAGGACATGCGCGTAGCTCCCGCGATGGAATTCCAGGGTCGCCGGCCGGTTCGCCCGCAGCGCGTCCGTGGCCGCCGCATCCACCGCGCCATCGGCGATCGCCACGCCGTAGTCGCGCGCCGCCTCCGCCGCGCCGACCATGCCGCCCAGCACGTCCGCCAGCACCGCTTCCGGCGGCCGGTCGAAGGGGTGGCCGCGCCCGCCGCCGCCGCCGGTCTCAATGCGCAGGATGTCGCCCTTGACCAGCTTGTTGCCGTCGGATAGCGGGCGCAGCACGCGCTCCCGATCGGTGCCGGGGTTGACCACCACGCGGCCGGGGCGGCCGGACTGGCCGCCGGCGGCGCCCCAGGGCGGGTTCTCCACGCCGTCGATGCGCACGGCCAGCACCGCCTCCTCGGCCATCACCTCGTATTGCCGCACGATGCCGCAGCCGCCGCGCCAGCGCCCGGGGCCGCCGCTGTCACGGTGCATGGCGTATTCGGTCAGGCGGATCGGGTATTCCAGTTCCAGGAACTCGACCGGGTAGTTCTCCTGCGCCACGAAATACACGGCGTCGATGCCATCCGCGAAGCCGCGCGCGCCGTAGCCGACGCCGATGCCGTCGCTCATCAGGAACGGCTTGCCGTTGGCGGTGCCGCGCAAGAGCATGATGACATAGGCGGCGTGCGCGGCCGGTGCCTCGCCCCCCGCGACCGAGACCAGCCCGTTCAGCGCCGCCAGCACGCGCATCATGGTCAGCCCGCGCATGCCGAGCGGCGCCGGGAAGCGCGGCTGCACCAGCGAGCCCTCGCGCAGGATCACCTCGTCCAGCGCGCGCGGGCCGCCGGCATTGACCACCTGGGTCGCGTCGCCGCCCAGGAAGTAGAGGCCGAGCGCCATGCCTGGCACGTCCGGGTTCATCAGGAAATTGACCGGGCCGACCGACTGGTCGTCCGTCTCGCTGGCATCCAGGATGAAGCGATCGTCCGCCGTCCGTGTCAGCGCGAAGCGGATGCGCAGCGTGCCGGAGCCATGGCCGTCACCATCGATGCGGTCGGTGAAGCGGTGGGTGCCGACGGCGAAGGTCTGGCGCAGACGCTCGCGCACCGTTTCGCGCGTGCGCTCGAACAACTGGCGCAGCGCATCGGCCAGCACCTCGGCGCCGAAGCGGGCGGCGATCTCGGCCATGCGGGTGGTGCCCAGCTCGACGCTGGCCATCAGCGCGCGCGTGTCGCCCTGCGCGGCGCGGGGGAAACGGGAATTGCGGTAGAAGATGCTGAGCGTCGCCGTGTTCACCACGCCGGCCGCGATCAGCTTGGTCGGCGGGATGATGATGCCTTCCTGGAAGATGTCCGTGGCATCGGGCGAGATGGAGCCGGGCCGCAGCCCGCCGATATCGGCGAAATGCGCCCAGCCCATCACGAAGGCGACGCGCCGCCCTGCGTGGAACACCGGGGCCAGGAAGACTTGGTCATTGGAATGGCTGACCGCGCCGCGCGAGCCGTAGCAGTCGTTGTACCAGTAGAGGTCGCCGGGCTGCATGCTGTCGGGCGGAAACTCGCGGAACACCGGGCCGCAGATGTCGCCGAACACTGGCACGTTGGAGCCCACGGCCATGACGCCATCGGCGTCGAACAGCGCGGTGTAGAAGTCCTTTTTCTCACGGATGAAGGCGGACATGGCGGTGCGTTCAATCAGCGCCTCCATCTCCGCCTGCGCGGCGCGCACGGCGCCGCGGACGATCTCCAGCGTGACGGGGTTGCACAGCCGGGTGGCGATGACATCGTTCACGACAGCGTCTCCATCAGCCGCAGCAGCAGCGTGGCCCGCGGCACGAGGGAGGAGACGTAGAGCTGCTCCTCATGCGTATGGGCCGCCTTGCCGTCGACGCCGAGCCCATCCAGCGTCGGCACGCCGAGCGCGGCCGTGAAGTTGCCATCGCTGCCGCCGCCGGTCTTCAGGTCGTGCAGCTCAAAGCCGATCTCGCCGGCCAGGCCGCGCGCATGCTCGAACAACTGCGCGATGGCGTCGGACTTCTCGTAGCCCGGGCGGTTCAGGCCGCCGGTCATCTCCAGCGAGACGTCCGGGTCGTAGGGCTTGACCGCCAGCACACGCGCGATGGCGGGGGTGCCGATCTCCTGGTTCGGCACGCGCATGTCAATCTCGGCCCAGGCTTCCTCCGCCACCACATTGGCGCGGGTGCCGCCGCCGATCCGGCCGACATTCACCGTGACGCCCGTGCCGTAATCGGTCATCGCCTCCAAATCGAGGATCTGCCGCGCCAGCTCCTTGGTGGCACTGCGGCCGTCCTCGTGCCGGGCACCGGAATGCGCGGCGCGGCCCTTGATACGCAGGTCGAAGCGCGCGGTGCCCTTGCGGGCGGTGACGATGCGCCCGCCTTCCCGCGCCGGTTCGGTCACCAGCACGAAGCGGGCGCGCTTCGCCTCGCGCTCGATGTGCTCCTGCGAGGTGTGGCTGCCGGTTTCCTCGTCCGAAACGAACAGGTGGCGGATCGGCAAGGGCGTGCGGCCTCCGCGCGCGATCAGGTGGCGCAGGGCGGCGAGCGCGATCAGCGCGCCGCCCTTCATGTCGACGATGCCGGGGCCGTAGGCGACGTCGCCCTCGACCCGGAAGGGCATCGGCCCCGCCAGGCTGCCGACCGCGTGCACGGTGTCGAGGTGGCTCAGCACCAGGATGCCCGGCTCGTCCTCCGCGCCCCAGGGGGAGGACACCAGCAGGTGGTCGCCGGCGCCGTCGCGACCGGGGATGCGTTGGGTGCCGGCCCCGGCGGCGGTCGCGTCGGCGGCGGCGCGGTCCATGGCGCGGTTGACGGCGGCGGCGTCGTCGGTCGGGCTCTCGATCTCCACCCAGGCGCGGATCTCGCGCAGCAGGTCGTCGGCCACGAAGGGGGGCGTGTTGCTTTGGCTCATGGACGTTCTCCCGGCATCAGGCCGCCGCCTCGCGCCAGCCGAGGCGCGAGGAAACCTCGCCGGCGGCATCCAGCAGCATGCGGACGTAAAGGCGTTCCAGATCGTCGGTCAGCCGCGACTGCGGCCCGGCGACGGACAGCGAGGCGACGACGCGGCCCTGGTGGTCGCGCAGCGGCGCCGCGATGGAAAAGGCCCCGGCATCCTGGTCGCCGTGGCTGACATTGTAGCCCTGCGAGCGGATTTTTCCGAGGAGCGCGCGCAGCCGCACCGGATCGGTGATGGTCTCGGGCGTGAAGCGGTCGAGCGCGCCGGCGGCCACCTCCTCCTGCACGCTTTCGGGCGCATAGGCCAGCAGCAGCTTCGGACCGCCGCCGACATGCAGCGGCCCTTGCCGCCCGAGTTCCGCGTAAAGGCGGATCGGCTGCGGCGACTGGCGGATGCCGATGCACACCGTCTGCAGCCCGTCGCGCACCAGCAGCGAGACATTCTCCCGCGTCCGCGCCACCAGGTCGTCCAGCACGGGGTTGGCGACGCGCAGCAGCGGCATCTGGTGCTGCATCTTCTCGCTCAGCAGCAGCGGCTTGTGGCCGATCGTATAGCCGCGCGTCTCGGCATCCTTCATCAGGTAGCCGCGCGCCTCCAGCGTCGCCGCCATGCGGAAGGCCAGGGTCTTGGTGCTGCCGGTCAGCCGCGCCAGCTCGCTGAGGCCGACGCCGGGGTGCTCGGCCACCGTTTCCAGCAGCGCCAGCGCCCGGTCCACGGCCGTGATGGTGTAGTCCATGTGGCGGTCTTCCTGTTCAAGCCCCTGCCTCATTGGGCGTGCAGGTGGCAGGCGGCACGGTGCCCGGGCGCGATCTCGACCAGCGCCGGCGTTTCCACCGCGCAGCGGTCGAAGGCATGCGGGCAGCGGTTGCGCAGGCGGCAGCCGACAGTCATGGCTGCGGCATCCCCCAGCGCGCCGTGCAGCGGCAGCGCGTCGCGCGGCTGCGCCACATGCGGCCGCGGCACCGCCTTGATCAGCGCCACGGTATAGGGGTGCGCCGGCTGCGCGATCACCCGCGCCGTCGGCCCGTCCTCCACCAGCTGGCCGAGATACATCACCAGGGTCCGCTCGCAGACATAGCGCACCAGGGTGAGGTCGTGCGAGATAGCCAGCGTGGTCAGCCCCAGCCGGTCGCGCAGGTCACGCAGCAGGTTCAGGATGCCGGCGCGCACCGAGACGTCGAGCATCGAGACCGGCTCGTCCGCCACCAGGAAGTCCGGCCGCAACACCAGGGCGCGGGCCAGCACGACACGCTGCAACTGGCCACCCGAGAGCTGGTGCGGCATCCGCTCCAGCGTGCGGGCGGCGTCGCCGAGCTGGACGATGCGCATGGCCTCCGCGATGCGCGCCGCGTGCTCCTCGCGCGGCACGCCGGTGTTGGACAGCGGCTCGGCCAGGCTGCGGCCGATGGTGAAGCGGGGGTTCAGCGCGTCGAAGGGGTTCTGGAACACCAGCTGCGCCCGCTGCCGGAAGCGGAGGGTGCCGGCGCGGTCCAGCCGCGCGAGCTGCTCGCCCTTGAAGGCGATCTGCCCTTCGCTCGGCGCCGTCAGCTTCAGCAGCAGCCGGCCGATGGTGGTCTTGCCGCTGCCGGATTCACCGACCAGCCCGACGCTTTCCCCCGCCCGCAGCGTCAGGTCCACGCCATCGACCGCGCGCAGCACCGGCCGCTCGCCGCGCAGTGCCTGCCGTAGGCTGCGCTGCGCCGGGTAGTGCTTGGACAGGCCGAAGGCCTCGACAATGGGCTCGGCCATCATGCGAGGCGCTCCGCGACGCCCTGCCAGGTGGCGGGGCGGCGGGCCTCGGCGCGCAGCGCCGGCGCCTCGGCCACCCGGTGGCAGGCGGCCCAGTGGTCGGCGGCCCAGTGGTCGGCGGCCCAGTGGTCGGCGGCCAGGGTGGTGGGGGGCGGCACCACCGTGCCGCAGGCGGCGACCGCGAAGGGGCAGCGCGGCGCGAAGCGGCAGCCCGGCGGCGGGTCCGACAGCGGCGGCGGCGAACCCTCGATCGGCGCCAGCACCGCCTCGTCGCTTTCCAGGTCCGGAAAGGCGTTCATCAGCCCCATGGTATAGGGGTGGGAGGGGCGCTGCAGCACCGCCTCGGTCGGCCCGTGCTCCACCACCTTGCCGGCATACATCACCGCCACATGGCCGCAGAGATAGGCGACGACGCTGATGTCGTGCGTGACGATGATGGCCGAGAGCCCCATCCGCTCGCTGAGGTCGCGAAAGGTGTCCAGCACCTGCCGCTGCACGATGACGTCGAGCGCCGTCACCGGCTCATCGGCGATCACCAGTTTCGGCCGCAGCGCCAGCGCCAGGGCGATGGCGGCGCGTTGCCGCATGCCGCCGCTGAACTGGTGCGGATAATCCGCCAGCCGGCGCGGATGCAGGCCCACAGCCTCGAACAATTCCGCCGCCCGCGTATCGGCCTCGGCGCGGGACAGGCCGCCGCGCTCGCACAGCACCTCGCGCATCTGGTCGCGCAGGCGATAAACGGGGTCGAGCGCGCTCATCGCCGTCTGCGGCACGAAGGCCAGCTCGCGCCACAGCCGGGCGCGGCGCTCGGCGGCGGTCAGCGCCACCAGGTCCGTGCCGTCCAGCACCACGCTGCCACGGGTGACGCGGGCGCCGGGCGGCAGCACGCCCATCAGCGCGCGGGCGAGCGTGGTCTTGCCGCAGCCGGATTCACCGACCAGCCCCAGCATGGCGCCGCGCGGCACCGTGAGGTCGGCACCGTCCACCGCCATCACCCGTCCGTTGGCATAGGCGACGCCGAGGTCGCGCACCGCGAGCAGGTCGGTCATTGGTCGTCCCTCAGCTTGGGAAAGAGCAGGTCCTCGTAGCCACGGCTGACCAGGAAGCCCGCCAGCACCACCAGCACGATGCAAAGCCCGGCCGGGATGAACCAGGCGTATTGCCCGCGGTCCAGCGCCTGGGAGGCATAGGCATCCTGCAGCATGGTGCCCCAGGAGATCGCGTCGCTGTCCCCGAAGCCAAGGAAGGAGATGCTCGCCTGGGTCAGGATCGCCCAGCCCACCGCGAAGGCGCCGTAGAGCGCCGAGAAGGGCAGCACGCTGGGCGCCACATGCACGAACAGGATGCGCCATTCGTCGGCGCCGGTGACGCGCGCGGCCTCGACGAACTGGCGCTGCGAGAGCGTCAGTACCTGGCTGCGGATGACGCGCGCGGCGTTGGGCCAGAGCATGATGCCGACGGCGAAGACGATGTTCTGCAACTGCGGCCCGAGCAGGGCGGTGACGACGATGACGAAGGGCAGGAAGGGCAGGCCCAGCACGATGTCGGCCGCGCGCATCAGCACCTGGTCCAGCACCCCGCCGAAATAGCCCGACAGCAGCCCCACCACGGTGCCGATGCCCGCGACGGCGATGGCCGCCGAGATACCGACGATCAGCGAAGGCCGCGTGCCCATCACCAGCTGGGAGAAGATGTCGCGCCCCAGGTTGGTGGTGCCCAGCCAGTGCTCGGCGCTGGGCGGCAGCGAGGCGGCGAGGCCGCCCTCGGGGGTGAAGAGGATCTCCAT
This sequence comes from Roseomonas haemaphysalidis, assembly GCF_017355405.1. NCBI lineage: Bacteria > Pseudomonadati > Pseudomonadota > Alphaproteobacteria > Acetobacterales > Roseomonadaceae > Roseomonas > Roseomonas haemaphysalidis. The sequence continues at coordinate 100,860 of NZ_CP061178.1, forward strand.
CGGATCATGCGGCGCCAGCCATTCGGCGGAAAGTCCGACCGCGATGAAGACGATGTAGATGCTGACGCCGATCAGCGCATAGGGGTCGCGCAGCAGGTGGTGCAGGAAGCCCGCCAGCGGGCCGCGCCGCACCGGCGTGGCGAGCGAGGCGGCGCTCATGCGCCACGCTCATGCGCGACGCGGGGGTCGAGCAGCCCGTAGGCCAGATCCGCCAGGAAGTTCATCAGCACCAGCACGAAGGCGATGAGCAGGAAGGCGCATTGCGCCAGCGGGTAGTCGCTGTTGGCAATGGCATCGGCCAGCAGCCGCCCGAGGCCGGGCCAGGAAAAGACGTTCTCCACCACCACATTGCCGCCGACCGACTGGCCGAAGCCGAGCGCGAAGGCGGTGACCAGCGGCAGCAGCGCGTTGCGGGCCGCGTGGCGCAGCATGATGGAGCGTTCCGACAGCCCCTTCATCCGCGCCATGGTGACGAACTCCTCGCGCATCACCTCCAGCATCGACGAGCGCATCAGCAGCGCCGGCAGGCCCTGGAGGTAGATGGCCAGCGTCAGTGCCGGCAGCGCGAGATGGCTGAGGTAATCGAGCGAAAACACGCGGTGCCATTCCGAGGCGTAGTTGGCGCCGGCCGAGTTGGCGCCGCCCGAGGGCAGCCAGCCGAGACCGAAGGCGAAGATCGCCAGCATCACCATGCCCAGCCAGAACTCCGGCGCGGCACGGGTGGTCAGCACCAGCGGCACCGAGATCGCCTCGAACACCCCACCACGCTTCCAGGCCATCAGCGCGCCCAGCAGCGTGCCGAAGATATAGGCGATGATCAGCGAGGTCATGGTCAGCAGCAGCGTGTTCGGCAGCACCTCCAGCACCAGCCCCAGCACCGGCTGGCGCTGGCGGAAGGACAGGCCGAACTCGCCGCGCAGCAGGTTGCCGAGATAGACCAGGTATTGCTGCGGCAGCGGCAGGTCGAGCCCGAACTGCGCGCGGATCGCCTGCTGCTGCTCCAGCGTGAAGGTGGGGTCGATGAAGGCGGCCGTCGGGTCCCCCGGCATCAGGCGGAACATCAGGAAGACGATGGTGGCGACCGCCCACAGCACGAAGACCATGTGCAGCAGGCGCTTGATCACATAGGGCACGAGGTCAGCCTTCCGCCGTCGTCTCCTTCACGCCCTCCGGGTAGTGCAGCTTGCCGCGCACCAGCTGGTAGCCCGCTTCCTCCAGCAGCTTCTTCGCCGCCGTCATGTCAGGCTTGATGTCGTCGATGCCAGGCTTGTTCCAATACGGCAGGGCGGAGGAGACGAAGGAATTGGCGGGCGCCGCGAAGCCGTTCCAGGCGGCGGTGACCATCAGCTGGCGGTTGATCGCCATCGACAGCGCCTGGCGGAAGCGAATGTCGTTGAAGGGCGGCCGGCGGATGTTGGGGGCGGCGAAGCGGAAGCCCATGTCGGTGGTGGACACCACTTCGACATTCGGGTTCGCCTTCGCCAGGTCGGCCAGGAGCTTCGGGTCGCCGCGATAATCGGACAGGAAGTTGATTTCGCCGCGCGGCAGCATGCCGAGTGCGGCACCGGTGTTGGTGATGACCCGCATGATCCAGCGGTCCATCCTCGGCCGCTCCCAGTGCGCGGCATTCGCTTCCAGCACGATCTCCTCGCCCAGCTTGAAGCGCGACACCTTGAAGGGGCCGGAGCCGATCGGCCGTTCCTCCTGCACCGTCTCGGCGTTCTGCGGCTTGCCTTCCAGCCCGGCCAGGATCGGCTGCCAGACATGCTTCGGCGTCAGGTTGATCTTGGCGAGCGTGGAGGTCGCGAAGGCAGCGCTCGGCGTGTTCAGCACGAAGCGCACGGTGCGGTCGTCGGTGGCCTTCACGGACGCGATGTTGGCCACGAATGGCTTGTACATCGGCGACTTGTCGGTGGTTGCCGGCGCCTCGAAGGAGAACACCACGTCGTCCACCGTCACCGGCTTGCCGTCGTGCCAGGTCTGGCCGGCGCGCAGCTTCACGTCGATGGTGACGGGGTCGACCTGCGTCATGCTCTCCGCCGCCCAGGGCTGCGGCAGGCCGTCGGGGCCCACGCGCATCAGCCGGTCCCAAATCAACTCGGTCACCCAGCTGTCGATCGCGCCGGAAATGTAGAGCGGGTTGAGCGCGATCAGCGATTCGGCAGCGTTGCAGATCATGTCACGCTTGTCGCCCGCAGGCTCGGCACGCAGAAAGGTCCAGAAGCAGCGGATGCCGATGCCACTCTGCTCGACGATGCTTTCCGGCTTCCAGACGTTCTTGTCGTAGGCAAGGACGTTTTTGGGATAGACCAGAAACAGGTAGGGCTGGTCGCGGTTGATCATGTCCTGCGCCTGATACATCAGGGCACGGCGCTTCTCGGGGTCGGGCTCGGCGCGCTGCGCCTCGGCCAGCTTCTGGAACTCGGGGTTGTCGTAGCCGACGAAGTTATAGCCCGTGGCGATCGTGCTCGGGTTGTACAAGTTGTAGGCGAATTCGTCCGGGTCGCTGCGCTCGGGGCGGCCGATCATCCGCCACATCGTCATGTCCCACTTGGTGCGGTTGTTCCACACCACGTCGGAAAGCTGCGGCCGCGGCAAGCCCTTCACGTCGACGTCGAGGCCGAGCTGCCGCCAGGCGGCGGCGATCAGCTGGGCAGCCTGGAATTCCTGCGGATCGCTGGCCTGCGCCGCGCAGAGCAGGGATATGCGGCGGATCTTGTCGCCGGGCGTGGCCGCAATGGCGAGGCCGGCGGGCAACAGGGGCACGAGGGCGAGGGCGGAGCCGGCGAGCAGGGCGCGGCGCGAGAGGGTGGCTGCGGGCATGGCGGCATCCTCCAAAAAATCGGCGCGATCTCGCGCCATCGATTGGAAGCCTAAACCGTCGGTTCAGCAGCACTCAACCGATAACAGAAGATTTCGCTCAAAAAACATGCGAGGCAGGTTCATTAGCTGTAAAGTTGTAGTCTGAACGGGCATGATGCCTACCAATCAGGCTTTAAACATCAAAACTGAGTTGACGAGGCCCGGGGTTTGTCGAAACACTGGTTCGAACAGCGTAACGCAGTCAACCTGGAGCATGAGTATGCCGATCAGTGACCTGGAGCGACGCTTCCTGGACCGCATCAGCCTGGACGTGCCTTGGGCGCTCGTCGAGACCTTCTCCACCATGCCGCGGTGGATGCCCGAGGATGTGAATGCGGCGGCCGACGTGATCGGTGCCCGCCTCACCGCGCTCGGCATACCGTTTGAAATGCACCAGCCGGAAATCTGCCTGTCCGTGCCGTTGTCCGCATCCGTCAGCGCCGGCGGCAGGAGCTTCCGTGCCAAGCCGCCGTCATCGGCCCTGCCGGTGCCCGAGGGGCGCACGGCGCCACTGGTCCGGCTGCAAGCCAATCCCAAGGCATTGCGCAGCTACAACCGGGACATCAGCACGCTGTTCGGCGGCAGCATCACGTCGGTCGAGGATGTGCGCGCGCTGGTGGGTGGCAAGATCGTGGTTATGCAGGGCTTCGGCAACCCGGCGCTGACTTCGCTGATCGAGGAGTGGGGAGGCGTCGGCCTTATCGCCGTCAATCCGGGAATCGATATCCATTGGGGCACCTGCACCACGATCTGGGGCAGCCCTGACCTGGCCGACCTGCCACGCAAGCCGAAGATCCCCGTCGTCGCCGTCAATAATCCCGACGGCCAGGTCCTGATGGCAATGGCCGAGGCGGGCGGCGAGGCGACGATCCGCACCGACATGCTGGAGGGCTGGTTCCCGCAGAAGATACCGGTCGTCACCATCCCCGGCAGTGTCGAGCCGGAGAAGTTCGCTTTGCTGCATGGCCATTACGACAGCTGGGACGTCGGCGTCGGCGACAATGCCACGGGAGACGCGACGATGCTGGAGATCGCGCGCGTCTTGTGGGAAGGCCGGGCCGAGCTGCGCCGCTCCGTCAAGATTGCCTGGTGGCCCGGACACTCGACAGGGCGCTACGCCGGTTCCACGTGGTTCGCTGATCGCTTCGCGCAGGATCTGGACGAGCATTGCGTGGCGCAGATCAATTGCGACAGCCCCGGCTGCCGCTGGGCCACCAGCTACCACGACACCCGCGCATTCACGGAAAGTGCCGCCATTGCCACTCAGGCGATCCTGGACATCGTGCCCGGCGCGGATGTCAAGACGTTGCGGCCGCCGCAGGCCGGCGACTACTCGTTCAACAACATCGGGCTGCCCAGCTTCTTCATGTTGTCCTCCACCATGCCGGAGCATCTGAGGCTGGAGAAGAACTACTACGATGTCTCAGGCTGTGGCGCCAACATCGCCTGGCACACCGAGAATGACACCATCGAGATCGCGGATCGCGATGTGCTGATGACGGACATGCGGATCTATCTGCTGTCCGTGCTGCGTGTGGCAACGCCTGACATATTGCCGTTCGACTGGCTGGCGACCTGCGACGAGTTTCTCGAAACCATCGCCAGCTACGAAGCGGCTTCCGGCGGCATGGCCGACCTGAGCGCGGCGCGCACCGTTACTCTTGCGCTGCATGGCGCTTTGTCGCGCCTGTCGGAAGCTGCGCCCGCGCCCCGCAATGCCGCGCTGCTCCGGCTGGCACGATTGCTGGTGCCCGTGAACACCACGCGCGAGCCGCGCTTTCGGCACGATCCCGCCTATACCGTGCCGCCGCTGCCGACGCTGGCCATCGCTGCTGAACTGCCGCGCCTGCCAGAAGCATTGCGTCGCGCCGGACAAGTTGAATTGCTGCGCGGAATGAACCGCTACGTCGCGAGCATACGGGCGGCTCTGCATGTGGCAGAAGCGGCACTCAAATGATGGGAGAGGGTCCCGCTTGCGCCATGGATGCCCAAAGAGCGCCAAGGCGCTGATGATCAACGAGTTGTCAAGCGGCATCGAAAGATATGTGCAAATCGTAACGAGCATAGAGGGGTGGGCTTGTTTATAAGACCTTAGGTCGTGGTGCGACAATTCACAGAGAGCGCCATGAACAAGCCCATCAGCTATGCTGCCGCCGCCGAACTCGTCGAGGCCTATGCGAAAGGCGAGTATGGCTCGCTTAAATCAGCCTTATCCGTTCTGGCGGCCGGGCTGAGATGGAAAGAGCAGTATGACGGCGATGACGAGGAGCCAGCTCTCATCGCCGATGCTTATGCGCTCGTCTTCCCGATGCACAAGCTGACGTTCCGGCAGCTCGCCTCGACCATGCGGGCGCTTTCCTCCAGCCCTTGAAGCGCAGCTGGGTCGTTCAGATGTTGGCGGCCCGTGATCGACGGTCGCATGGACGTTGGCGCATCGCACCGTTGTCCCTTCCTCGGCGGGCTCCCGTGCCCGTCAAGGATGCGCGATCAGGATGCCGAGGCGGTGCTAAAGGCCAGGCTTGCGCGGCAACCATCCCTCACCCCCGGGCGGCCGTTGGAGCATGGGACGCTCGTGAATCTCGCCTAGCGCCGCATAGAAGGGGCCGCCCAGGCGCGCCACAGGGCGCATAGCGATGCTGTCGACCCGCGAGCCATCGAAGATTTCATGGGCCAGATGAAAGGCCACGACCTCGCCGATATACAGGGTGTTCACCCCACGCCCCAGCGGCACCATCTGATCAAGCCGGCATTCCATGTGCACCGGAGAGGCCGCAAGGCGTGGGGGGCGCACGTGGCGGCTTGGCAGCAGCGATAGCCCCAGCGCCTCGGCCTCGCTGATCTCGGGCGGGAATTCCTGTGCGGAAGCGTGCATCGCCTCCATCGACGCCTCTGTCGCCACGTTGACCACGAATTCGCCGTTCGCGCGCAGGTTCCTCGCCGTATCCTTGACGGCGCCGTCGCCGGCCCGGGCGGCGATGTTGATGGCCAGCATCGGCGGGCTGGTCGCGACGTAGTTGTAGGAGCTGAAGGGCGCGACGTTCACCCGCCCCGCCTCGTCCACCGTGGTGATCCAGGCGATCGGGCGCGGCACGACGCAGCCGACGATCAGGCGATAGGCGGCCGCCGTGTCCAGCCCTTCCCCATCGACGAAGGCGAAGCCGTCGGATGCGTCGGTCATATCGCGGCCCCCCTGCGCTCAGCGAATTCATGTTCGAGAAGCGGAATGGTGCCGCCGGCCCGCCAGATCTGTACCATGCGCGGCGAGAAGGGCCGCGCCTGCAGCACCACCCCCGCCGCGTTGCGGATCACGCCCGTGGCCGGGTCGGCCTCGATCACGTCGCCGTCCTCCACCGCGTCTGCGATGCCGGGGCAGGTCATGATGGGCAGCCCGACGTTCAGGGCCCGGCGGATGATGCCGGACTCGCAGGATTCCACGATCACCGTAGCGATGCCGGAGGCTTTCATCGCCACGCTGACCTCGACATGGTTGTGGTGGCCGAAGTTGCGTCCGCCCACCACGATGTCGCCCGGTCGTACCTCCACCGGAAATTCGGGGCGCAGGCTGCGGAAGCACATGGCGCGCAGCGCGTCTTCGTCGAAGGCCTTACCGAAACCCTCACGGACGATCGAGAACTCGATGATGCCGTCGTCTCCGCTGATGTTGTCACCGAACTTCCAGACGCGGCCTCGCCGTTTGGTGTCGCTCATGGTGCGGCCCCCCCGGCGGGCGCTTTTAGCAGGCTGCGCGGGTCCACAATCCGGCCCGTGACCGCCGCGGCGGCGACGGCGGAGGCGCCGGCCAGGAACACCTCCGCCAGCCGGCTGCCGTTGCGGCCCTGGTAGTTGAACTGCTGGGTCGAGATCAGAACCTCATGGTCGTTCAACTGGCCCTGGTAGCCCCAGCAGGTGGTGCAGCCTGGCGCCAGCACCGTGGCGCCGGCATCGGAAAATATTTCCAGCAGCCCCTCGCGCGCGGCGGCGGAATAGATCTCGCGGCTGCCGGGGGTGATGTAGAGCGTGACGTGCCGTGCCACTTGGCGGCCGCGCAGCACGGCGGCGGCGGCGCGCATGTCGTCCAGCCGGTTGCCGGAGCAGGAACCGATGGTCGCCTGGTCGATCCGTCGGCCACTGACCTTCTCCACCGGCACGCCGCCATGCAGGTCCGGCGGGCGGGTGACCATCGGGGACAGGGTGGCGAGGTCGTAGGTTGCTTCCAGCACGTAGGAGGCGTCCGGGTCCGCCTCCATGATCTGCCAGGGCCGCCCTGCGGCGCGGCTTTCGACATAGGCGCGCGCTACGCCATCCACCGGCATCACGCCGGTATAGGCGCCGCTGTGGAACAACGAGGCCAGGATGGTTTGCCGGTCGTCCAGCGACAGCCCGGCGATGGCGGGGCCGGTGAATTCCACGCAGCAGCCGAGCAGCCGGTCCGTGGCGCCGAAGTCGCGGATGATGGTCTGGATCAGATCGCGTGCGCCGACGCCTTCCGGCATTGCGCCGGTCAGGGTGATGCGTGCGGAGGGCGGCACAGAAAGCCAGTTCTGGTCCTCGATCAGCGACACCACCACTTCCGTCGAGATCGGGATGTTCAGCGCGCCGACGGCGCCGAGGCTGGCGATGTTGCCTTCGTCGGAAAAGATCAGCAGGCCCGGGCGCGCGAAGCCGCGCTCCATCATCACCTGATGCCGCAGGCCGCTGCCGGGGCCGAAGAAGTTCTCGATTCCCTGGGCCTCGCACCAGTCGCGCAGCGAGCGGTGCGTCTGGTAGTGGTGCGACCCCATGGCGGCGGAGGTGGAATGGTCGATCACCATCACCGCCTTGTCGGGGCGCGGGATGCGCTCCACACCAATGCGCTGCAGGTTGCGCAGGTGGCCCGGCCAGAACAACTCCTGACACACGGTGTAGTCGGCCGAGACGGTGACGTATTCGCCCACCTCCACGGCCTCGCGCCCCAGCGCGCGGGCGATGATCTTCTGCGCGATGGTCTGGCCTGGCATGGCGCGGCCCCCTTTCTCAGTTCGCCTGCGTGCCGGCGGCGCGCGACACCTCGGCCCAGCGGGAGATTTCCTGCCGGATGCGGCTCATCAACGCTTCCGGCGTGCTGGGCGCGGCGGAAGCGCCCTGGGAAGCGAAGATGCGCTGCACCTCGGCATCCTTCAGCGTATCGGTGATGGCACCGCGCAGCAGGTTCAGGCGGTCTGCCGGGACGGCGGCGGGGGCCAGCACGCAGTACCAATTCTCCAGCTCCAGGTCCCGGACCCCGGCTTCCGCCAGGGTCGGCACGTCCGGCAGCGCGGGCAGCCGGGCCCCGGTGGTCACCGCCAGGGCGCGCAGGTCGCCGGACTGGATGAAAGGCAGCAGGGCAGGGGCCTCGCCGATCATCATCTGGATCTGCCCGGCCACCAGGTCGGTGGTGGCGGGGGCGGCGCCGCGGTAGGGCACGTGCACCATGTCGATGCCGGTGCGCAGGCGCAGCAGCTCTCCCGCCAGGTGCGGGCCGGTGCCGTTGCCGCCGGAGCCGAAGGACAGGCCACCAGGCTTGCTCTTGGCCAGCGCCACCAGCTCGGCCACCGTGCGGGCGGGCACCCTGGCGTTGATGGCCAGGATCTCCGGCACCGCCGCCATCATGGTCAGGGGCGCGAAGTCCTTGAGCGGGTCGTAGGGCATCTGCGGCATGAGGCTGAGTGCGCCGGCCAGCGAGCCGGTGCCGCCGACGCCCACCGTGTAGCCATCGGGCGGCGCTTTCGCGACAGCCTCGAGCCCCAGCACGCCGCCGGCGCCGGGGCGGCTGTCGACGATCACGGGCTGGCCCAGGCGTTCGGTCACGCCGCGGCCAACGGCGCGGCTGAAGGCATCCGACGGGCCGCCGGGCGCATACGGCAGCACCCAGCGGATCGGTCTTGCGGGAAAGCGCTCGCCCTGCGCAAGGGCGGGGCGCGCCAGGCCGATGGCGAGCAGCCCAAGGCCCGCGAATTCTCTGCGACGCATAACTATTTCCTCCCGCCACGGCCTGTTTCCCAGGCTCAAGCGGTCGGAGCGAAGCATGCGGATCGGATATGATCAATAGACTAATTGAATGACCTATAAGCCATGTCGCCTGGGTGCGATGGTCAGCGGGCCGGTGCGTGCTCCGCCAGGAAGGCACCCACGGCAGCGTTGAAGGCGTCCGGTGCCTCGATCCCAGGCAGGTGGCCCGCCTGGGGAATCTCCAGGAAACGGCTGTCCGGGATCACCTCCGCCAGGGCGCGCATGGAGGTGGGCATCGCACCGTCCTCCGCACCGGCGAGCAGCAGCACCGGCTGCCGCAACCCCGGAAGGGCGTCGCGGAAGCCATAGTTCTGCAAGGCGGTCGCGCAAGCCACGAAGCCTTCCAGCGGCGTGCTGGCAATCATCGCCCGCAGCCGTGCCAGTGCGGGGTGGCCCTGGCGGGAGCGGGCGGTGAACCAGCGGGCCACCGTCATCTCGGCCACCGCCTCCATGCCATTCGCCCGGGCGAAGTCGATCCGCTCCTGCCAGCTGGCCGCGCCACCCGGCGCGGTGCCGGCCTGGCCGTCAGAGGCGACCACCGCGGAAACCAGCGCGGGCTCCCGGGAAGCGAGCAGCATCGCGGTGGCAGCACCCATCGAGACGCCGATGAACGCCGCCTGCGTGGCGCCCACATGCCGCATCAGCGCCGCCGCGTCGGCTGCCAGTTCATCGAGGTGAGTGGCGGCCGCGGGCACTTCGGTGCCGCCATGGCCGCGCTGGTCGTAGCGCAGGATGCGGTAGCGGTTCCCAAAGGCAGCCACCTGATCATCCCACACCGTCAGGTCGGTGAGCAGCGAGTTGCTGAACACCAGCCACGGCGCCCCCTCGGGTCCATCCAGCCGGATGCGGAACCGCAAGCCGCGAAGCTGCACCGTTTCGGTCTTAGTCCCCATGCCACCCGCTCCCGTGCTGTTTGTGGGCAAGGTGGACGAGGCGTTGCAGGAAGTCAAAAGGCCAGTTTATTGACTTAATGGCCACTGGACGACATGCTGTTGGTAAGGCCACCGGCGGGCAAACCAGGGCGGCCATGACCAAAGGGGAACGCCGTGCCGATCACCTATGAGCGGATAAAGGATCTCACGGCACAGCTCTATGCCTGGTCGCTCCGCAAAGTGCCGGACGACACGCTGGAGGCATTGCGGCGGGCGCGCGAAACGGAAAGCAATCCGGTCGCGCAAAAGACGCTGGGCATCCTGCTGCGCAGCGCCGAGATGGCGGAAACGCAGGACCGGCTGGTCTGTTCCGATTCCGGCGTGCCGACCTTCACCATCGGGATCGGCACCGCCACGCGGCTGGAAGGCAACATCAAGCAGGCGGTCTCGGATGGCTTCGACGCGCTGATCGCCACCTCCAGCCCGCCGCTGCTGAAGCATGTCACCAACCCGCTGACCAACGAGCGTGGCTACCGCGGCAAGGAAATGCCGCTGGTCACCTGGGACCTGCTGGACGGCGCCGACTACGTGGACATCACCTGCCAGCCCAAGGCGCTGGGTTCCGGCCGCTGGGCGGCGATGGAGATCTTCACCTTCCCGACGCTGGAGCAGATCGAAGGCTACGTGATGAACTGCGTGCTGAAGGCGGGCTCGCAGCATTGCCCGCCGGTCAACATCGGCGTCGGCATCGGCGGTTCCTTCGACTACTGCGCCAAGCTCGCGGCGCGGGCGACGCTGCGGCAATACGGCACGCCCAACCCGGACCCGACGCTCGCCGCCATGGAGGCGCGCCTGCTGAAGGCGGTGAACGCTACGGGCTTCGGGCCGATGGGCACGGGCGGCGACACCACGGCGCTGGGCGTGCACATCGAATACGCCGCCGGCCATGGCTTCACGCCTGTCGCCGTCGCCTTCAATTGCTGGATCAACCGCCGCACGCGCGCGCGCCTGTACGACGACGGGCGTGTGGAGCGGCTGGAATAGGAGGGACGACGATGGAGGAGATCCGACGGCTGCGGATGCCGCTGTCGCAAGAGGACGCGCTCTCGCTCCAGGCGGGTGAGATGGTGCTGCTGGACGGCGAGATCGTCATCACCGCCGGCCTGCCGACGCATCACCGCCTGGTGGAATGTGCGGCCGGCACGCGAGAGGCGCCGCGCGACCTGCGCGGTGTCGGGCTGTTCCACCTTGGCAGCTATTCCGAGGAAACCGAGGCCGGTGGCTTCGACGTGCTTTACATGAACCCGACCACCAGCACCCGCTTCAACGCGCTGATGCCCGGGCTGATCCGGCATTTCGGCCTGCGCGCGGTGGGCGGCAAGGGCGGGCTGGATGCCGCCTGCGTGGCGGCGATGCGCGAGGTGGGCTGCGTTTACCTGTCCTTCGTCGGCGGCGGCGCGCCGCTGCTGTCGGATGCCATCCGCGAGGTGGTTTCGGTGCACTGGAACGACCTGGTATCCCACTACCGCCTCGTGACGCTGCGGGTGGAAGGGCTGGGGCCGCTCACTGTCGGCATCGATGCGCATGGCCACAGCCTTTACGGCGACCTCAACGCGGCCGCCGAGGCGCGGCTGCCTTCCATCATGGCCGAACTGGCGCGCGAGCGCGCCATCGCGGGAGACCCGGCGTGACCCAGGATACCCTCCTTCTCCTCGCCCCCCTGCCCAAGGACCTGCACGACGCGCTGGCGGCGGAATACACGCTGGTGGAACGGGCCGACGCCGCCGCGTCTCAGGCACGCATCGCCGTCACCACCGGCATGGCGGGCGCCGACGCCGCGACCATGGAGGCACTGCCGGCGCTGAAGCTGATCGCATCGCAGGGCGTCGGGCTCGACCGGATCGACCTGGCCGCCGCGGCGCGGCGCGGCATCGCCGTCTGCCACACGCCGGACGAACTGACGGAGGACGTGGCTGACTTCGCCATCGGCCTGATGTACGCCGCCGCCCGGCGCATCGTGGAAGCCGACCGCTTTGTGCGCTCCGGGCGCTGGAGCCACGAACGCATGGGACTCGGCATCGGCCTGTCCGGCAAGACGCTGGGCGTGGTCGGCATGGGCAAGATCGGCCGCGCCGTGGCGCGCCGCGCCGCCGGGCTCGGCATGGCGGTGGCCTGGACCGGGCCGAACCCGAAGCCGGAGCTGCCCTGGACCTTTGTGCCGGAGCTGACCGAACTGGCGGGGGCGGCCGACGTGCTGGTGCTGGTGGCGCCGGGCGGCGCCGCGACGCGGCACATGGTGGATGCCGCGGTGCTGGCCGCGCTCGGGCCGCGCGGCATTCTGGTCAATGTCGCGCGCGGCTCGGTGGTGGACGAGGCGGCGCTGCTGGCGGCGCTGGAAGGGCGGAGCATCGCCGGCGCCGGTCTCGACGTCTTCGCCAGCGAGCCCGACCTGGACCCGCGCTTCCTGCCGCTGGAAAACGTGGTGCTGGCGCCGCACTACGCCTCGCTGACCGCCGAAACGCGGCGGGGCATCATCGGCAGGCTGCTTTCCGATATCGGGCATTTCCGTGCCGGCCGGCCGTTCTTCAACGCCGCAGGGTAGCGTGAACCGGCAGGGCTATGGGAAAGAGCGCTATGGACCCGACCAATCCCACCACCCTGCGCCCTGCCGGGCTTCCCGGCGCGAAGGTCGACCTGAACCGCAGCGCCGTGTCGCGCTACATTCAGCTGGCAACCCTGTTCCGCCGCCGGATCGAGCAAGGCACCTGGAAGCCGGGCCAGCAGATCCCGACGGTCGATGAGCTGGCGGCCGAATGCGGCGTGGCGCGGGCGACGATCCGCCAGGCACTCGGGCAGCTGCAGCAGGACGGGCTGATCGACCGCTTCCGCGCCAAGGGCACCTTCGTGCGGCAGAATGCCGGGCCGCCGATCTGGTACACGGTGGAAACCGACTGGACCGGCCTGCTGCGCTCACGCGAAGGCGCCGAGATCGAGATCCTAAGCGACACAGGTGGCCTGGCGGGTAGCGCGATCCCGGAAAGCATCGGCCAGCCGGCGCCGTTCTACCGCCACATCCGCCGCCGCCACTGGCGCGACGGCCGGCCCTTTCTCTTGGCCGACGTGTATCTGGACGAGCGGCTCTACGCCCAGGTGAGCCAGGAGGATCTGCGGAGCAAGACCGCGCTGCGCCTGGTGGCGGGGCTGGAGGGCATGAAGGTGGTGGATGCGCGGCAGACGCTGACCATCGGCACCGCCGATGTCGAGACGGCGGCCGCGTTGCAGGTGCCGCTGAATGCGCCGGTCGCCCTGGTGCACCGCGCCGCGGTGGGCGCCGACGGCGTGCTGGCGCTGGTGGCCGACGGCATCTACCGCGGCGACACCGTGCGGATCGATATCAAGCTGCGCTGAACCCGGGGCAGGGGCTGGACGCGATGTCCCACGGCGTATAAAGGTTATACAAATAACCTAATGGTTTTTGGGGGAACGCCGCCTGATGACAGCCGATCCACGCCCGATGCTGCACTGGTCGCCGCGCTCGCCCTTTGTCCGCAAGGTGATGGTGGCGGCGCATGAGCTGGGACTGACGGACCGGCTGGCGCTGACCCGCACCGTGGTGCGCATGGGCCAGCCCAACGCGGCGCTGTTGCCGGACAATCCGCTCAGCAAGATCCCCACCCTGGTGCTGCCGGATGGCACGGCGATCCATGATTCGCTGGTTATCTGCGATTATTTGGATGCCGAGGCGGGCGGCGGGCGGCTGGTGCCGGCGGCGGGGCCGGCACGCTGGGCGGCGCTGACCCGCCATGCGCTGGGTAACGGGTGGCTCGACCTGCTGATCCTGTGGCGCAACGAGCGCGACAAGCCGGACGCCGCGCGGACCGCGGAGTGGCTGGACAGCTTCGCGGCGAAGACGGACGCGACCCTGGCGCGGCTGGAGCGGGACGCGGCGGGCTGGCCCGCCGGGCGCTGCGACATCGGTGACATCGCGGTGGGATGCGCGCTCTGCTACCTCGACTTCCGCTTCGCCGACCTCGGCTGGCGGGACGGCCGCCCGGCGCTGGCCGCGTGGCATGACGGCATCGCGGCGCGGCCCTCCTTCCGGGCGACGGAGGCGGTCGATGACTGAGCCGCGCACCGGCCCGCTGTCGCATGTGCGGGTGCTGGACCTCAGCCGCATCATGGCGGCGCCCTGGGCCACGCAGATCCTGGCCGACCTTGGCGCCGACGTCATCAAGGTGGAGCGGCCGGGGGTGGGCGACGATACCCGCGCCTGGGGTCCGCCCTTCCTGAAGGATGCCGAGGGCAACGCCACGAAGGAGGCCGGCTACTTCCTTTCCGTCAACCGCGGCAAGCGCTCCGTCACAGTGGACATGGCCCAGCCCGAAGGGCAGGCGATCCTCCACGAGATCGCGAAGACCGCCGACATCGTGCTGGAGAACTTCAAGGCCGGCTCGCTGGCCAGGTACCGGCTGGACGCGGCCTCGCTGCGTGCGGTCAACCCGCGGCTGATCTACTGCTCCGTCACCGGCTTCGGCCAGAACGGGCCGCGCGCCGACCAGGCGGCCTATGACTTCGCCATCCAGGCGATGGGCGGGCTGATGAGCGTGACGGGCGAGCGCGACGACATGCCCGGCGGCGGCCCGCAGAAGGTGGGCGTGCCGATCGTGGATTTGATGACCGGCATGTATGCCGCCGTCAGCGTGCTGGCGGCACTGGCCCAGCGCAACGAGAGCGGCGAGGGCGAGACCATCGACCTCGCGATGCTCGACGTGCAATCCGCCTTTCTGGCCAACCAGGCGATGAACTGGCTGGTGTCCGGCCGCACGCCCAGGCGCGGCGGCAACCGCCACCCCAACATCCAGCCGCAGGACGTCTTCGCCTGCGCCGACGGATACCTGGTGCTGGCGGTCGGCAATGACGGGCAGTTCGTGAAGTTGTGCGAGGCGCTGGGGCGGCCGGACTGGGCGGCCGACCCGCGCTTCGCCAGGAACCCCGACCGCGTCAGAAACAACCCGGAGCTGACGCCGCTGCTGACCGCCCGCTTCGCGGAGCTGGACCGGGCGACCCTTTCGGCGAAGCTGGATGCCGCGGGCGTGCCCTGCGCGCCGATCAATGACATCCCGCAGGTGTTCGACGACCCGCAGGTGAAGCACCGGCAGATGCTGCGGCACCTGCCGCACCCGCAGGCCGGCACCGTGCCGCAGGTGGTCAGCCCGATGCGCTTCGAGACGCATCCGCTGCGCTTCGACCGCGCGCCGCCCCTGCTCGGCCAGCACACGCAGGAGGTGCTGGAGGAGCTGGGCATCGCGCCCGCGGAGCGCGAGGCGCTGGCCGCGCGCGGCATCATCTGACCATGGCACAGGAGAGGTCCATGCCCCGCATTCCCTTGCCCTCGCCCGAGGAAATGACGCCGGAACAGCGGCGCGTGCATGACAGTGTCGTCGCCGGGCCGCGCGGCCAGGTGATCGGCCCGCTGCGCGCCGTGATCCACAGCCCGGAGCTGGCGGCGCGCTGGTCGGCACTGGGCGAGTTCCTGCGCTTCGGCACCTGCCTGCCGAAGCGGTTGAACGAGCTGGCCATCATCGTCACCGGCCGCCGCTGGACCGCCCAGATCGAATGGTGGGTGCATGCGCGCGCGGCCGCCGAGGCCGGGCTGCCGGCCGATGCCATCGCCGCCATCCGCGAGGGGCAGGCGCCCACCTTTGCCGACCCCGCCGATGCCGAGGTCTATGAGTTCGCCCGGCAGTTGCAGCAGTCCGGCACGGTGGAGGATGCTGCCTACGGCGCCGTTGTCGCCCGCTGGGGTGCGCGGGGTGCCGTCGAGCTGGCCGGGGTGATCGGCTACTACACCATGGTGTCGATGACGCTGAACGTGCACGGCATCCCGCTGCCGGACGGCGTCGAGAGCCCGCTGCGGCCACTGGCGGCCGAGGGGCTGACGCCGCTGCCCCCGGCGCGCCAGTCGGTGGGAGCAGCCGAATGAGCATCGCCGGACTGGAAGGGCTGCAGCGCTTTCTTGTCACGCTGGACGGTCATGTCGCGACCGTTTCCATGAACGCGCCGCCGGTCAACGCGCAGGACCGCGTGTTCCGCGAAGAGTTGCCCCGGGTGTTCGACGTGCTGGGCGACACGCCGGACGTCCGCGCCATCGTGCTGACGGGCGAGGGCCGCGCCTTTTCCGCCGGCGCCGACCTGCGGGAGCGGCCGAACCTGGCCGGCGAGCCCGGCGCCTATCCGCGCCACAACCGGCTGATGCGCGGGGCCTTCGACGCCATCATGGAATGCGGCAAGCCGGTGATCGCCGCCGTGAACGGTCCGGCGATCGGCGCGGGCTGCGTTATCGCGTTGTGCTGCGACATCGTGCTGGTGGCCGAGGAGGCCTTCTTCGCGATGACGGAGGTGGATGTGGGCCTGGCCGGCGGCGTGCGGCACATCCTGCGCTTCTTCAGCCAGTCCGACGCCCGGCTGATGATCTATACGGCGCGGCGCATTCCGGGGCCGGAGCTGCTGCGGATGAACGTCGCCTCCGCCTGCCTGCCGAAAGCGGCGCTGCTGGCCGAGGCGCAGGCGATTGCCGCGCAGATCGCGGCGAAGAGCCCGCTCGCCGTGCAGGCTGCCAAGCGATCCTTCTTCCTGACGGAGGAGATGAGCCTGCACGACGGCTACCGCTACGAGCAGACGCAGACCGCCGCCCTGTCCACGACCGAGGATACCAGGGAAGCGCAGCGCGCCTTTATCGAAAAGCGTCCAGCCATCTTCAAGGGGCGTTGAGGCATGCAACGGGACACGCTGCCGCCGGAGGCGTTGGACCGGCTGGACGACGCCGCCTTTCGCCTGCAGGTGCGGGGCTGGATCGAGGCGAGCTACCCGCCGGACATGCGCTTCCCCCGCCGCCGGCTGCACTGGCACGAGAACAAGCCCTGGTACATGGCGCTGTCCCGCCAGGGCTGGCTGGCGCCGAACTGGCCTCGCGAATATGGCGGCATGGGGCTCGGCGCCACCAAGCAGCTGATCATGATCGAGGAGCTGGAGCGCCACGGCTGCGCCCGGGTCAGCGACATGGGGCTGATCATGCTCGGCCCGTTGCTGATCAAGCACGGGACGGAGGAACAGAAGCGCCGCTTCCTGCCCCGCATCCTTTCGGGCGAGGACATCTGGTGCCAGGGCTATTCCGAGCCCAATGCCGGTTCCGACCTGGCGGCGCTGCGACTGGACGCGGCGGATGCCGGCGGGCACTGGGTGTTGAACGGCCAGAAGACCTGGATCACGCTCGCCAACGATGCCAACTGGATCTTCGTGCTCGCCCGCACCGATAAATCGGGCAGGAAGCAGCAAGGCATTTCCTTTCTGCTGCTGCCGATGGACGCGCCCGGCGTTTCGGTGCGGCCCATCGTCAACCTCGACCTGCACGACGAGTTCTGCGAGGTCTTCTTCGACAATGTCCATGTGCCCAAGGACATGGTGGTGGGCGAGGTCAACCAGGGCTGGACCTATGCCAAGGCGCTGCTGGGCTTCGAGCGGATCGCCATCGGTTCGCCCAAGCTGTCCTCCAATGGCTTGGCGCGGCTGCAGGCCCTGGCGGTGGCCACGGGGCGGGACCAGGACCCTGCCTTTCTGGACCAGTACGCGCGCTTCAGCATGGAGCTGGCCGATCTGAAGGCGCTGTACGAATCCTTCGTGGAGAAGCTGAAGCGCGGCGAAACACTCGGGCCCGATGTTTCCATCCTGAAGATCGTGCAGACCGAGCTGTTCCAGCGCATCACCGACGCCATGCTGGAGATCGCCGGCGAGAACGCGGGTCTGCTGCACCCGATGCCGGGCGAGGGGCTGCATCCCGCCGGGCAGTTCCTGCTGGCCCGTCCTGCCACCATCTTCGGCGGTTCGTCTGAGATCCTGCGCAACATCCTCGCCCGCAACGTGCTGGATCTGCCGGCGTGAGTGGACCGCTGCCGCGCATCCGCGTGCTGGACATGACCCGCATCTTCGCGGGGCCCTGGGCGGCGCAGATCCTGGCCGACTTCGGAGCAGAGGTCGTGAAGGTAGAACACCCGCGTGGCGGCGACGATGTGCGCCGCATGGGCTTTCCGCAGATGGATGCGGAGGGGCGGCAAACCGGCGACACATCGTCGTTCCTCGCCATGAACCGCGGCAAGCGGTCCGTGGCGCTGGATATCGCCACGCCGGACGGGCAGCAGGCCCTGCGGGCGCTGATCGGCAAGGCCGATGTGTTGATCGAGAACTTCAAGGCCGGCAGCCTTGAACGCTACGGGCTGGACTACGCCGCCCTGTCCACGCTCAACCCCCGGCTGGTGTATTGCTCGATCACCGGCTTCGGGCAGGACGGGCCTTACGCCGCCTTGCCGGGCTACGACCCTATCTTCCAGGCCATGAGCGGGTTGCTGAGCGTTACCGGCAACGCGGAGGGCACGGCGGGCGCCGGTCCCGCGCTGGTGGGCTACAGCGTGTCCGACATCAATGCCGGTTTTTACGCCACCATTGCCATCCTGGCGGCGCTGCACCACCGCGACACCGTGTCCGGCCATGGCCAGCACATCGACCTGGCATTGCTGGATGCGCAGGTGGCGGCGCAGTCCCACATTGCCATGAACTACCTGGTGTCCGGCAGGATGCCGGTCCGCGCCGGGACGGCGTCGCAGATCAACACGCCCTGGCAAAGCTTCCAGACCGCCGACAGGCCTTTGATGGTGGCCGTGGGCAATGACCGGCAGTTCGCGCAGTTCTGCGAGGTGCTTGGCCTGCCGGACCTGCCGGCCGACCCGCGCTTCACGACAAACCGGCAGCGCATGGCGCATAAGCTGGAGCTGCTGCCCCTGTTGCAGCAGGCCTTGATGGCACGGGGTGCCGATCAATGGATGACGATGCTGAACGAGGCCGGCATCTCCTCCGGCCCTCTGAACGACTTCGCCGCGGCACTCCACGACCCGCAATTGCGCCATCGCGGCATGTGGGGGGAGATGCCGCATCCCCGGGCTGGCACCATGCCCTTTGTCGCCAACCCGGTGCAATTTTCCGGAACGCCCGTGACCTATGGCCGCGTGCCGCCGCAACTCGGCGAGCACACGGAGGAAGTGCTGGCGGAATGGTTGGGCACCGGGGCTGACAAAGCCTCATGATCCGCCCGCTGCCGCCGCATAATGCGCTGCGCCGGCTGCTGCACCCCGCCAGCATCGCGGTGGTCGGTGCCACCGCCCGGCCTGGCGCCTTCGGTGCGCGGGTGCTGGAAAACCTGGCCGGATACCACGGCGCGATCTGGCCGGTGAACCCGCGCTACGCGGAGCTTGGCGGGCGGCAATGCTATCCGTCGCTTGCCGATCTGCCGGCGCCACCGGACTGTGTCGCCGTGGCGGCGCCGCGAGAGGGCGTGGCGGCGGTGATGCGGGATTGCCTCGCGGCCGGTGCGGGCGGCGCCGTGGTCTTCGCCGCCGGCTATGCCGAAACTGGGCTGCCCGACCGTGTGGCGGAGCAGGCGGCCCTGGCAACGGTCGCCACCCGGCTCCCGCTTCTGGGCCCGAACTGCCTAGGCTTCGGCAATTTCCTGCTGGGCGCGGGCGTCACCTTTTCGGCCGGGCCGAGGCCCGTGGCGCCGGAAGGGCCGGCGGTCGGCATTGTCAGCCAGTCCGGCGCCCTGGGCTTCGCGCTGGCGCAGGCGGTGGAACGGGGCGTGGCCGTCAGCCATGTGCTGACCTGCGGCAATGCGGCAGGACTGGACGCCGCCGATCTCGTGGCCTTTCTGGCCGGGGAGCCGGGCTGCGCCGCCATCGTTTGCGTGCTGGAGGGGCTGGCGGAGCCACGCCGGTTGCTGGCGGCGGCATTGGCGATGCGGGCGCACAAGCCGTTGCTGGTGCACAAGATGGCCGCGGGACGCGATGGTGCGGCGGCCGCGCTGTCCCACACCGGCGCGGTGGCTGGCGGCCATGCCGTTTGGCGTGCCGCGCTGTCGGATGCCGGCGTGGTCCTGGTCGATGACTTCGCGGCCTTGATGGAAACCGCCGCCTTTTTCGCCAAGGCGCCGGCTTTGCCGCGCGCGCCGGGGGTGGCGGTGATCTCCACCTCCGGCGGTGCCGGCATTCTGGCGGCCGACGCGGCGGAGGGCCACGGCGTGCCGCTTCCGCAACCCGGCGCGGCGGCGGCGGCGGTGCTGGCCGCGCGCATTCCCGACTATGGCTCGACCCGCAATCCTTGCGACCTAACGGCACAGGTTCTCAACGATGCCGACGCGCTGGTGGCCTGCACCGATGCGCTGGCGGCCGACCCCGCCTTCGGCATGCTGCTCTATCCCAACACCCACGCCTATCCCTTTTCCACCAACCGCATCCCCCTGATGGCGGAGATCGCGGCGCGGCATGGCGGGTTTCTGTGCGTGCCTTGGCTGGCGGAGGTGCGGGAAGGGGAGGTCATGCGTCTTGCCCAGGCCGTGCCCGGCGCCGCCATGTTCTCGTCCACCGACCGCTGCTTCGCGGCGCTGTCCGCCTGGCAGCGGCGCGCGATCCACGCGGCCCGGCCGCCCGAGGCGCCGAGCCGCTTGCTGGGTGACGACCAGCTCGACCTCGCACGAAGGCTGCTGGCCTCGGCCCCGGGTCCTGTGATGACGGAATCCGCCGCCGCGGCGGTGCTGGCGGCCTGTGGGATCCCTGTGGCGGGCGGACTGCTGGTGCAGGACCTGGAGGGCGCGCTGGCTGCCGCCGGGACGCTGGGCTATCCCGTGGTGTTGAAGGCCGAAAGCCCGGACCTGCCGCACAAGACCGAGGCCGGGGCGGTGCGTCTGGACCTGCGGGACGCCGCCGCGCTGCGGCAGGCCCATGCCGAGATGACCGCCTCCTTGGCCACGCTGCGGCCGCCTCCGGTGCTTTCCGGCCTGCTTGTACAGCCCATGCTTCCGCGCGGGGTGGAGGTCATCGTCGGAGCGCGGCAGGACCCTGCCTTCGGGCCCGTCGTGGCGGTCGGGTTGGGTGGCGTGCTGGTCGAACTGCTGTCGGACATGGCCGTCGCCCCGGCCCCCCTCAGCCTGTCGCAAGCCCGGCGGATGCTGCACAGCCTGCGCGGCTTTCCGCTGCTGGCCGGGTTCCGGGGCATGCCGGCGGTAGAGCTGGACAGCTTGGCGGAGATCCTGTGCCGGGTGGCGGAGCTGGCTGCGGCGATTCCCGAGCAGCTCGCCGAACTGGATATCAACCCGCTCATCTGCGCGGGACAGCGGCTTGTCGCGGCGGATGCGCTGATTGCGCTGGCGCCCCCGCTGAAATCCGTGGACGCACCCAACTCCAAGGCGTAAAGGCTAATAATATAGCTTTATGTTTTAAGAGCGCCGGCCGATTGGCTGAGAATGCTCAGGAGGAATGCCCATGCTGACCCGACGCCACAGTCTCGCCCTCCTGGCGGCCGGCTGCGCCATGCCGCTCTGGCCCCGTGCCCTCCGGGCGCAGCCGCCCTTCCCGGACCAGCCGGTCAAAATGATCGTCCCCTTCGCGCCGGGCGGCCCCGCGGACATCATCGCCCGCATCATCGGCCAGGCCATGGGCGCCAAGCTGGGCCAGCCCGTGGTGGTGGACAGCCGCTCGGGCGCCGGCGGCGCCGTGGGGGTGGAAGCCGGGGCGCGCAGCCGGCCGGACGGGTTGACCACCGTGCTGGCCTCAACCGGCGCGCTGGTCGTGCTGCCGCACCTGATGCCGCGCATGGCTTACGACGCGCAGAAAGACTTGGCGCCGATCATTCAGGTGCTGTCGGTGCCGCAGATCCTGGTGGTGAGGAAGGGCCGCGGCGTGACATCGGTGGCCGAGGTCGTGGCGCTGGCCAAGCGCCAGCCTGGAAAGCTGACCTTCGGCTCCGCCGGCAACGGCAGCTCCCTGCATCTGGCGGGCGAGTTGTTCAAGCTGAAGGCGGGTATCGAGATCACGCACGTGCCCTACCGCGGCGCCGCCCCGGCGGTAACGGATCTGCTGGGGGGGACCATCGACATGATCCTGGCCGACGTGCCTGTCGTGCTGCCCCATATCCGCGGCGGCGAGTTGCTGGCGCTGGGTGTCACGGCCGAGCAACGCGCGCCCATCCTGCCCGACGTCCCCACCATGGCCGAAGCCGGCGTGCCTGGCGTGATCTCCGAAACTTGGTACGCCCTTTTCGCGCCGGCCAGCACGCCGAAGGACCGCATTGCCAAGTTGCATGACGCCGCGGCGGCGGCACTGCAGGACGATGCCGTCCGGCGGAGCCTGGCCGAGCAGGGTGGCCAGATCGTCGGCGGCACGCCGCAGCAATTGGCCGACTTCATGGTGTCTGAAAGCCGGAAGTGGGGCGAACTGGTCCAGCTGGCCAATGTGACGCTGAACTGAGGGAGCAGCCGGTGTCCAGCACCATGACCGACGACCGTGCCGAATCCCTGCGCATGGTCCGTGACAGTGCCGCCGCCGTCATCCCGGCGGATGGCGGCTTTGGACGGGTGCGGCGGCTGCGGTACACCATGCCCGGCTTCGAGCCCGCCGTATGGGCGGAGATGGGTGCCCTGGGCTGGATCGGCCTGCGACTGCCGGAGGAAGCGGGCGGCATCGGCCTTGGCATGTCCGAGGCCTGCGCACTCTACGAGGAGCTGGGTGGTGCCCTGGTGCCGGAGCCGCTGATCGCCGGGGCTCTGTCCGCCCGGGTGCTGGCGGCGGTGGGGGAAGCCGAGCTGCTGTCCGGCCTGCTGGCCGGGACGAAGCTGGTGCTGACGGCTTGGCAGCAGGACCCGGGCGTGCTGGACGTGCCGGGCTCCCCCGGTGCGCCCCGCTGCTTTTTGCCCATGGCTGCCGGTGCCGAAGCGTTTCTGGTGCCGGTCCGGCAGGACGGCAAGCTGACGGTGCGGCTGCTGAAAAGCGGTTCGGCTGCCCTGGAAATGTCTGAAACCCAGGACGGGGGCCATTATGGCATGCTGCGACCGGACGCCCTGGCCGGCCAGACGCTGGGTGGAGATGCCACTGACGCCCTGGCCACGGCGCTGGACGAGGCGGCGCTGGGGACCGCGGCCTATCTGCTGGGGGCGATGGAGCGCGCCTTTGCCATGACGCTGGGCTATCTCCGCGACCGGCACCAGTTCGGCAAGCCGTTAGGCAGCTTCCAGGCCCTGCAGCACCGCGCGGCAGACCTGAAGATCCAGCTCGCCCTCACCCGCGCCAGCGTGGAGGACGCCGCCGCCAAGCTGGATCAGGGCGCGGCGGGCGCCGCGCGGCAGGCCGTCGTGTCTCGGGCCAAGACGCGCGCCGCGGAAGCTGCGCTGCGCGTGACGCGGGAAGCGGTGCAGATGCATGGCGCCATCGGTTATACCGACGAACACGACGTGGGCCTGTTTCTGCGGAAGGCCATGGTGGTGGCCAACCAGTTCGGGTCCGCTGCTTTTCACCGCGCGCGCTTCATGCGGTATCATGCCGCGACCCAGGACTGACGGCGACAGTCATGGCCTGCGCTGGAGGGCGTCGAGGCGCATGACGCAGCGGCCCCGCCGCTGTTCCGGGCCGTGAAAGGCGCTATAGGGCGCCGCGAATGGCCAGGAGCATGGTGGTGGAGGAATGCACCGTAGAGCGCCTTGCCGCTTTTTCGGAAGGCTCGGCCGGGGGCAATCCCGCCGGCGTCGTGATCCATGAGCGCCTGCCGGACGAGGCGACGATGCAGGCCATCGCCGCGAAGGTGAATTACTCGGAAACAGCCTTCGCCGCACCGGAGGGCGATGCCTGGCGGGTGCGCTACTTCGCGCCGGAGATCGAAGTGCCATTCTGCGGGCACGCGACCATCGCACTCGGTGCCGCGCTCGCGCGCCGGCAGGGGGAAGGCTGTTTCCGGCTGCATCTGAATGACGCCCGGATCATGGTCGAGGGGCGACGCACAGGGGATGGCTATGCCGCCACCCTGCAGTCACCGCCGACGCAAAGCTGGCCGGCGGGGGCAGCGCTGGTAAACCAGGGCCTTGCGCTGTTCGGGTACGAGCATGCGGACCTCGACCCCCGTATCCCGCCCGCCGTGGCGGAGGCCGGAGCCCGCCACCTGATCCTAGCGCTGCGGGACCGCGGCCGGTTGGCGGCGATGCGGTATGACCTCGCCACAGGTCGCTCGCTGATGTTGTCCGAGGGCTTCGCGACGATCAGCCTTGTCCATGCCGAACGCCCCGGCCTGTTCCACGCCCGCAATCCCTTTGCGGCCGGCGGCGTCTACGAGGACCCGGCGACCGGCGCGGCCGCAGCAGCGCTGGCCGGTTACCTTCGCGACATCGATTGGCCGCATGGCGGGTCGATCGAGATCCTGCAAGGCCAGGACATGAACGTGCCGTCCCGCCTGCGGGCGGACATCACCCCGGTCACTGCGGCGAGCATCCGGGTTTCCGGCGAGGTGCGGGTCATACCGGCGTGAGCCGCGCCCGTTCGGCCATCTGCCCGGTTTCGTCATTCACCACTACAGCGCATGCGGGGCCGGAGCCGTGTTGCCATCCGTGAAGCGGGAAAGGCGGAATGGCGAAAGGTCCAGCGCCGGCCGCCCTTGCGCGATCCAGGCGCCCATCTGCCGCCCGACCGAGGGGCCGAGCGCGAAGCCGTGGCCCGAGAAGCCGGCGGCAATGAACAGTCCGGGCAGAGGATTGTCCATGATCGGGATGACATCCGGCGTCAGGTCAATGCGCCCGGCCCAGGCCGTTTCCAGCCCGATCTCCCCCAGATGAGGAAAGAGGGCCCGGAAGGCCGCGAGGTTGTGCGCGATCTTGCGCCGGTTGAACGGCGGCTCCGGCGCGGCGCCGGGGCTGGTGGCACGCAGCTGGGCCATGAATTCCCGGCCCAGCGTCAGCCGCAGCAGCCGCCAGTTGCGGCGGTAGGCTGGCAGGAAGTGCCGTAGCTGGCGAAAGGAGTTGGGGGTGATGTCATAGTCGCCGCCGACGCCCCGGTAGCCGTTGCCGATGACGAAGCGGCCATCCGGCCGCGGCCGGTAGGCGACCTTCGGCCCCCACATCGCGAGCTGCGTGAAAGGCGCGGCCGCCACGGTGCGGCCGACGGTGGATCGCACCACCTGCACTGGCATCGCCAGCCCCACCCCGCGCGCCAGCCCGGCGGCGCCGACGCCATTGGCCAGCAGCACCGCGCCGGCCCGCACAAGCCCTTGCGCGGTCACCACGCCTTCCACCGCGCCTTGCGCCAGGCTGACGCTCCTCACGGGCATGTCCGCGTGGATCTCCACGCCGGCCGCCTGCGCGGCGGCGGCGATGGTGGCGCTGGCCAGGGCAGGCTCGGCATAGCCGTCTCCCTCGGTCAGCAGGGCGCCGCGCCACTGGCCCGCGAGTTGTGGCAGCAGGGCGCGCAGCGCCGCCGGCGGCAGCAGGCGGGTACGCAGGCCGAAGCCCGTGGCCTGACGATGCGCGCCATCGATCATCGCCTCGTCGGCATCGGTCGCGCCGGGGGTCAGGATGCCGCCTGTCTGGAAGCCCGTGGCGGCGGCGCCGTGCTTGGCCGTCAGCTCGCGCCACAGCGCATTGGCTTCCGCCGCCAGCGGCAGCTCCGCCGGGTGGCGGCCCTGCTGGCGCACGAAGCCCCAGGCGCGGGAGGACTGCTCGGCGCCCGGCCGGCCACGCTCGAACACCGCCACGCGCAGCCCGGCCTCGGCCAGGGCCAGGGCGGTCGCGGTGCCGGTGATGCCGGCCCCCACGATGGCGACGTCGACGGATGAGGGCGTCATGCGTGCGGAACCTTCAGGCGGGAGGGCGCAGCGCGATGACGCTGCGGATGTGGTAGCGCATCTCGGCCGCGGCGATGCCGGCGTCGCCGCGTTGCATGGCGCTGAGGATGCGGTGGTGCTCGGCGATCACGCGCCCGGTCCAGTGCGGCCGGCGTTGCTCCATGCCGCGCACCAGGCATGCGCGATCGTTCATGGTTTCGAGCTGACGCAGCAGCGCGCCGTTGCCGGCGGCGCGCCCGATGCGAAGGTGGAAGTCGCCGTCCAGGCTGTTGAAGGCATCATAGTCCTCCGCCAGCAGGGCCTGTTGCTGAGCCGCGACGATGCTTTCCAGCGCCGGCACGCAGCCGGGTTCCCGCACCACGGCGAGGCCGACGGACATGCATTCCAGCGCCTC
Source organism: Roseomonas haemaphysalidis (assembly GCF_017355405.1). Classification (NCBI taxonomy): domain Bacteria; kingdom Pseudomonadati; phylum Pseudomonadota; class Alphaproteobacteria; order Acetobacterales; family Roseomonadaceae; genus Roseomonas; species Roseomonas haemaphysalidis. The sequence goes on from NZ_CP061178.1 coordinate 126,711, forward strand.
GCGCAGCTCGCACATCTCACGCACCTCGTCATCGGTCAGGCGGATGACGCGGTAGAAGCGGCCGAAGCGTTCCACCAGCCCGTCCCGCAGCAGCCGTTGCAGCGCTTCCCGCACGGGCGTGCGGCTGACCCCGAAGCGCTGTCCCAGCGCCACCTCCTGCAGCTGCAGGCCCGGCGGCAGGCGGAGCGAGGTGATCTCGGCCTTCAGCGCCGCATAAAGGTCGGGACCGCGCGAGGCGGTGGGATCATCCATGACGGAACATTTCAGTATGCCGAAATACGATGCAACGAGGCACCAAAGCGTGGGCACCCCGGCTTGACGAGCGCAATTTGCCGAAGATTCCAGCCTTGCGCCAGACGAGATACCGCGATGTATACTGAAATCGGTTGATCATCTCCGGCTTGGGGGCATCCGATGAACGAAGCTGCGCGTGGCGCCGGGCTGTCCCGGCGCGCTCTCCTGGCGGCCGGCACGGGGGCCGCGCTGTTGCCATTGGCAGGGCCCCGCGCGGCATTGGCCGCGCCTGGCGTGCTGCGCGCCGCCATTGCAGGCTACAACGTCATCAACACGCTGGACCCGGCGGTCGCCACGCTGATCCCGGAATACTACGTGATCTGGGGCCTTTATAACGGCTTGCTGAAGTTTGACGCGCAGATGCGCCCGGTGCCGGACCTGGCCGAAAGCTTCAAGGTCGCCGACGACGGCGTGCTGGAGTTCAAGCTGCGCGCCGGTGTCGCATTCCACGATGGCGGCGCGCTGACCGCCGACGACGTGAAGTTCACGATCGAGCGGCTGCTGGACGAGAAGACCCAGTCGCCCAATCGCAGCAAGGTTTCCGCCATCAGCGCGATCGAGGTGCCGGACCCGCTGACGGTGCGGCTGCGGACCAGCGCGCCCTTCGCGCCGTTGCTAACCTTCCTGACCAATGCCCGCACCGGCACGCAGATCCTGTCGCGCAAGGCCTTCATGGCCGATCCCGCGGGCTTCGGCCGCAAGCCGGTCGGCACCGGTCCCTACCGGCTGCGGAGCTGGGAAGCCAACCAGGCGCTGAAACTCTCTGCCTTCCCCGGCTATTTCGGCACCGCGCCGCTGATTCCGGAGGTGGAGATCCCGTTGATCGCGGAGGAAACCAGCGGCGTCACCGCCCTGTTGGGCCGCCAGGTGGACCTGACCAGCACCGCGCCCTTCGCCGACATCCCGGCGCTGGAAAAGAACCCGGCGATCAAGGTACTGAAGCAGCCCGGGCTGAACACCCGCTTTCTGTCGCTGAACAACCTCAAGCCGCCCTTCGACGACGTGCATTTCCGCCGCGCCGTGTCGCTGGCCATCAACCGCGACGTGCTGGTGCGGGTAGTGCTGTTCGGGGAAGGTTTCGCGACGCCGGGGCTGATCCCGCCCTCGCTGACCGCAGCCTTCGACCCGGCGCCGAAGCCGCTGTCGACCTTCAACGCCGCGCGGGCGCGGGAGGAACTGGCGAAGTCGAAATACGGCGCCGGCACCAGGGCCACGATCCTGACCTGGGGTTCCGGCTGGTGGAAGCGCATTGGCGAGGTGGTGGCGGCGCAGGTGAACCAGGTGCTGGGCACGCAGCTCAGCGTCGAGGTGACGGAGGCCAACACGGTATTTTCCCGCATCCGCGCGGGCGACTATCAGGCCGGGACCTGGGGCTGGCTCGGCATGATCGACCCGGACGAGTATTCCTTTGACCTGCTGCACAGCGAGGGCTGGCGCAACTTCGCCGGCTACAGAAACCCGAAGCTGGACGCCATGCTGGTCCAGGCGCGGCAGGAGCTGGATCCCGCGAAGCGCGGCGCGCTGTACCGCCAAAGCGAGCATCTCTGGATCGAGGACATGCCCGTTGTTCCGCTGTTCTGCTCCAACATCCACAACCTGATGGCCGCCAATGTCAGCGGCTTCACGCAACTGCCCTATTCCAACTTCGGCGACCAATTCGCCGGCATTAGCCTCGGCTAATGGCGGCGCCCGCCGCCCGCAGGATGTTCCGCCGCGCGGGCATCCTGCTGCTCACGCTGGCGGCCGGCGCGCTGGTGGTGTTCTTCGCCATGAAGGCCGCGCCCGGCGACCCGGCGTTGTCCGCGCTGGGCGAGAACGCGCGGCCGGAGCTGGTGGCCGCCTTTCGCCGCACCCACAATCTCGATCAGCCGGTGGTGGCGCAGTTCGTCGCCTGGATCACCGGCGCGGTTCGCGGCGACTTCGGCCGGTCGCTGACGCTGGCGGGCGGCGTGCCGGTGGGGCAACTGATCGCCGGCCGGCTGCCGGTCACCGCCTTTATCGGCCTTTACGCGCTGCTCATCGCCATCGGCGTGTCGCTGTTCGTGGGCACCGTCGCGGCCGCGCAGCGCGGGCGGTTTCTCGATACGGCGATGACCTCGCTGGCGGTGCTGGGCGTGTCGATGCCGGATTTCTGGCTGGGCTACGTGCTGGTGTTCTTTCTGGCGCTGAGCTTCCCGATCTTCCCCTCCTACGGCTTCGTTTCGCCGGCGGATTCCCTGCCGGGCGCGCTGCTCTCGGGCTTTCTGCCGGCGCTGGCCATCGCGGCGCCGATGGCGGCCGTGTTCTCCCGCGTGCTGCGGGCCGCGCTGCTGGAGGTGATGCACCGGCCCTACGTGCAGGTGCAGCGCTCGCTGGGCCATGGCCGCGCCTTCGTCTTCCTGCACAGCATCCTGCGCAACGCCTTGATCCCCTATGTCACGGTCATTGGCCTGCAGGTGCGCTACCTGTTGGGCGGCGTGGTGGTGATCGAGCGGGTGTTCGGCATCCCCGGCCTCGGTTCGCTGATAGTCGATGCCGCCTTCGGGCGCGACTACCCGGTGATCCAGGCCTGCGCGCTGACCTTCTTGGTCATTGTGCTGCTGACCAACCTTCTGGTGGACCTGCTCTGCACGCGGCTGGACCCGAGGGCGCGCGCGTGAAGGCCAACCGAACGCTGTGGCTGGGCGGCGGCATCACGCTGCTGGTGCTGCTGGCCATCATCCTCGGCCCGATGCTGTCGCCCTACGATGCCGAGGCGATGGACTTCATCGACGTGCTGACCCCGCCCGATGCCAGCCACTGGCTCGGCACCGATTCCTACGGGCGGGACGTGCTGACCCGCGTGCTGGCGGGCGGCCGCATTTCCTTCCTCGCCAGCTTCGGCGGCGTGGCGCTGGGCGCCGCCATCGGCACCGTGCTGGGCATGGTCGCCGCCTGGCGCGGCGGCTGGCGGGAGGCCGGGCTGATGTCGGCCTGCGACCTGCTCTTCGCCTTTCCCAGTTTCGTGCTGGCGCTGTTCATGATGGTGGTGCTGGGCTTCGGGCTGCACAACGTCATCATCGCCATCGGCCTCACCTATCTGCCGATCTTCGCCCGCCTGGCGCGCAACCTGACCCGCAGCCTGATGCACGAGCCCTTCGTGCAGGCGGCGCGGCTGATGGGCCAGCGGCCGGCGCGTATCCTGGCGGTCGAGATCCTGCCCAACATCCTTTCCACCCTGCTGGTGCAGGCCAGCGTCGGCGTCGCCTTCGGGGTGGTGATGGAGGCGGGACTCTCCTTTCTCGGTCTCGGCGTACAGCCGCCGACGCCTTCGCTTGGCGTCATCCTCGCCGATGGACGGGAATACTTCCAGCGCGCCCCCTGGGTGCTGACGTTGACCGGCCTCGCCGTCTCCGTCGCGCTGCTGGGCCTGAACCTGCTGGGGGACGGGCTACGCGACCTGACCGACCCACGGTTGCGCAGGGCGGCCGGGCCTTGAGTGGTGTGTTGCTGGAAACTCGCAACCTGCGCGTCCATGCCGGGCCGTTGGAGGTGGTGCGGCAGGTGGACCTGGTGCTGCATGCGGGCGAGACGCTGGGGGTGATCGGGGAATCCGGCTCCGGCAAGACCGTCACCTGCCTGGCGCTGCTGCGCTTGCTGCCGGATGGGCTGGCAGCCGCCGCGGATGCCATGGTCTGGCGCGGCACCGAGCTTGGTGGATTGAGCGACCACGACTTCCGGCCCTATCGCGGCCGGCAGATGGCCATGGTGTTTCAGGACCCGGTGGGCTCCTTCAACCCGGCCAAGCGCATCGGCTGGCACCTGCGCACGGCGCTGCAGCGCCGTGGCAGCCGGGACGCCTGGCGCCCGCGCGCCGCCGCGCTGCTGGCCGATGTCGGCATCCCGCGCCCGGACGCGGTGCTGGAACGCTACCCGCACCAACTCTCGGGCGGCATGCTGCAGCGCGCGCTGATTGCCATGATCGTGGCGCTGGAACCCGGGCTGATCATCGCCGACGAACCGACCACCAACCTCGACAACATTGTCGAGCAACAGATCCTGGCGCTGTTTCGCCAATTGCAGACGCGCCTCTCGGCCGGCTTCATCTTCATCACCCATGATATCGGCATCGCGGCGCAGATCAGCGACCGGCTGATGGTGATGTACGCCGGCGAGGTGGTGGAAACCGGCCCCGCCGCCGCCATCATGGCGGCACCCCGCCACCCCTATACCCGCGGGCTGATGGCCACCGCCCATGCGCTGGCATCCCGGGTGGAGACGCTGGCCGAAATTCCGGGCCAGTTGCCGCTGCCGGGCGCGCGCCCCACCGGCTGCGTGTTCCGCCCGCGATGCGCTTTCGCCCGCCCCGGATGTGAGGCACCGCAGCCGCTGCGCACCATCGCCCCCGGCCGCGAGATGCGGTGCCTGCTGAATGACTGAGCCGCTGCTGCGTATCGAAAACCTCATCCTCCGTTTCCCCGACCCGCAACGGGAGGGCGGCGTGCTGACGGCGCTGGACGGCGTCAGCCTGGACGTGGCCCCCGGCGAGATTCTCGGGCTGGTGGGGGAAAGCGGCAGCGGCAAGACCACGCTGGGCAAGACCGCGCTGCGCCTTTACGAACCGGAAGCGGGCCGCATCCTGCTGCACGGGCGCGACATCGCGCATTTGTCGGAGGCATCGCTGCGGCCGCATCGCCGCGCCATGCAGATGGTGTTCCAGGACCCGCTCTCCTCCTTCAACCCGCGCCAAAGCATCGCGACCGCCATCGCGACGCCTTTGCTGTTGCACCGGCTCTGCCCCAAGGCCGAGGTGCCGGCGCGCGTGCTGGCGATCCTGGAGGAGGTCGGGCTGCCGGCGGCCTTCGCACCCCGCTATCCGCACCAGATGTCGGGCGGGCAGTTGCAGCGCGCGGCGATCGGCCGGGCGCTGGCACTGTCGCCTGAGTTGATCGTGGCGGACGAGGCGGTATCCAAGCTCGACGTCTCGGTGCGCGCGCAGATCCTCAATCTGCTGCGGGACGTGCAGCGCCGCGCCAACCTAGCGATGATTTTCATCACCCATGATCTGCATGTGGCGCGCTTCCTGTGCCACCGCGTCGCCGTCATGCATTTCGGCAAGCTGCTGGAAATTGGCCCGACCGAGCAGGTCTTCGGGCACCCGCGACACGATTACACCAAGGCGCTGATCGGCACGCTGCGCCGGCCGGCGAAGGAGGGAGGCGACCCGCCATGACCAGGATGATGAGCCTCGGGCTTTCCATGCGCTACCTCGGCTACCATGCCGCCGCGTGGCGGCATCCGGAGGTCGACCCGGGCGGTGCCTCCGACCTCGCGCATTTCGCCGAGGTGGCCCGGCTGGCCGAGGCCGCGACCTTCGACATGGTGTTCCTGGCCGACGGCATCGGCATCCGTGCCAAGGACGAGCCGGCCGGCTCGCTCTGCCAGTCGGCGCAGACGGCGGAGCTGGAGCCGCTGACGTTGCTTTCGGCGCTGGCGGCGCTGACTAGCCGGATCGGGCTGGTCGCCACGGCCTCGACCACCTACAACGAGCCCTTCCACGTCGCACGCAAATACGCTTCGCTGGACCGCATCAGCGGTGGCCGGGCCGGGTGGAACATCGTCACCTCCTGGTCCGACGCCGAGGCGCAGAACTTCAATCGCGACAGCCACCTGGATTATGCCACGCGCTACGAGCGTGCCGCCGAGTTCGTCGAGGTGGTCAAGGGGCTCTGGGATTCCTGGGATGGCGACGCCTTCCGCCATGACAAGGCGGCCGGCGTATTTTTCGATCCCGCCAAACTGCATGTGCTGAACCACGCCGGCAAGCACTTCAAGGTGAAGGGCCCGCTGTCTGTCGCGCGCAGCCCGCAGGGGCGGCCGATCCTGGTGCAGGCCGGCGCTTCCGAGGCGGGGATGGAGATCGCCGCCGGCAGCGCCGACGTGGTCTATGCCGTGCCGCATGATATCGACACCGCCCGCACCTACTACGCCGGGCTGAAGCGGCGCGTGGCGGCGCAGGGGCGGGACCCGGCCCATCTCAAGATCATGCCCGGTATCACCCCCTTCATTGGCCGCACCGAGGCGGAGGCGCGGGAGAAATACGACCTGCTCAACGCCCTCGTGGCGCCTGAACTGGGGCTGTCCTACCTTTACGGCCAGATGGGCGACCTGTCGGGGCATCCGCTGGACGGTCCGGTGCCGGAGCCGAACGACCCCAAGGTGCGCAGCATCGCCCAGAATCTGTTGACCCTGGCGCGGCGTGAGGACCTGACGATCCGCCAGCTCTACACCACCATCGCCGCCGGCTTCGGCTCGCGCATCCTGATCGGCACCGCCGCGCAGATCGCCGACGAGATGCAGGACTGGATGGAGCGGGAAGCGGCGGACGGCTTCAACATCTGCCCGCCCGCGCTGCCCATCGGGCTGCGGGACTTCGCGGCGGAGGTGGTGCCGGAGTTGCGGCGGCGCGGATTGTTCCGGACGGACTATGCGGCGGCGACGTTGCGCGGGCATCTCGGCCTGCCGATGCCGGCCAGCCGCTACGGCACCCCGGTCATGCCAAGTCGGTGATCACGCGCCGCGGGGGCTTCGCGCGGCGGCGATTCCCGACCATGCTGCGGCGGACTGACGATTCCTCGGCCCTGCCGCGAGCGGCACGGCTTCCCGGTGCCGTGCCCGGCGCCCGACGGATGGAGCACGACGATGGCACGCAACTGGACGATGGCCGCCGGGGCGCTGGTCTTCGGGCTGGTCGGGGGCGCGCAGGCGCAGACGCTGACCATGGCGGTGCAGTCGACCTTCGGCATCGACCCGCACTTCTTTTTCAACGGCCCGAACATGGCGGCGGCGCGTCACATCTACGACACCGTCATCAGCCGCGATGCCGACAGCCGGCAGGTGCCGGGCGCCGTGCAGTCCTGGCAGGCCGTCGAGCCCACCGTCTGGGAGCTGAAGCTGCGACCGGGCGTCACCTTCCATGACGGAACGCCTTTCACGGCCGAGGACATCGCCTTCTCCATCGCGCGCATCCCTAACATTCCCGGCAATATCGGCCCCTACACCATCAACCTCCGGACCATCTCCCGCGTGGAGATCGTCGATCCGCTGACCGTGCGACTCCATACTTCGGAGCCCAACCCGGTGATCCCCGGGCAGTTGACCAATGTCTTCATCGTCTCGAAGCGGGTGGCGGAGAATGCCACGACGGCCGACTTCAACGCCGGCCGCGCCGCCATCGGCACTGGCCCCTATCGCGTCAGCGGCGGCGTGACGCCGAGCGGCCTGCAGTTGCGGCGCTCCGGGAATTACTACGGCGAACAACCGGCCTGGACCGAGGTGAACCTGCGCATCGTGCCGAACGATGCCGCCCGCCTGGCCGGGCTGCTGGCCGGGGACTTCGACCTGATCGAGGATGTGCCGAACGGCGACATCGCCCGGTTGCGGCGGGAGGGCCGCGTCAACGTGGCCAGCCGGCCGACCGACCGCATCATGTACCTGTCGGTGAACGTGGCGCCCGATCCGCTGCCGCTGGTGACCGGCGCCGACGGCCATCCGCTGCCTGTGAACCCGCTGTCCGACGTCAGGGTGCGCCGCGCCCTGTCGATGGCGATCGACCGCAAGGCACTGGCCGAGCGCACCATGGAGGGCATGGCTGTTGCGGCGGGCCAGCTGACGCCGGAAGGCTTCCTGGGCCACGATCCGGCGGTGGGCATCCCTGCCGCCGATGCCGCCGGGGCGCGCAGGCTGCTGGCCGAGGCCGGCTATCCGGACGGCTTCGGGCTCACCGTTTCCTGCTCCAACGACCGCTACGTCAACGATGCCCGCGTGTGCCAGGCCATCGGGCAGATGCTGTCCCGCGCCGGCCTGAAGATGACGGTGGACGTGACGCCGAGCACCGTCTTCTTTCCGCGCATCCGGCCGGACCGCGTGCTGTTGCCGCTGCATCTGGTCGGCCGCTCCTTCTCCTCCGGCGATGCGTCCTACGTCCTGTCCACCTCGTTCCACACGCGCGATGTTCCGGCGAATCTCGGCGGTGCCAACCGCAACGGCTTCAGCGTGCCGGAAATCGACCGGCGCATCCGCGAGGTGATGGTGCGGATGGATGACGGCCGGGGTGCGGCGCTTCAGGGGCTGATGCACGACGTCGAGCAGCTGGCGCCGCAGATTCCGCTCTATGTGCAGATGTCGGCGATCGGCACGCGCAAGGGCATCACCTACACCCCGCGGCTGGACGAGCAGGTGGTGGCGGCGCAGGCCCGCCCCACCGCGCCGTGAGAATCATCAGTCAGGAGCAGCCATGACCGGCAGACCCACCCTCTACGGCACGCGCCACGCGGTCTCGGCCGGGCATTACCTGGCGACCGCCGCCGGATATGCGGTGCTGGAAGGCGGCGGTAACGCTGTGGATGCCGGCGTCGCCGCCGGGCTGGTGCTGGGCGTGGTGCAGTCCGATATCGTCAACATCGCCGGCGTGGCGCCCATCATCCTGCGCATGGCCGATGGCCGGGTGGAAACCATTGCCGGCCTCGGCCACTGGCCGGCCGCGATGCCGGCGGATCTGTTCATGCGCGAGCATGGCGGCCGGATGCCGGTGGGCGTGCTGCGCACCGTGGTGCCGGCGGCGCCCGATGCCTGGATCACCGCGCTGGAGCGTCATGGCACGATGAGCTTCGGCGAGGTTTCCGCCGCCGCCATCCGCCATGCCGCCGACGGCTTCGCCATGCATGCCGCGATGGCCGACAGCATCGCCGCGCGCACCGAGGCTTACGGCCGCTGGCCCAGCACCGCCGCCATCTACCTGCCCGGTGGCCAGCCCCCCGTGGTGGGCGAGAAGTTCCTGCAGACCGACCTCGCCGCGACACTGAGCTACATGGCGGACCAGGAGCGCGCGGCGTCGGCCGGGGGCCGCATGGCCGGGCTGGCGGCGGCGCGGGACGCCTTCTACCGCGGCGACATCGCCGCGCGCATCGTCGCCTTCCAGGAGCAGGAGGGCGGCTATCTGTCGCGCGGTGACCTGGCGGGCTTCCGATCGCGCATCGAGGCGCCGGTGATGGCGGAATGGCGCGGTCACCGCTTCTACACCTGCGGCCCCTGGTGCCAGGGCCCGGCGCTGCTGGAGGCGCTGCTGGTGGCCGAGCGCATCGGGCTGGACGGGCTGGCGCACAACAGCCCGGCCTATCTGCACGTCATCGCCGAGAGCCTGAAGATCGCGCTGGCGGACCGGGAATACCATTTCGGCGATCCGCTGATGGTCGACGTGCCACTGGACCGGCTGCTGGCGGAACCGCACCTGGCCGCCCGTGCCGCGGGCTTCGATGCCGCGCTGGCCTGCCCCGACATGCCGCCGCCGCTGATCGGCAACGGCACCGAGATTCCATCGCCGACGCTGGAGAAGGCGCCGGAGATCGAGCAGGACACCAGCTATGTCTGCGCCGTGGACCGCTGGGGCAATGCCTTCAGCGCCACCCCCTCGGACGGCTCCTGGAACGTGCCGGTGGTGCCGGGGCTCGGCATCGTGCCCTCCTCGCGCGGTTCGCAAAGCCGGACGGATCCGGCGCATCCCTGCGGCGTCGCGCCCGGCAAGCGGCCACGCCTGACGCCGAACCCGGCGTTGGCGGTGTTGGCCGATGGCGGCGTCATGCCCTTCGGCACGCCGGGCGGCGACGTGCAGATCCAGGCCATGCTGCAGGTGGTGCTGAACATGCTGACCTTCGGCATGGAGGTGCAGGAGGCGATCGAGGCGCCGCGCGTCGCGACCTATGCCTTTCCCTCCTCCTTCGCGCCCTTCGAGCATTTTCCGAAGCGTCTGGCGGTGGAAGGGCGCATCGCCGCGCCGGTGCGGGAGGCGCTGTCAGTCCTGGGCCACGAGATCAAGCATTGGCCGGACTTTTCCTACCTCGCCGGCAGCGTCGAGGTGATCCGTACCGATCCGCGTACCGGGCTGATCGCGGCTGGCGCCGATCCACGGCGACCCGCCTACGCCATCGCGTCTTGAAAGGGCCGGGTTCCGCGCGCCAGCACGGCGCCGCGCATCCGCCGGCTCAGGCCGGCGGTGTTTCCAGCCCGGTCGGGTACAGGCGGCGGGTGTCCTCGCGCTTCTGCAGCCACCAGGCATAGGGGCGTGGCAGCAGCTCATGCGGCTGCGGCAGGCCCAGCGCGGCGGCGGCGTGCACCGGCCAGTTCGGGTCCCACATCATCTCGCGCGCCAGGGCCACCAGGTCGCAACGCCCCTCGGCGACGTAGCCTTCCGCCTGATGCGGGTCGGTGATCAGCCCGACCGCCATGGTGGCGATGCCCGTTTCGCGCCCGATATGCTCGGCGAAGGGCACGTGGTAGCCCGGCACGCGCGGCACGACGTGCAGCGTCAGGGGTCCCTCGATGCCGCCGGAAGAGCAGTCCAGCACATCCACCCCGCGCGCCTTCAGCTCGCCGGCCAGGACCGTGGTGTCCTCCAGGCTCCAGATGCCGCCGCGCCCGTCAACGCAGGAAGCGCGGAAGAACAGCGGCCGGTCGGCCGGCCAGGCGGCGCGCACCGCCTCGATCAGCTCCAGCCCGAAGCGCATGCGGCCCTGGATGTCGCCGCCATAGCCGTCGGTCCGGTGGTTGGTGATGGGGGACAGGAACTGCTGGATGATGTAGCCGTGCGCGCCGTGGATCTCGACGATGTCGAAGCCGGCGTCGAGCGAACGCTTCGCGGCCTCGACATGCAGCGCGATGACGTGGTGGATGTCGTCCGCGTCCATCTCCTTGGGCACCATTGCCCCTGGCTTGAAGGGGATGGGGCTGGGGGCGAGGCCGGACCAGGGCGGCCGGCCGGCGGCGGCATCGGCCTCGCCCAACGGTGCGAAGCCGTCCCACGGGGCGCGGGTAGCCACCTTGCGGCCGGCATGGCCAAGCTGGATGGCGGCGGCGGCGCCCTGGCCGCGGATGAAGTCGGTCACCCGGCGCCAAGCCTTGGCCTGCGCGTCGGTATAGATGCCCGGGCAGTCGTAGGTCTTGCGCGAGCGCTCGCTGACCGAGGTTTCCTCGCAGAACACCACGCCGGCGCCGCCCATGGCGAACTTGCCCAGATGCACCAAGTGCCAGTCGCCCGGTGCGCCCTCCACCGAGGAATACTGCGACATCGGCGATACGACGATGCGGTTGCGCAGCGTCAGTTCGCGCAGCGTCAGCGGCGTGAACAGGGCGGGCGTGGTCATGCTTCGTTTTCCGGTCAAAGGGCGGCGAGGCGGGCCAGGATGCCCGTGCGCAGCGTGTCGAGATGAGCGGCCATGGCGGCGCGTGCCGCGGCGGCGTCCCCGGCCGCCAGCGCATCGAGGATGGCGGCGTAGTCGGCGCAGGCGCGGGCCGGGTCCTCTGGCGGGCGGGGCGTGGCGAAGAGCAGCATGCGCCGCCGCAGGTCGGCCAGCACGCGCCCCATCGTGGCATTGTCGGCGGCGGCCAGGATGGCGCCGTGCAGGTCGAGGTCGATCGCCAGCCGGGCTGCATCGGGCCGCCCGCCGCCGGCCCGCAGCGCCCGCAGCCGGCCGTGCAGCGCCTGCAGCACGGCGGGTGGCACCCGCCCGGCGGCGGCGGCGGCGGCCTCGCCCTCCAGCAGGCGGCGCAGCTGCAGGACCTCCAGGAATTCCTCGATGCCGATGCGGCGGATGTACATCAGCCCGCCGCCCCGCCGGTCCAGCAACCCTTCGCCCTCCAGCCGCCGCAGCGCCTCGCGCACCGGGGTGCGGGAGATGCCCAGCTCGGCCGCCAGGTTGCGCTCCGACAGCGGCGCGTCCAGCGGCAGGCGGTGGGTCAGCAGCATGGCGTGCAGGCTGGCATAGGCCGTGTCCGCCATGTTGTCCCGCGCCTCGGGCGCGGGCAGGGGGTGGCTGGGCAGGTGAAGCCTCCTTGGCAGGCTGGTATAACGGCATTATACCACCTGCGCCCGAGCGGCAACCGGCCCGGCCAGAGGCCTTCCGCACGGCGCGCCACACGCCCACGGCCCACACCGCCCGGCCCCGCCGCCGGCAGACTGGGAACCGTCCGTCATGCTTCTGCCCCGCCGCCCGCTGCTGGCCGCCGGTACGCTGCTGCCGCTGCTGGCCCGCCCCGCGCTGGTGCGCGCCGCCGCCTATCCGGACCATCCCATCACATTGGTGGTGCCCTTTGGCGCCGGCGGCGGCAACGACGTGACGGCGCGCACGCTGGGCCAGTTCCTGGAGCGTGTGCTGGGCCAGCCCTTTGTGGTGCAGAACCGCCCCGGCGCGGGCGGCGAGATCGGCATCAATGCCGTGGCCGATGCCAAGCCGGACGGCTACACCTTCGGTATCCTCAACACCCCCGGGCTGGTCACCATCCCGATCGAGCGACGGCCGCGTTGGTCGCTCGACAGCTTCACCTTCGTGGCCGGGCTAGTGGACGACCCAGGCGTGATCGCGGTGCATCCCGACAGTGGCATCACCGACGCCGCGTCGCTGGTCGCGGCGGCGAAGCGGGAGGACGGTTTCACCATCGCGGCGCAGGGGCTCGGCTCCACCAGCTTCCTCAGCGTGCGGCTGCTGGAACAGGCGGCGGGTGCGCGGTTCGAGCCGGTGATCTACCCGGCCCTGCCGCAGGGTGTGCTGGCACTGGGCCAGCGCGAAGTGAAGGGTGCGGCCGCCAACATGGGCGAGGGGCTGGCGATGTCGGAGGGGAAGCCCTGGCGCATGGTCGGGGTGATGGCGGAACAGCGCGTGGGCGTTGCGCCGCAGGTGCCCACCTTCCGCGAGCAGGGTCTGGATGTCACGATCGGCAGCCTGCGCGGCTTTGTCGGTCCGAAGGGTATCCCGCCGGAGGTGACCGCACGGCTTGGCGAGGCCATCGAAGCGGTCTTCGCCGACCCGGCCTTTGTCGCCCTCGCTGCCCGCACGCAGCAACCGCTGCGGCTGCTGCGGCAGGCGGAATACACCCGTCACCTGCATGAGTCCGATGCGAAGTTCCGCGGCCTTTGGGCATCGCGGCCCTGGGTGTAGAGCGGGGCACCCGGCGCGATACGGTGTCCCGCCTGTTGCCGGGCTGGCCCCGGGTCAGGGACCACGGCATCCAATCCATCGCGTCCGGCAGGTGCCGGACGGGGTCATACCGTCAGCAGGCGCCGTATCGCGGTCTCGTCCAGGGCCGCCGCCTGTCCCGCCAGGGCCACCTCGCCCCGCACCATGATGGCGAGCTGGTCGCCCAGCTCGCGGGCGAACTCGTAATACTGCTCGACCAGCACCACCGCCATGTTCCGCTGCTTCGCCAGCAGTGCGATGACGCGGGAGATGTCCTTGATGACGTTGGGCTGGATGCCCTCGGTCGGCTCGTCCAGGATCAGCAGGCGGGGGCGGGCGGTCAAGGCGCGGGCGATGGCGAGCTGCTGCTGCTGGCCACCGGACAGGTCGCCGCCGCGCCGGCGCAGGAATTGCCGCAGGATGGGAAACAACTCGAAGACATCGTCCGGCACCCTGGACCCGCGCGGCGCGGCGGCCAGTGCCGTTTCCAGGTTTTCGCGCACCGTCAGAAAGGGAAAGATCTCCCGCCCCTGCGGCACGTAGCCGATGCCAGCGCGTGCCCGCTCCGCGGCGCCCAGCGCCGCGACGTCGCGCCCTTCCCAGAAGATGCGCCCGGCGCGGATGCGTTCCAGCCCGACGATGGCCCGCATCAGCGAGGACTTGCCCACGCCGTTGCGACCCATCACGCAGGTGACCCGGCCGGGGTCGGCATCCAGGGACACGCCGCGCAGCGCCCGGCTGGCGCCATAGGACAGGTCGATCTTCTCCACGCGCAGCATGTGCTCAGCGCCCCAGGTAAACGTCGATGACCTTGCGGTCGTTCTGCACGTGGTCGATGCTTCCCTCGGACAACACGGCGCCCTCGCACAGCACTGTCACCTTGCTGCCCAGGGCCCGCACGAACTCCAGGTCATGCTCCACCACCACGACGGAGCGGCGACCGGCGATGCGGCGCAGCAGCCCGGCGGTATGCTCGGTTTCCTGATCTGTCATGCCGGCTACCGGCTCGTCCACCAGCAGCAGTTCCGGCTCCTGCATGAGCAGCATGCCGATCTCCAGCCATTGCCGCTGCCCGTGGGACAGGATGGCGGCGCGGTCCCGGGTGCGCTCGGCGAGGCCGATCTCGGCCAGGGTCGCCTCGATCCGGCGGCGCGCCTCGGCGCCCAGGCGCCAGCGCAGGCACGACCAGGGGTCGCGTGGTGCCTTCAGCGCCAGTTCCAGGTTTTCGAACACCGTCAGCGCGTCGAACACCGTGGGCTTCTGGAACTTGCGGCCGATGCCGAGGTTGGCGATGGCGGCCTCGTCCAGCCGTGTCAAATCACGCTGGCCGAACAGCACGGTGCCGGCGGTGGGCCGGGTCTTGCCGGTGATGATGTCCATCATCGTGGTCTTGCCGGCGCCGTTGGGACCGATGATGGCGCGCAGCTCCCCCGGCTCGATGATCAGCGACAGGTTGTTCAAAGCCCGGAAGCCATCGAAGACCACCGAAACGCCGTCGAGGTAGAGGGCGCCGCCGGTTGTGGTGCTCACCGACCCGCCCCCCGTTGCATCAGGCCCACCAGCCCGCGCGGCAGGAACAGCGTGACGGCGACGAACAGCGCGCCAAGGGCGAACAGCCACAGGTCGGGCGCGAAGGAGGTCAGCCAGGTCTTCAGCGCATTCACCGAGAAGGCGCCGAGCAGTGCGCCCACCAGCGTGCCGCGGCCGCCGACAGCGACCCAGACCACCGCCTCGATCGAGTTGCCGGGGCTGAACTCGCCGGGGTTGATGATGCCCACCAACGGCGTGTAGAGCGCGCCGGCCAGCCCCGCCAGCATGGCTGACAGCACGAAGACCGAGAGCTTCACATGGGTGGTGTCGTAGCCGAGAAAGCGCACGCGGCTTTCGGCGTCGCGCACCGCCACCAGCACGCGGCCGAGCTTGGACCTGGTCAGGTGGCGGCACAGCAGCAGGGCGACGCCGAGCGAGGCCAGTGCCGCGTAGAACAGCATGCTGCGCGCGGCACCGGTGTTCAGCGGCACGCCCAGCAGTTCCTTGAAGTCGGTGAAGCCGTTGTTGCCACCGAAGCCCATGTCGTTGCGAAAGAAGGCCAGCATCAGCGCATAGGTCATCGCCTGCGTGATGATGGACAGGTACACGCCGGTGATGCGGGAGCGGAAGGCGAGCCAGCCGACCACGCCCGCCAGAAGGCCGGGGACGGCCAGCGCCATCAGCATGGCGAAGGGAAAGGAGGAAAAGCCCCACCAGGTCCAGGGCAGCTCCGTGTAGCCCAGGAACACCATGAAATCCGGCAGCACGGGGTGGCCGTAGACGCCGCGCGGGCCGATCAGCCGCATCAGGTGCATGCCCATGGCATAGCCCCCCAGCGCGAAAAAGGCGCCGTGGCCGAGGCTCAGGATGCCGGCGTAGCCCCAGGCGAGGTCGATCGCCAGCGCCAGGATGGCGTAGCAGATCCACTTGCCCGACACGGATACGATGAAGTCGGAGACATGGAGCGCACTGTCCGGCGGCAGCTGGTTCAGCACCGGCAGCAGGGCCAGCAGCGCGAGCCCCGCCAGCAGCAGCCCGCGCAGGACCAGAGGACCTTGAAGGCGCGGAGGCGCCGGCATGGTGGTGGCGCTCACTGTTCCGCTGCCCTTCCCTTCAACGCGAACAGGCCTTTCGGCCTACGCTGGATAAACAGCATGATGCCCACCAGCACCGCGATCTTGGCCAGCACCGCGCCGGCCCAGGGCTCCAGCATCTTGTTGACCAGTCCCAGCGTGAAGGCACCGATCATGGTGCCCGCCAAGCTGCCGACGCCGCCGAAGACCACCACCATGAAGCTGTCGATGATGTAGCCGGTGCCGAGGTTGGGCGAGACGTTGTCGATCTGGCTCAGCGCCACCCCCGCCATGCCGGCGATGCCAGAGCCGAAGGCGAAGGTCATGGCATCCACCCGCCCGGTGCGGATGCCCATGGTGGAGGCGATGCGGCGGTTCTGTACCACCGCGCGCATTTCCAGCCCGAAGCGCGTCAGGCGGATGGCGGCGAAGGTGAGGGCCAGCACGAGCAGCGAGAACAGGATGATCCACAGCCGGTTCTGCGTCACCTCGACGCCGCCAGGCAGCGTGACGATGCCCTGCATCCAGGCGGGCGAGCGTACCTCGCGGTTCTGCGCGCCGAAGAGCAGCCGCACCGCCTGCTGCAGGATCATGCCGACGCCGAAGGTCATCAGCAGCGTTTCCAGTGGCCGTCCATACAGGTGCCGGATCAGCCCCCGCTCCAGCGCCACGCCGATGGCGGCGGTGACCAGGAAGGCGGCGGGCACCGACAGCGGCAGGGACCAGGGCTGCAGCCAGGGGATGTCGCGAAAGGCCTCCTGCACCAGCACGGTGGTGTAGGCGCCAATCATCACCATCTCGCCATGCGCCATGTTGATGACGCCCATGACGCCGAAGGTGACGGCCAGACCCAGTGCCGCCAGCAGCAGCACGGAGCCGAGCGAGAGGCCCTGAAAGGCGTTCTCGGCGATGCGGCGCAACTGCAGCCGGCCGTCGATGGCGGCGACCGCCGCGTCGATCTCGGGCGCGAGGTCGGGGCTGGAGGCGCGCGCTTCCA
The DNA here is from genome assembly GCF_017355405.1 of Roseomonas haemaphysalidis. Classification (NCBI taxonomy): domain Bacteria; kingdom Pseudomonadati; phylum Pseudomonadota; class Alphaproteobacteria; order Acetobacterales; family Roseomonadaceae; genus Roseomonas; species Roseomonas haemaphysalidis. The sequence goes on from NZ_CP061178.1 coordinate 143,570, forward strand.
GCAGCAGCCCGCGCGCCTCGGGCGAGGCGGTGCCGCCCAGCATCAGGATGCCCTGGCGGCGGACCGTGGTGTCCGGCGCGGCGAGGCGGGAGGCGGCCAGCGCCTGCTCCATCACCGTGCGGATTGCGGGATCGGGCTCGCGCGCCGCCGCATCCTCCAGCAGGGTGATGTTGTCGGGGCTGCGGGCGCGGAACAGCCCGGCCACGGCGGCGGCGCGGGTGGCGGGGTCAGGGGCGGCCAGCTCCAGCCGGCCGAAGGCGCCGCGCAGTGCACCGCGCACGCGGTTGTTGATGCGCACCGTCTCGGCCGCCGCCGGTGCCGGCGAACCGGTCAGGACATCGCGACCATCGATGGCGAGCCTGCCATCGGCGGATTTCTGCAGCCGTCCTTCAGCCAGCGCGCGCAGGACCGGCAAGGCGCGCGGGTCGCCCAGCGCGCCGAGGCGTTCCACCGCCTCCGCCTGGGTGCCGAAGCCGCCGGCCAAGCCACCCACGGCGCTGTCATAGCCCTCCTGCGCCCAGGCGGGTGCCGCGAGCAGCAGGAGCACCGCCAGCAGGCGAAGGAGGGGAGGCATCAGCCGCGGCGCCGGCTGGCGTTCTCGGGGATGAAGGGCGACCAGTTCTCGGCCTTGATCGCCGTCGGCGTCTTGTAGACGACGTCGAACTGCCCGTCGGCGCGGATCTCGCCGATCATCACGGGCTTGGACAGATGGTGGTTCTCGAACATCTGCTCCTCGTAGCCCGAAGGCGCCATCACCTTCTGGCCGTACATCGCCGTCCGCACCGCATCCACCGCCGTGGTCTTGGCCTGCTCCACCGCCTGCGCCCACATGGTGAAGCCGGTCCAGGTGGCCTCCATCGGGTCGTTGGTGACGCGCTTGTCGTTCTTGATGTAACCGGCCCACATCTTCTTGAAGGCGGTGTTGGCGGGGTTGTCCACGCTCATGAAGTAGTTCCACGCCGCCAGGTGGCCGACCAGCGGCTTGGCGTCGATGCCGGCCAGCTCCTCCTCGCCCACGCTGAAGGCGACGGAGGGGATGTCCTCGGCCTTGATGCCCTGGTTGCCCAGCTCGCGGTAGAAAGGCACGTTGGCGTCGCCGTTGATGGTGGACACGATGGCGGTCTTCTTGCCCTCGCCCGCGAAGCGCTTGACGCGGGACACGATGCCCTGCCAGTCGGAATGGCCGAAGGGGGTGTATTCCTCCATAATGTCGGCATCCGAAATGCCCTTGGAGTTCAGGTAGGCGCGCAGGATGCGGTTGGTGGTGCGCGGGTAGACGTAGTCGGTGCCCAGCAGCGCGATGCGCCTGGCCTCGCCGCCATCCTTGCCCATCAGGTATTCCACCGCCGGAATGGCCTGCTGGTTGGGCGCGGCGCCGGTGTAGAAGACGTTCCTCGACTGCTCCTCGCCCTCGTACTGCACGGGGTAGAACAGCAGGCCGTTCAGCTCCTCGAAGACCGGCAGCACCGACTTGCGGGACACCGAGGTCCAGCAGCCGAAGGTGACGTCCACCTTGTGCACCTGCAGCAGCTCGCGCGCTTTCTCCGCAAACAACGGCCAGTTGGAGGCGGGGTCCACCACCACGGCTTCCAGCTTGCGGCCCATGATGCCGCCCTTCTTGTTCTGCTCCTCCACCATCATCAGCACGGTGTCGCGCAGCGCGGTCTCGCTGATCGCCATGGTGCCGGACAAGGAATGCAGCACGCCGACCTTTATGGGGCCGCTGCCCTGGGCAAAGGCAGGGCGGATGGCAGGCATCGCCAGCAGGCTGGCGGCGGTGCCCAGCAGGGCGCGGCGGGAGACATGGGCGGTCATGGATGGCTCTCCGGGACAGGTGCCGGCAGTCTCGGGGCAAATGTTGCGCCTGCGGTATACGTCAAACGACGTAGGCCCGGCTTGCTTGACCCGCGGGCCGCGCCCGCCCCACTCTTGCTGCCCCAGGGGAGTCTTGCATGGCGACACGCCAGCGCATCATGCGCATCCGGCGCGACTACAACCGCTGGGTCGCCGACGAGACGATGGAAGACTACGCGCTGCGCTTCACCGCCACCAGCGCGCGTAAGTGGTCCGCTGCCCGCGTCGCCCACACCGCGCTGGGGTCGATCTCCTTTCTGGCGCTGGAAGCGATCGGCGCGGCGCTGACGGTGGCCTATGGCTTCACCACCAGCGTCGCCGCCATCCTGTTCGTATCGGCGCTGATCTTCCTGGCCAGCGTGCCGATCTGCCTGAATGCCGCGCGGGCGGGGGTGGATATCGACCTGCTGACCCGCGGCGCCGGCTTCGGCTACATCGGCTCCACCGTCACCTCGCTGATCTACGCCTCCTTCACCTTCATCTTCTTCGGCATCGAGGGGGTGATTCTGGCGGCGATGCTGGACAGCTTCTTCGGCGTGCCGCTGTGGCTCGGCTACATCATCTGCGCCGCCGTCGTGCTGCCCCTCGTCACCCACGGCATCACCTTTATTAGTCGCGTCCAGACCTGGACGCAGCCGGTGTGGCTGCTGCTGAACCTGGCCCCGCTGGTGGCGCTGGTGCTGGCCCATCCCGACTGGATCTCCGGCTGGACGCAATACGCGGGCACGCGCGGCACCGGCAGCTTCGACTGGCTGGCGTTCGGCGCCGCCACCTCCGTGCTGTTCGCGCTGATCACCCAGACCGGCGAGCAGGTGGACTACATCCGCTTTCTCCCCCCGCGCCAAACGCAGAAGCCCTGGGTGTGGTGGGGCGCGCTGCTGGCCGGCGGGCCCGGCTGGATCGCGTTCGACGTGCTGAAGCTGCTGGCGGGCTCCTTTCTCGCCTACGCCGCCCTGCAGGCCGGGCTGTCGCTGGCACAGGCGGTGCAGCCGGCCGAGATGTACCGCCTGGCCTTCGGCGCACTGATCGGATCGCCCGCGCTGGTGCTGGGGGTGACGGCCGCCTTTGTCGCGTTGTCGCAGATCAAGATCAACGTCACCAACGCCTATGCGGGCTCGCTGGCTTGGTCCAACTTCTTTTCGCGGCTGACGCACAGCCACCCCGGGCGTGTCGTTTGGCTGGTGTTCAACATCGCGGTGGCCCTGCTGCTGATGCAGCTCGGTGTTTACGAGACCATCGAGCAGGTGCTGCTGGTGTATTCCACCGTCGCCGCCGCATGGATGGGTGCGCTGGTCGCGGATCTCGCCCTCAACAAGCCTCTTGGGCTCAGCCCGCAGGGCATCGAGTTCAAGCGGGCGCATTTGTATGACATCAATCCGGTGGGCACCGGCGCCATGCTGCTCTCCGTTGCGGCGTCCTTTGCGGCCTGGTCGGGCGTGCTGGGGGCGGGGCCGCAGGCGATGTCCACCTTGATCGCCTTTGGCGTGGCCTTTGTTGCGGCGCCTGCCATCGCCTGGGCCACGGGCGGCCGCTACTACCTCGCGCGCAAGCCGCGCGCCGCGTGGCAAAGCCGGTCCACCCTGGCCTGCGTCATCTGCGAGCATGACTTCGAGCCGCAGGACATGGCCTATTGTCCGGTCTACACGGGGCCGATCTGCTCGCTCTGCTGCTCGCTTGACGCCCGATGCGGCGATGGCTGCAAGCCGCATGCCCGGCTGTCCGCGCAGATCGCGACGCCGCTGCGCGCCGTGCTGCCGGAACAGGTGATGCGCACGCTGGCCACGCCCGTCGGCTCGTTTTGCGTGGTGTTCCTGCTGTTCATGGCCACCATCGCCCTCGTCTTCCTGGGGATCCGCGCGCAAACCGGCGCCAGCCCGGCGCTGGACGCAGCCTTCTGGAAAGCCTTCTTCGTCTTGGTCGTGATCGGTGGCATCACCGCCTGGACGCTGGTGCTGGCCCGCCAAAGTCGGCTGGTGGCGCAGGAGGAGACGCGCCGCCAGACCAGCCTGCTGATGAGCGAGATCCGCGCCCATGGCCGCACCGACGCAGCGCTGCAAAAGGCCAAGGAGGCCGCCGAGCGCGCCAACCTGGCGAAAAGCCGCTACGTCATTGGCATCAGTCATGAGCTGCGCTCGCCACTCAATGCCATCCTCGGCTACGCGCAGCTGCTGGAGCGCGACGCCGCCATTCCGGAGCGCCGGCGCGACGGCATCCGCACCATCCGCCGCAGCGGCGAGCACCTGGGGGCGCTGATCGAGGGGTTGCTCGATATCTCCAAGATCGAGGCCGGACGGATCGAACTGTACCGGGACGAGGTGCGGCTGCCGGAGTTCCTGGATCAGCTGGTGCAGATGCTGCGGCTGCAGGCGGAGGCGAAGAGCATTGGCTTCACCTTTGACGCACCGCCACGATTGCCGGAGGTCGTACATACCGACGAGCGGCGGTTGCGGCAGATCCTGATCAACCTGCTGTCCAACGCCATCAAGTTCACCCGCGAGGGCAACGTGACCTTGCGACTGCGCTTCCGTTCCGAGGTCGCGGAGTTCGATATCGTCGACACCGGCATCGGCATTGCCGAAGCGGACCTCACGCGCATCTTCGAGCCGTTCCAGCGCGGCGCCAATTCGCAGGCCCCCTCCACCCCTGGCGTCGGCCTCGGACTGACCATCAGCAAGACGCTCACGGAGATCATGGGCGGCGAGATCTCGGTGCGCAGCACCCTGGGCCAGGGCAGCACCTTTCGTGTCCGGCTGCTGCTGTCCGGCAAGGGCAGCGCCGCCCCGGTGGTGGAACGACGCATCACCGGCCGCGCCGAGCCCACCCGCCCGCTGCGCGTGCTGGTGGCCGACGACGACCCCGACCACCGCGCCCTGGTCGCCGACTTGTTGCAGCCGCTCGGCTTCGACGTGCTGGTGGCCGCCGACGGCGCAGGCTGCCTGCGCATGGCTGCGGAGGCAGCGCCCGACCTGTTCCTGCTCGACATTGCCATGCCTGGCATGACCGGCTGGATGCTGGCCCGCCTGCTGCGCGAAGCCGGCCAGCGGGCACCGGTGGTCATGGTTTCGGCCAACGCGCTGGAACTCGCCCCACCCGCCGAGGGGCAGCATCATGACGACGTGCTGGCCAAGCCACTGTCGGTCGCAGCGTTGCTGGACAAGATCGGCACGTTGCTCGGCATCGAATGGACCTTTGCGGAGCCGGCGGTCCCCGCCGCTGCCGCGCGCCTGACCCCGGCCCAGGCCGTGGGCCTTCGGCAGCTTGCGGCGATCGGCTACGTCGGTGGCATCCGCGAGCGGCTCGACGCGCTGGAGGCGGAGGCACCGGAGGCAGCGCCGGCCATCGCGGAGTTGCGGGCGCATGTTTCGGCTTTCCGGCTCGATGCCTTTGTCGCCGCCCTGCCGGAGGAGCCGGCGTGAGCGAGCGCCGCGACATCGTGCTGGTGGTGGACGATGCCCCAGGCACGCTGGGCCTGCTGAACGACACGCTGGAAGGCGCCGGCTACATGGTGCTGGTGGCGCAATCCGCCGCCGCCGCCGTGACCGTGACCGAGCGCATCGTCCCCGACATCGTGCTGATGGATGCGGTGATGCCGGGCATGGATGGCTTTGAAGCGTGCCGTCGCATGAAGCGCGACGTGCGCCTGCTGTCCGTCCCCGTCATTTTCATGACAGGGCTGACCGAAAGCGAGGACGTGCTGCGCGGCTTCGATGCTGGCGGCGTCGACTACGTGATCAAGCCTGTTGCGCCCGGTGAGGTGCTGGCGCGCATCAGTGCCCATCTGGCCAATGCCCGTGTCACGCGCAGCGCGCACGCGGCGCTCGACGTCGCCGGCCGCTTTCTGCTGGCCACGGACCGGGAGGGCTGCGTCCTTTGGACCACGCCGCAGGCCGCCGCCCTGCTGCGCGCTGCCGGCCCAGGCGGTGAGGGAGACGTCGTGCTGCGCCTGCCGGGCTGGACGCCACTGGCCGAGCACGAGATGCCCCGGCTGCCGCCCGTGACCCTGCCCGACGGCCATCGTATCGAATTTCAGCACGTCGGGCAGATTGGCCCGGATGAGCTGCTGCTTCGCGTCACGACCAGCGACCCAGGGCGTGAGGAAGGCTTGTTGCGCGAACGCCTCGGCCTGACTGCCCGCGAGGCGGAGGTTCTTCTGTGGCTGGGCCGAGGCAAGTCAAACCGTGACATCGCCGATATCCTGGTGCTCAGCCCGCGTACGGTGAACAAGCATCTGGAGGGGGTATTTGCAAAGCTGGGCGTGGAAAACCGCGCCTCGGCCGCCGCCTTGGCGGTGCGGGTGCTGGGCGGAGGCTAAGAACGGTCATTCGTGAGGGCAGTCAACCTCAATTTATGCGGGTGGCGCGCCTCCGCTTAAATGATTGCCTTGCAATTCCAATATCCGGAACTCTTCCTTGAAGCAGAAAAAGCTATTGCTAAAAGCGTATTAAGTATTGCGCTTGTCTCCAAGCAAAGATGCACCAGCAATGTGTTCGTCCGCTGCTAGCCTTTTTGCCACGCAGTCGGTCTATGAATATCAGGGCGCGGAATGGCCCCTTTTTGGACAGCTTTTCTAAGGCGGTATGGAAACGAAAAAGATAGAACTTAAGACAACACTTTACAGTTGAAGGCATAGCAATCGTCCAAATGTTCTCCGGACGCAGAACGTGTTAATTTGGAAGTTGTTCTAGGCCTGCTGTCAGTTGAGCGGCCCGCCTGACCATGAGCAGGCAAAGGCAACGAGGTGGAGATCGGCAGGGGGGGGGGCTGGCTTAGCGCTCATAGTCCTTCACCAGCCGTCGGAACCGTGGCGCCTAGGCGAAGGATCGCTCAACAACCCAGCGCTGCGGCAGCAGCACGAAGCCGCGCTTGGCTTTCGGCAGTTTCACGACCTCCAACGCGATGCCGTATGACCTAGCGGCTTCGTTGGCCCGCTCGCTGGTACAGCTCTGGTCGACATAGGCCGGTTGGATGGTCTGCCCGGTGGAAGCCTGCACCGCCTGCGCCAAGCGCCCAACCTTAGCGCGGTCATCCGCGCTGGCGGGCATCATGTGCAACGCCAGTAGATGGCCCAGCGTGTCAAGCGCCAGATGCAGCTTCAACCCCTTCTCGCGCTTGGCCCCGTCATACCCGGCGCGGGTGCCGCTTTCCGGTAATGAGCGCAGCGTGCCGTTGTTGAGGATGGCAGCGCTGGGCTTCACTGTCCGTCCGGCTGACTGCCGCAGCACCGCCCTAAGATCTTTCGCCAGGGCTTGGAAGTAACCTGCTGCCGGCCAGCGTTGGGCTTGCTGATAAACGGCAGCCCAAGGCGGCGGGCCGTTTGGCATCCAGTGCCAGGGCGCGCCGGTCTTGATAACGTAACGCAGGCCGTTGAACACTTTGCGCAAGCTGTGCTCGCTTTGCCCTATCACCTTGGGCAGCAATGTCAGGTAAGGCGCGACCAGCGCCCATTCTTCATCCGGAGCATCAGATGGGTAGGGCTTGCGGGTACTTATAACCTGCCACCTGATCGTTGCCGACCGGCAGATCCATAACAGCCTCTAATTCAAAATAATGGATCCTGATTAGGAGCTTAAAACAGTGCCTGAAGGGTAGCATTCAATGCACCCTTCAAGAATGTTCGTTGAATTTATCGATGTTGGACTGTTTTCCGTTTTGACCTCCCATGCCAAGGCGGTGTCGCCCGTATTTTTCCGGACCCTCTGTCCGGCGAACATTCTGCGCAACGTTCAACTCTCCAGAAGCCAGACCGAGAAGTTATCGCCAGCATCGGTCCACATGCCGGTTACTTGCCAGCCAGCGGCCGCCGCTAGGCCACGCATGTGCTCCGGATGATACTTATGGCTGCTCTCGGTATGGATGCTCTCCCCGGCACGGAAATGGAAAACACGGCCTGCCATCCGCACGGACTGGGCATGCTGCGCTACCAGATGCATCTCGATCCGACTGGCCACCGCGTTCCAGCGCGCTTCATGGCGGAAGCCGGACACATCGAAATCTGCACCTGCCTCACGGTTGAGGCGGGCCAACAAATTTAGGTTGAACGCCGCCGTCACACCGGCTGCGTCATCGTAGGCTGCCCGTAATACAGGGATTTCTTTGACAAGATCAGCACCTAGCAGCATCCGGGCCCCGGTCCGCAGGCTGGTACGGGCGCGGCGCAGGAAGGCAATGGCGTCGGCAGGCTCGAAGTTTCCGATGGTAGAGCCTGGAAAGAAGCCAAGATGTGTGGTGCTGCCTTCCGCCCGCCCGGCGAGATCGAAAGGCTGGGTGAAATCAGCTACCACCGGTTGCACCCTCAACGCCGGAAAGGCCGTCTTGACACGAGCCGCAGCGGCGGCCAGCCATTCCGGTGCGATATCCACAGGCAGGTAGACGACAGGGCTGTCCAGCTGTTGCAGAAGCTGCACGGCCTTGGCGCCGTCGCCTGGGCCGAACTCCACCACCGCCGCGCCAGGTCCGATGGCGCGCGCAATCTCCGGCCCGCATTGTTCGAGGATCGCGACTTCGGTTCGTGTCGGATAGTATTCCGGAAGATTGGTGATGGCTTCGAAGAGGCGCGTCCCCTCGGCATCGTAGAGCCACTTGCACGGCAAGGTCTTGCGCTCGGCAGACAAGCCCGTCAGCGCATCGGCCACCAACGCGGCCCGCTGAGCCTCGGCCGGGTTTTGGGACAGCGCGCCGCTCATGCCGCGTCCTCTGCAAGCCGCAGCGTGCTGAACTGCCAACGCGCGCCGGCTGTGAAAAAATTACGGTAGCTCGGCCGCGTATGCCCCGGTGGTGTCGCGAGCGAGCCCCCGCGCAGTACCATTTGATTGATCATGAACTTGCCATTGTATTCGCCTACTGCCCCAGGCCAGGGGCGGAACCCGGGATAGGGACGGTAGGCGCTGCCGGTCCACTGCCAGCCGATGCGATCCGCATCGGCGAAGCCGGGCAGGGCGGCGGCCGCTTCCCACTCCTGCTCGGTCGGCAGGCGCTTGCCCGCCCATCGGGCGAAGGCGTCAGCCTCGTACCATGAGATGTGGCAGACCGGCTGATCCGGCTCGACCGCGCGCAGGCCGCCAAGTCCGAACTGCATCCAATTGCCGTCGCGCTTCTCCCAATAGAGTGGTGCGTTCCACTCCTCGGCCTGGCACATCGCCCAGCCCTCGCTCATCCACAACAGCGGCTCGCGGTAGCCGCCATCGCTCATGAAGGCCAACCATTCGCCGTTGGTCACCAAGCTATCGGAAATACGGTAAGGCGAGAGAAAGGTTTGATGCCGCGGCCCCTCGTTATCAAAGGCGAAGCCGTGCCCGCCGTGGCCAATCTCCGCCACGCCCCGTGGACCATCGAGCATCCGGGAGGAACCGGTCGAAATTGGCGGCTGCCATGCCACGTCATAGGCTGGCCGCAGCGGATTGGCGCTGAGAAGGTGCAGGATGTCTGTCAATAGCAATTCCTGATGCTGTTCCTCATGCTGCAAGCCAAGTTCAAGCAATGCGGGAACCTGCGACGGTGGATTGCGCAGCAGGGCCACCATCGCTTCATCCACGGCAGCGCGATAGTCCGCCACTTCATCGCAAGACGGGCGTGTCACCATGCCACGCATCGTACGGGCATGACGTGGCCCCGCTGCTTCGTAGTAGGAGTTGAACAGGAACGCATACTCCTCCCGCACGCGGCGATAGCCGGGAAGGAAGGGTAGCAACAGGAAGGTCTCGAAAAACCAAGTGGTATGCGCCCGGTGCCATTTGGCGGGGCTGGCATCCGGCATGGACTGCACAACTTGGTCTTCGGGCGACAGCGGCGCAGTCAGCGCATCTGTCCTGGCTCGAACATCGTGGTAGCGGGCCGTCAACGCGTCCGCGCCGGCCCCGCCTACCTGACGGTGGATGACATTCATGGCGTCACTCTCCCAGGATTGCGTTCGGATCGGCTGGCCGAGCGACGAGCCGTCTTGCGATGGACATGGGACATCAAATCCCTGCGGCAAGTCCGATAGCTCAGCATCCCTGGTAAACTCCGGTGCCGAGGATGTCGCAATAGTCGGACAGCAGCATGAACCATAGCGACATTCCAGCTACTGCTTGCCGGTACCAGGATACTACCAATTCGTAACCTGAGCAGGCCTTGTCGGACGTCGGCGCTGCATTCGTTTTATGACAAGCCTGTTAAGCGGACATCGCCTGCCTCAAACACGGTGGTCGGTGGGAGTGCTTTGCGACGACGGACCAAGCACACAGCCGTTGAATCGAAGACTGATAGATGAAGAAGTGGAAGGCAGCCGCAAATACAAACCTGCCTTTGTTAAGTTCAGTACAGAAATTCAGAGCATCAAGACAAGTTGCCCTTATTAACCCACGCCTCCCGTTGGCTGAAGTCGTTTTCGGGGACATGTCCTACTGTATCGTAGCCGGGTGGTTTGGTTCCCAACTGCTTGCTTGGCCAGTAAAGGCCGACGATGGCATCGATGCCAGTGCCCCTATAGCTCCACCTACGCTTCGGCTGCCGTCGTCCGCAGCGTAGCCAGGATTTGGTTCATCAGATCCTGTGCAGCGGGCGATAGCAACTGGTCCCGCCGTCGCAGCAACCCGATGCGGCGCATCAGCGCGGGCCCGGTCAGCGGTACGGCTGCGATGCCGGCACCCGCCGGGCCTGCGATAGCCGAAGCCGGCAGCGCAGTGAGACCTGCCCCGGCCGCGACCAGCGCCACGGCGGTCGACAGGTGGCGAACCTCGATCCGCCACGGGGCGGCAACGTGGGCCCGCTGCAAGGCAGCTTCGATGATCCGGCGATTTTCACTCAATGGACCGATCGAGATCAACGGCTCCGTGGCGAGTTCGCTCCAGTCCACAGCACGGCGTCGGGCCAGACGATGGCCGCGTGGGCAGACCAGATAAAAGGGCTCCTCCAGCAACGGGATGCTCTCGACATCCCAGTGCTCCGGTCCGAGAGCCGCCAGGGCGAAGTCCAGCCGTCCGTCTTGCAGCATGGCGCGGATCTCGGCGGCCGAGAGATCATAGATCAGGACCTCGCCACCCTGCCAATGGCGGCGGTGCCGCGCCAGCAGTGGACCGAGGTATCGCACCGCCAACGTCGGCAGGCAGCCAATGGCCAGTGGCCGCGCTTCCGCCTGCCCTCCGGCACGACGCATGGCATGGCTAAGTTGCGCCATGGCCGCCTGCGCCTCCGGCAGCAGGGCGCTGCCGCAGGCGCTGAGCCGGATGGGGCGGGAGCGGCGCAGCAGAAGGTCCTGGCCGATGATCCGCTCCAGCCGCTGCAGCCGCCGGGTCAAGGCAGGCTGACTGATGCCAAGCCGCGCCGCCGCTCGTTGAAACGAGCCGAGATCGGCCACGGCGATGAAGGCTTCGAGCCCGGGCAGGTCGAGATGCATGCGGCGATGATGCGCCTCCTGCATCGAACAGTCACCTCATTGCATTGGACGCATCCGTGCGGGCTGGGCGTCATGATGCCCAGGGAGAAACGAATGATGCCAGATACCGTGGTCGACACGCGGTCGCTGCAAGACTGGGTAGGTCGCAGCGAGGTCGCGGAGGACGAGGCCGCATTGCCGATCGTGTGGCGCCTCGCCGCATTGCTGGACCGCGATGCGATGGCGCTGCAACGCGGTGCCCCGCTGCCGGAGGGCTGGCACGCGGTGTTCTTCGGGCCGCTGACGCCACAGTCGCAGCTCGGCCCGGACGGTCACCCCCGCAAAGGCGACTTCCTGCCGCCGGTGCCGCTGCCGCGGCGCATGTTCGCGGGACGGCGCCTCAACTTCACGGCACCGCTACCGATCGGCGCCGCGCTGCGCCGCACCTCCACCATCGCCGCCATCACCCCGAAGACCGGACGGAGCGGGCAGATGGTGTTCGTGCGCGTCGAGCACCGCATCGAGGCCGATGGCGTGCCCGTGGTGCTGGAGGAGCAGGACATCGTCTACCGTGAGGAGGCGACGGCCGGCGTATCCGCCGGTTCCGCCGCGGCGCCCGAGCCGCTGCCGCCGCCCCTGGCCACCGAGCCCTACGCACCCGACACCGTGACCCTGTTCCGCTATTCCGCCGTCACCTTCAACGGCCATCGCATCCATTACGACCTTCCCTACACCCAGTGCGAGGAGCACTACCCCGCGTTGATCGTCAATGGCGGGCTGACGGCGCTGAAGCTCTGCGAGCTGGCCAAGCGGCACCTGCCGGGCGGGCGCATCGCGCGCCTGTCGGTGCGCAACGTGCGCCCGTTCTTTGTCGGCCGTGCCGGGCTGCTGCACTGCGCCGCCGGACCCGACGGCGCGCTGCGCCTCTGGGCACTGGACGAGACCGGCCAGCCCGTCGCGGAAGCCGAGGCCGGTGGGGTGGCGGCATGAGCGCCCGTAGCCAGGGTGGCCCGCTGCGCGGCATCCGGGTGCTGGACGCGACCGGGGTCATCGTCGGTCCCACCGCGACGCTGATGCTCGCCGAACAGGGTGCCGACGTGATCAAGGTGGAGCCGCCGGAGGGCGACATGATGCGCCGGCTCGGTGGACGCGCGCCGGCCAATGCGCCGGGAATGGCACCGAAGTTCCTGCACTTCAATCGCAACAAGCGGTCCATCGTGCTCGACCTCAAGACACCGGCCGGTCAGGCGGTGATGCGCCGACTGGCCGCCACGTCGGACGTATTCATCAGCAACATGCGCGCACGCGCGCTGGTCTCGCTGGGGCTGGACGCCGCGAGCATGGCGGCCCTGAACCGGCGCATGATCCACTGCACCATCTCGGGCTTCGCCAGTGGTGGCCCGTATGACGGCGCGCCGGCCTACGACACCATCATCCAGGGCCTTTCCGGCGTGGCCGACTGCTTTCGCCGGCAGGCGGGCGAGCCGCGCTTCGCACCCTTCGTGCTGACAGACCACATCGTCGGCATCATAGCGGCGCAGGCCATCTGCGCCGCGCTCGTGGGCCGCGGCACTGACGGGCCGGGCCAGGCGATCGAGGTGCCGATGTTCGAGAACGCGGCGGCGTTCGTGCTGTCCGAGCATCTTGGCCAGCGTACCTACGGCCCTGGCGGCAGCTTTGGCGATCCGCGCATCATGACGCCGGATGCCCGGCCGCTGCCGACGCGCGATGGGTATATCTGTGTTTCCGCCAACACGGACGCGCAGGCACGTGGCTTTTTCGACGCCATCGGCCGGCCGGAGCTGAAGGCGGATCCGCGCTTCGGCAGCGTCGCCGCGCGGCTGGAAAACGTGGCGGATTACTTCCGCCTGCGGGCGGAAGCGATGATGGCCCGCACCACGGAGGAATGGCTGCCCCTGCTGCGCCAGCACGACGTGCCGGCGATGCGGGCGCATACCCTGGACAGCCTGCTGGACGACCCGCAGCTGCGTGGCTCCGGCACGCTGGTCGAGGAGGAGGACATGCAAATTGGAGAGGAACCGATGCTCGGCCTGCGCCATGCCAACCGCTATTCCGGGAGCGGTACCGCCCCGCCCCGCCTGGCTCCCAGGCTCGACGAGCACGCGGAGGAGATCCTGTCCGAGCTGGGCTTCTCGGCTGAGGAACGGGCCGGGTTGCGGAATGCGGGGGTGATGTCATGAGGCGCCGCCATATCCTGGCCGCGACGGCCGGCCTTGCCCTGCCCGCCATCGCCGCCCGCGCGGCGGCGCCCTGGCCGTCCCAGCCGCTGCGGCTGATCGTCCCCTTTCCACCCGGCGCGGCCAACGACACGCTCGGCCGGGCCATCGCGGAGCAGCTCACCCAGCGGCTGGGACAAACGGTGATAGTGGAAAATCGCGCCGGTGCCGGGGGCGCCGTGGGCTCGGAAGCCGTGGCTCGGGCAGCGCCCGACGGATACACCTTGCTGCTGGGCCATATCGGCACGCTGGCGGTGAATCCGGCGATGTATCCGAACCTGCCCTACAACGTGCAGCGGGACTTCGCACCCGTGGCCATGATCGCGCTGGTGCCCAACGTCCTGGTTGCTTATCCCAAGCTGCCGTTCACGGACATCCAGGGGCTGGTGACGCATGCCCGCGCCAACCCGGGGCAGCTGCGTTATTGCTCCGCCGGCAATGGCAGCGCGGGGCACATCGTGATGCTGGCCTTTCTGAATGCCCTGGGTCTGGAAATGGAGCACGTCCCCTATCGCGGTCTCGGCCCCGCGCTGACCGACCTCATGGCCGGGCGGGTGGATGTGACCCTGGGGGGGGCGCCGACCGTGGGGCCGCTGGTGCAGCAGGGCGTGCTGCGTGCGCTGGCGGTTTCCTCCGACAAGCGGGTCGGCAGCCTTCCGAACATCCCGACCGTGGCGGAGACGGTGTCCCCCGGCTTCAACGTCGTGCCCTGGTACGGCATTGCGGCGCCGGCTGGCACGCCGGCGCCGATCGTCCTGCGGCTGAACGCCGAGATCAACGCCAGCCTCAACAGCGCCAGCGTCAAGGAACGGCTGGAGCAGGAGGGCGCGGTGCCGGCGCCAATGTCTCCGGAACAGTTCGCCGGCTTGATCGGGACCGAGCTGAAACGCTGGGACAAGCTGATCCGAGACGCTGGCGTGACGGCCAACTAAGGCGGCCGGTGTCAGTCGCGGACGACGCCGGCGGCACGCAATTGCGACAAGGCCGCTTCTCCCAGTAGCGGGGATAGGATCTCATCGTTGTGCTCGCCGAGCTTCGGCGCAGGGCGGGCCAGGACGCCGGGCGTGGCGGACAACCGCGGCACCATGCCGTGCATGGGGATGAAGCCGCCGGGCATGTCCGCGTCCGGCACCTCGATCAGCGCCTCGCGTTCGGCGACGTAGGGGTCCTGCAACAGGTCGGCGGCGTCCATGATGGGGCCGATGGTGACACCCGCCTTGTCGAAATGCGCAAGCACCTCCGCCTTGTCCCGCGCGGCGATGAAGCCGGCCACGATGCCGTCCAGCTCCTGCCAGTTGCGCAGCCGGTCGGGGTTGGTGCGAAAGCGCGGGTCGTCAATCAGATCTGCGCGGCCGATGGAGCGCAACAGCTTTTCCGTCATGCCCTGGGTGGAGGAAGACAGGCAGACCCAGCCGCCGTCCTGGCAGCGATAGGCGTTGCGCGGCGCGGTGTTGGTGCTGCGGCTGCCGGTGCGCTGCTTGGTGCGGCCGGTGAGCCGGTAATTGGCCGCCTGCGGGTCCATCACCGCCAGCATCGGATCGATCAGCGACAAATCTAGCACCTGGCCCCGGCCGGTCAGTTCGGCATGCCGTAGCGCGATGGTGGCGGAGGCCGCGCCGTAGATACCGGCGTAGCAATCACCCATGAACATCGGCGGCAGCACCGGCTCGCGGTCGGCGAAGCCGTTGACCGCTGCGAAGCCGGAATAGCCTTCGACCAGCGTGCCGAAGCCGGGCTTGTGGCGGAACGGCCCGTCCTGCCCCCAGCCACTGATACGCACGATGATGAGCGCGGGGTTGATGGCGTGCAGCACCTCCGGCGCCAGCCCCATCTGCTCCAGCACACCGGGGCGGAAGCTTTCCGTCAGCAGGGCGGCATCCTTCACCAGGGCGCGCACCACCGCCTGGCCTTCCGGGTTGCGCAGGTCCAGGCAGATGCTCTTCTTGTTGCGGCACCAGCTCTTCCAGGACGTCTCGACGCCCTGCACCTTCCAGGCGCGCAGGGTATCGCCCTCCGGCGGTTCCACCTTCACCACCTCGGCGCCGTGGTCGGCCAGCACCATGCTCAGCGTGTTGCCGGCCACCAGCCGCGCGAGGTCCAGCACCCGCACCCCATGCAGGGGCCCCCGCGCCGTGGGGTCGAAGTTCTTGCGGTGGAGGGGGGACGGCGGCAGCGAGTCCATGCTCAGTCGATCCGGATCTTGGCGGTGGTGGCCACTTGCTTCCACCGCGCGATGTCCTGCTTCAGGAAGCTATCGAACTCCGCCGGGGTGCGGGGGGATGGCTCGGCGCCCTCGCTGCGCAGATACTGCGCCAGACGGCCCTCGCCCAGCGCCTCGTTCGCCGCGGCGTTCAGCTTCTCCACGATATCGCGCGGGGTGCCACGCCGTGCCAGCAGGCCCCACCAGATCTCGGCATTGTAGTCGATGCCGCTTTCCTTCGGCGTCGGCGCCTGCGGGCCGGTCGCGGGGCGCGCTTCGGAGGTCCAGCCCAGGATCTTGACGCTCGCATCGCGCACCAGCCCGGCGGCGGAGGGCACGGTGGTGAAAAGCAACTGGATGGTGCCAGCCACGAGGTCAGTGGTCGCGGGCCCCATGCCGCGATAGGGGATGTGCACCAGTTGCAGCCCGCCCGCCTGCTGCGCGAAGAGCTCCGCCGACAACTGGTTGATGCTGCCCGGACCGGCGGAGCCGTAGTCCACCTTGCCGGGATTGGCGCGGATGTAGGTGATGGCCTCGGCCAGCGTGTTGGCAGGAAAGGACTTGGTGGCCAGCACCAGTAGCGGCGCGGTGGCCGCCAGGGCAACTCCTTCCAGGTCGGCCACCGGGTCGTAGGGCGTGGTCTGCGTGGCGGCGCTGGTGGAAAACGTGGAGGAGGTGACCAGCAGCGTGTAGCCATCCGGCGCCGCGCGGGCGACCTCGGCGGTGCCGAGGGTGCTGCCGGCACCGGGGCGGTTTTCCACCACGAAGGGCTGGCCCAGCCGGCGCTGCAGGTGGTCGGCCAGCGGCCGCGCCACGGCGTCGTTGGAGCCGCCCGGCGTGAAGGGAACCACGATGCGCACGCTGCGCGCCGGCCAGGCGGCCTGCGCCCGCGCCACGGCGGGCAGCACCAGCGGCGCGGCCAGCGCACCGCCCAGCAGGCCACGCCTGCCAATCTCGAAAGTCATGGTCGTTTCCTTGGTTATCGTGGCTCAGGCGGCGGGCGCGAGGCCAAGCCGCTCGGCCAGCGCCAGCACCGCCCGGGCGCTGGCGGCGAAAGGGGCATCCACCATCTGCCCGTCCACCGTGTAGGCACCCACGCCTGCCGCTTCCGCCGCCGTCGCGGCCGCGACGACCCGCGCGGCGCGGGCGATCTCCTGCGGCGAGGGTTGGAAGGCGGCGTTGACCACCGCGATCTGGCTGGGATGGATGCAGGACTTGCCGGCGAAGCCCAGGCGACGGGAGGCTTCCGCCTCTGCCTGGCAGCGCTCGGGCGAGGCGATCGCGGCCAGCGCGCCGTCAAAGGCCGGAACGCGTGCCTCGGCCGCCGCCAGCCGGACCTGCAGCCGCACTTGGTGCAAGGCCACCTCGTCATCGCGCGCGATGCCGAAAGGCTCGAACAGGTCTCCGTAGCCAATCTGCAGCCCCGCCACGCGCGGGTCGGCGCAGGCGATCTCGGCCGCGAGCCGTAGGCCGCGTGGCGTCTCGATATTGACCAGAATGGCTGAGGGCGCCGCGCCGGCGGCGGCCTCCGCGCGCGCGATCTCGGCGATGGCCTCGCGGAGCATGGCGGGAGACTCGACCATCGGAAGGTTGATGGCATCGAGGCCTGGACCCACCAGGGCCGCCACGTCCTCGGCGAAGTGCGGCGTGCCGTGCGCGTTGATGCGCACGATGGCAAGCTTGCCGGGCAAGCCGGTACGGAGGGCAGCGGCAACATGCGACCGGGCCTCGGCCTTGCGCTCCGGCGCCACGGAGTCCTCGAGGTCGTAGCTCAGAGCATCGGCCGCCGATGCGGCACCCTTGGCGAAGAGCTCGGGCCGCGTGCCCGGCAGGAACAGCTTGCTGCGCATGGCGTCGAGAGAAATGCGGCTGGTGCGCATGCAGGCGTCCTTCCCGGTGCGGCGCTGTATCGCGCCTTGATCGGACGACAGGGTGCCGTGCTCGGTCGATCTTGTATAATGTAATGATGGCATCGATTGATGAGGATTATGCATGCACTTGCCGATGGATGACGTGCAGGCCTTCGTCTTGGTCGCCGAGCTGGGCAGCTTCACGCGTGCTGCCCAGCGGCTGGCGATCACCCAAACAGGGCTGACGCGGCGCATCCAACGGCTCGAAGGCTTTGTCGGTCTGGCGTTGCTGGACCGCACCACCCGCCGCACGACCCTGACCACCGCGGGGCGGGAGTTCCTGCCCCTGGCCCAGCGCGTGGTGGAGGACCTGACGCGCGGGCTTGAGCGGTTGCGGACCACGGCCCGCCTCAGTGCCGGCGATGTGACTCTGGCGACCATGCCGGCCGTTGCCTACCAGCGCCTGCCGCCCGTGCTGTCTGCTTATGCACGCCAGTTCCCCGGCAACCGGGTGATGCTGCTGGAACGCTCAGGCGTGCTGGTGACCGAGGCAGTGCGCCACGGCGCCGCCGAATTCGGCATCCACATCACGCAGGAGCCGCGGGAAGACCTGCAGGAGGATTTGCTGTCCACCGACCCGCTGGTGTTGGTTTGCCACCCCACACATGCATTGGCCAACCGCGCGGCCATTACATGGGCGGAGTTGCGGGACTGGGACCTGATCACCCTGGGCGGCAGCAGCGGCAACCGCGCGCCGGTGGAGGCGCAGCTGACACGCGCCGGGCTGCCGATCCGCGGCCGCTTCGTGGTAGAAAACACGCCGAGCGCCCTGGCGCTGGCCGCCACGGGTGCGGCAGTGGCCATCCTGCCCTCCGCCATCGGGCGCGGGATGCTGCCGGGTGGACTGGTGGAGGTGCCGCTACAGGCCCCGGTTCTGCATCGACAGCTGAGCCTCGTGCGCCGCCGCGGCGAAGCCCTGACGCCAGCTGCGGCGGCCCTCTACGATATGTTGCTGAAGACAACCTTGGCGGCCGGGATGTAGCAAAGGCACAAGGCCCAGCTCGGCTTATCTCTTGAGGCGGCAGCAAAACGAAGTCGTTTATCAGAGCACCATACCGGACGCACTGTACCAGGACAGCGGATCGTATCGCAGATGGCGCCTTGCGCAGCACAAGATTGGCAGTCGAAGGAGTCGGCGCGCTGAATCGCTCCCGTCCACGCTTGTGAAGTCAGACAACGCGTTCCTTGAGCGCGACTGTTCCATGCTGTTATCCGAAGCCGCTGCTATAACTGAGCCAACAACGGTCCTCCGGCTCGGGGACTGACGAACGCGCCGGTATCGGCAACTTATGCAGAGGACACAGCGGGGCAGGGTGTTAACGGTAGATGTTGCCTGTCTCGAGGGTCTGCTCCGCTGGTGCGACGGGTAGGCAGAGGTGGCATTCCAGACCTTCCGGATGGAAAGCCAGCTTCAGGGTGCCATCCAGGTCCTGCACGATGCCCTGCTCCAACAATCGCAATCCAAAGCCCTGATGTGTTGGTGACGTCGCCGGCGGTCCGCCGCGCTCCCTCCATACGAGGTGCAGAAGCCGGGTCCCACTGCCGGCGATGTTGAGGTTCCAGGACACATCGACTTGGCCATCCGCAACAGACAACGCGCCGTACTTGGCCGCGTTGGTAGCAAGCTCATGAAAGGCGAGGCCCAACATCTCCGCAGCCCGGGCAGGCAGCCAAACCAGCGGACCTTTCAGGTTGCCACGCTCGCCGTCACCATACGGCAGCAACGCCCGCTCCACGACCTCGGTCAGAGCAGCGCCATGCCATTGGTTGCGGGTCAGCAATTCATGCGACAGCGCCAGAGCATTGAGCCGGGCGTCCAGGATCACCTGCGTCTCCGTAGAAACACCCCCTCGACGCAAGGTATGCAGCACGACCGCCTGCATGGTGGAGAAGGCATTCTTCACGCGATGGCCCATCTCGGCGAGCAACAGTTCACGATGCTCGGCTTCCGTGCGCACTGCCGTACTATCGCGGAAAACGCTCAGAAAGCCTCGTGGCCGGCCATCGCCGTCCAGCATTGGTGTCGTCGAGCCACTGGCCCAGAATCGACTGCCATCCCGTTTGATCTGCCATCGTTCGTTCTGCGCGTAGCCTTCCTCGATAGCCCATCGCAGTTCCTCTAGGAATAGGCCACGATCTCTGTCCTCGGGTAGGAACAGGATATCGCCGGACCGACCCAACAACTCATCATCGGCATAGCCCAGGAGAGCAGATGCACCTGCGTTCCAACGCAGGATCTTTCCACTTAAATTCAGCGCAATCAGCGCGTGGTCCTTTACCCTGACCAGATCCTCCGCCTGATTAAGTGACTTCCGAAGTTCGCTGTTCTCACGTTCCAGCTGCTTGATGCGATCCTGAGCGGTAGTGTGCCGCTGCTGATCCAACAGCCTTTCTAGTCTCGCCTCGCGTCCTTGTCCTGCGGACCATATGGGCTCGGACATTCTGGCCTCCACCTCTCATGCAAAAGACAGTTCATGTTCGAACACGCGGGCTGACAGCTCTTCGTGCCGATAGCATCGATATCGAAGCGCACCGGCTGGCCAACCCGAAGCAATTCCGCTTGCTTCCAGGCTTCCGAAATGATTCCCAGCATAGCTTTGTAGACAGACGATTCAGCCTGATGCGCATCCCGCCTGACAGCACGTGTTGTCTCGTTCAGGATCTGCCATCTTTGGTACGTCGGGCCCCCTCGCGGACAAACAGGCTTATCATTTCCTTGTTGAAGGCTGGGATGTCATCGGGCTTACGACTGGAGACAAGGTTGCCGTCCACCACCGCTTCCTGGTCGACCCATTCCGCGCCGGCGTTCTCAAGGTCCGTCTGGAGTGAGGGCCAGGAGGTAAGCCGCCGCCCTCGCAACCTGCCCGTCTCGATCAAGGTCCAGGGCCCGTGGCAAATCGTGGCCACTGGCTTGCCGCTGTCCAGAAAGGCCTGGACGAAATGGACAGCACCTTCGTTGATCCGCAACGTGTCGGGATTGATAACGCCGCCGGGTAACAGGAGGGCGTCAAACTCCCCGGGGTGTGCCTCAGACAAAGTCATATCGACAGGAAACTCTTCCCCCCAATCCGTGAAGTTCCATACACGGACACGCCCCTCCTTGGGCGAGACGATGCTGGTCTTCGCCCCTGCCTCATTCAGCGCCTTGCGCGGCTCGGACATCTCGACCTGCTCGAAGCCGTCTGTGACAAGGATTGCGACATTCATTCGGCCAAGGCTCGCAGCAGCCATATCCATGTCTCCTTATAAGGTTGGATTGCTTACGCTGGGCTTTTCCGCAAGCCTTACCGTCCACTCCGCCCTACTGGTCCGCTCGACGAGAAGATGCGGTCCGTCTTCGATGACAATGCGCTCGGCAAGGGCCAGCGACGGACGCAACAGCCGCAGCCAGCAGGATGGCTCGCTTTCGCGCCAAGCCCGTTTGAACCGACAGGAGCGCCCTGGGCGGCGACCGCGCCGACGAGGCTGGGGGCGCTGAGGAATGCTCGCGTAGCACTCCCGCCGCATATGGGGCAGGTGCAGGGAGCGCGAAAATCCGCCATTGGGCGCATCGCTGCAAAGCTCCCACACTCACGGCAATGATACTCGTATGTCGGCATGGCGCCCTCGAAAAAACGTAGCTGGGGGACGGTGTGGGGACCGGGTGCCGGCGAGCTTGGCAATCGGCCCCCCCCGGACGGTCACGACGCAGGCTTCAGGATAACCTTGGTCCAGCCGTCGTCCCGAGCATCGAAATGCTTGTAGGCCTTCGGCGCTTCGCCAAGCGGTAGCTCATGCGAAACGATGAACGATGGTTTCGCGCGGCCGACGGAAATGAGGTCTCGGAGCTGGCGGTTATAGGCCTTCACATTGCATTGGCCGGTGCCCATGCTCTGGCCCTTGAACCAGAAAAGACCGTAGTCGAAAACAATCTCACCTTGCTTGTAAAGCTCATCCTGAGGTGCGGGGTCCTGCGGCACGTAGACACCGACGACCCCGATACCCCCGGTGAACTTCACCGACCGCACCAGATTGTTCATGGTCATGTTGGGATGTTCGTAACCGTCCGGATCGTGGGCTTGGTAGCCCACACATTCGCAGCCGCGGTCGGCGCCAATACCATTGGTCATCGCCAGGACCTGATCGACCGGCGAACCCTTCGAATCATCAATGGGCACGGCACCAATCGAGGCCGCCAGCTTCAGCCGGTCTGGGTGGCGATCAACGACCATGACCAAGCAGGCACCCTTGATCATCGCCGAGTGGGCTGCCATGAGGCCCACCGGCCCGGCGCCGTAGATGACGACCGATTCGCCCGGGCAGACGCCGGCGAGCTCGGTGGCATGCCACCCCGTCGGGAAAATATCAGCGAGCATCACGTAATCATTCTGCCGCTCCTCCGCGTCGGGTGGCAGCTTGAGGCAGTTGTAATCGCCATATGGAACGCGTAGCAGGTCGGCCTGGCCACCCCGGTAAGGTCCCATGTCAGCGAAGCCGTATGCAGCTCCGGCCATGTTCGGCACAACGCTGCGATCCGCCGTGGTGAGGCAAAAGGCGCTCAGGCCACGCTCGCAGTTTTTACAGAAGCCACATCCGATGTTGAACGGAATGGCGACCCAGTTGCCGACCTTGACCCGGTCGACGGCGGCCCCGACCTCGACCACCTGGCCAAGG
Source organism: Roseomonas haemaphysalidis (assembly GCF_017355405.1). Taxonomy (NCBI): domain Bacteria; kingdom Pseudomonadati; phylum Pseudomonadota; class Alphaproteobacteria; order Acetobacterales; family Roseomonadaceae; genus Roseomonas; species Roseomonas haemaphysalidis. The sequence goes on from NZ_CP061178.1 coordinate 165,776, forward strand.
TTCTCGTGCCCGAATACCCCGCCGCTCGGAAAATCGGTCCGACCCTCGTACATGTGCAGATCCGAGCCGCAGATGTTGGTGCTCGTGATCCGTACCAGCACGTCCGTCGGCTTCTCGATCTTCGCATCCGGAACATCCTGCACCGCGACGTCGCGGGGACCGTTATATACGACTGCCCTCATTTGAATTCTCCATCGGTTGAGAACATGGTTGGCCGCCTGTGGTGGTCTTTCTCGCAGTCATGGCTGCAAAGTCTGTTTGCCTCGCCGACGTCAGGGCCTGAACACGGCCCGGACACATCCCTCCTTCTTGTTCTTGAACAGGTCGTAGCCATGTGGTCCCTGCTCGAGGGGAAGCGGATGCGTCAGCAGGTGGGAGGGATCCATTTCACCACGCGCGATATGCCCGAACAGCCGCTCGACATAGCGCTGGCCGTGTTGTTGGCCCGACCGAATGGTGAGCGCCTTGTTGACAACGGCGCCCATCGGAAACTTATCCACGAGAGCCCCATAGACTCCCATGACCGCAACGGTGCCACCCTTTCGGCAACACAGGATCGCTTCCCGCAATGCCACGATCCGCTCCGTCAACAGGGCCTGTTGCTTCACCAAGTCGTAGAGGTAGCCGACACCGGTGCCATGCGCTTCCATGCCGACACAATCGATGCAGCGGTCAGGTCCGCGGCCGCCGGTCAATTCCGTCAACGCCTCTTGAATGTCGACTTCCTCATAATTCAACGGATCGGCACCGCACCGCTCGGCTGCCATACGCAGGCGCTCGGGCAGGCGATCGATCGCAAACACCCTTTCGGCACCCAGGATGCGCGCGCTCTGCATTGCCATCTGACCAACACCGCCGCAGCCCCAGACCGCCACGATGTCGCCGGGTTGAATACCGGCGAGGTCAGCGCCCATGAAGCCGGTCGGGCAGGCGTCAGAAACGAACAAAGCCTTCTCATCCGGAATGTCCTCCGGCACCTTGAAGACATTCACATCGGCGAACGGCACCCTGATGAAGTCGGCGTGGCTGCCGGCCCAACCGCCGAGCGCATGGCTATAGCCAATGATCCCGGCCGGGCTATGGCCCCAGACCGCCTCGGCCATCAGGGGCTTCGGGTTGGTATTGTCGCAGCAGGAGAAGTCAGTTCGGCGGCAATGTTCACATTGTCCGCAGCCGAGAATGGAGATCACGATCACCCGGTCGCCCTTGCGAACCCTGGTGACTTCACGGCCGGTGTCGACGACCTCGCCCATGAACTCATGCCCAATGATGTCGCCGGGTTTCATGGCTGGGATGTAGCCGCCCAGCAGATGGAGGTCCGAGCCGCAGACCGAGGACATGGTCACCCGCACCAACGCATCATGCGGCTGAACAATCTCAGGGTCGGGCATGGTTTCGACGCGTAGGTCGTTCACTCCGTTCCAAATCATGGCGCGCATTGTCTGGTACTCCCTCAGGCGGCGGGCATGGCGGCAGTGGTATCGGGCCGCCGCATTGCGGGCGTCGGCACCTCGCCGGTCTCCAGCACCTGCTTCAGCCGGCGCAGGTCGCCCTGGGCTTGCCCCCCTGGCGCATCATTCCAAAGCTTTGCAGCAATGCGGCCCAGTTGACCGGCAGGCGGTTCGTAGGCGATCGAGGCATGAACCTCGGTCCCACGGTCTCCAGGTGCCGGTCGGAATTTGATCCAACCGACGCTCTGCAAGTTGGCCCCCGGAGCGGAGCGCCAGGCGATGCGTTCGTTTGGATGGTCCTCGGTGATGATCGTATCCCACTCGACGGTGCGGCCGGCCGGCGCGCGCACCAGCCAGTGCGAGCGCTTTTCGTCGATCGCCGTCACCTGCTCCACATGCTGCAGGAAGCGCGGTAAGTTCCCCACCTCACGGAAGAACCGGTATACATCGGCCGGTGGGCGGGCGATCGTGACGCTGCGCACCGTCGCGGCGGCGGAACGCCAACCTTGCTTCCGTGCGATGCGACGCTCGGTAGGCGTGGCGCTGGCGGCTGCCACGACGGGGCAGTAGCCGCTGGCGGCACGAGCGATCAGCGTGGTACCCAGCACCGCCAAGAGGCCGCCTGATACGCCACCTCGACGCATCGCCCACAGCAGCGTCGCGGCGCCCGCAGCGCCGGAGACCAAGCGTTCACTGTTGCCCAGGTTCCGTGCTGGTCGCGCAAGAGATAAGGCGTCGCGCGTGGTTTGTCGTTGCATGCTATCCATGGTGCCTCCCCGGACCGATGCATCGGCGTTGTTGCAGGCGACATGGACGATGACATCCCGTGGCTACCGGACCCGCAGATCGGTCTCAGCATTGCCACCGAATCCCCGCCCGCGCTTGAAGCGGGCGCCGTCACCGCATCGCCTTCATAGTCATGAGACCAGAACATGCGTCGATGTGAGTCCGTTCCTTGGTGGCAATCCCTAAGGAGGATTACGGCGGAACCGATGGCACTGGCCGACACTCGGATCGGGCGGTAGCGGAGCCGTTCACACAGCGGTGACCACGAGTGCATTGCAATCCTGTTATCAGATGTGTTTGGTAATCCAGTCGAGCCGAACACGGCTGCATGAGGCACACTGATCTAGGAGCGCGAGGCTTACCTTGACCGCATCGGCAAGGACGCCATCAGGGGGCGGGACAATGGACTTCCTGGCCGGCGACGGCGAGGTCGGTACCCTGATCCGTGATCACGACTGGTCGACGACGCTGGGGCCGATAGAGTCCTGGTCGCCCAGCATCAAGACGGCGCTCAGCCTTTGTCTCCACTCCCGCTTTCCCATCCTGCTGTGGATCGGGCCGGATCTCAGGATCCTGTATAACGATGCGTATGTTCCGTTCCTCGGCGCTGCCAAGCACCCGGTCATGCTGGGTGCCCCCGGGCGCGAGGTCTGGAGCGAGATCTGGGACGACATCGCCCCGATGCTCGCCGAAGCCACGGCCGGACGGGCTACCTGGGTCGAGGATTACCGTTTCTTTTTCGACCGCGAATTGGAGCGGGAGGAGACTTACGTCACATTCAGCTATAGCCCCATTTTCGGTGCCAGCCGGGATAACGTGGAAGGTGTATTTTGCGTTTGCACCGAAACGACGCGGCGGGTGATTGGCGCGCGCAGGCTTTCGACCTTGCATCGGCTTGGCGTGAAGGCATCGTACCAGCGGGAAGTCGACGATGTCTGCCGAGACGTGATCGGTGTGCTACAGGAGAATCCATACGACATCGCTTTCGCGGCACTCTACGTGTCAGACGGAGACGGCGAGACAGCACGTCGTGCCGCCGCAACGCCATCGCCGCCGGACGCAGCTTTCTTCCCACTACACCACCCAATGACGTCGGTCGCACCGGCTGCCTGGCCGATAGCCGAGGCGGCGCTGGATGGCCGCCCCGTTGTCATATCCGAATTTCATCGGTTCGCAGGCAACATGGCTGCGCCTCTGTGGCCGGACCCAGTACGTACGGCGGTGGTCCTGCCGCTGGCCGCACCAACCCGGCAGCAGATGATTGGCTTTCTTGTGATCGGCATAAGTCCACGCCAGATCCTGGATGCCGACTATCGAAGTTTTCTCGAATTGCTCGCCGAGCATGTCGCCGGTGCCGTCGCGGCCGCCCGCGCCTTCGACGAGGAGCGCCGCCGCGCCGAAACGTTGGCCGCGCTTGATCGCGCGAAGACAGCGTTCTTCTCAAACGTCAGCCATGAGTTCAGGACGCCGCTGACGCTGATCCTGGGCCCTCTGAGGGAGCTTTTGGCAAAGCCGGTCGATGCACTGCCTCCCGATGCCCGGGCCCTGGTCGACATTGCCGAACGCAACAGCAACCGGCTGCTACGGCTGGTGAACTCGCTGCTCGATTTCTCCCGTATAGAGGCCGGCCGCGCCGATGCCAGTTATGAACCGACCGACCTTCCGAAGCTGACCGCGGAACTAGCATCCAGTTTCCAGTCGGCATGTGACAGCGCCGGCTTGGTGTTGGAAATCGATTGCCCGCCGCTGCCGGAGCCTGTCTATGTGGACCGGGACATGTGGGAGAAGATTGTCCTTAATCTGATCTCGAATGCCTTCAAGTTCATATTCGAGGGTTCCATCGCAGTCCAGTTGTCCGCCGCATCGGCTGGGATCGAGCTTCGGGTATCGGACAGTGGTGTTGGTATTCCCCACCATGAGTTGCCCCATCTGTTCGAGCGCTTCCACCGCGTTGAAGGGCAACGCAGCCGCTCGCACGAGGGTAGTGGCATCGGTCTTGCGTTGATCCATGAATTGATTCGCTTGCATGGCGGCTCGATTCTCGCCGAGAGCCGGGAGGGCGAAGGGAGTGTTTTTACCGTCTCCATCCCCTTCGGCACCGCGCATCTCCCTGCCGATCGGATTGGCGGGCCCCGGTCGATGTCTTCAACGGCGACAGGCATTGGGTCATTTCTCGAAGAGATGCGTCGCTGGCTGCCGGACGATACGCATCGTGCAGGCACCGTACCAGACAGCCATGAGCCGATTTCAGCTTCGCGAATTCTTGTCGCGGACGACAATGCCGATATGCGGCACTACCTCACCAGAGTTCTGACCTCTGCGGGATGGAGCGTGCATGCAGTAGCTGACGGCAACGCCGCATTGGCGTCAGCAAGGTTGGCGCCTCCAGATCTCCTGCTGGCTGATGTCATGATGCCTGGACGTGACGGCCTCTCGCTCGTGGCGGCGCTGCGGCAGGAGCGACAACTGGCAACGGTGCCGGCCATTCTGCTGTCGGCCCGCGCGGGGGAGGATGCGCGGGTAGCAGGGATGCGGAGTGGCGCCGACGATTACCTGGAGAAGCCATTCTCGGCGCGTGAACTGCTGGCTCGGGTCGAGGCCATCGCCGCTCTCGCTCGTTTGCGACGCGATGCAGGCGACTTGATCAGGCGGAGTGACGCGCGGCTCCAGGCAGCGGTTGATCTTGTGGGTCTCGGTTCCTATCGCTGGGACCCGCGCACCGGAGCTCTAGAATGGGACGACCAGTTGCGCGCGATGTGGGGCCTGCCGCCCGGCGCACCGGTTCAGATGGACATCTTCCTGCGGGCCATACACCCCGAGGACCGGCCGCGGGTCGAAGCAGCCATTGCCGCTTGCACCGACCCCGCTGGCGACGGCGTGTATCACGTCGAGTACCGGGTCAATGGCATCGAGGATGGTGTTGAACGTTGGGTGTCCACCCATGGGCAGACGTCTTTCAAGAATGGCATTCCGGTCGATTTCACTGGTGCCGCACTCGATGTCACCGCGCGGAAGCAGGTTGAGGAGCGCTTGCGGGCGAGCGAGGAGCGTTTCCGGCAGTTTGCTGATCATTCGGCTGACTTGCTTTGGATCGTCAACACGGATGCGATGAAGATCGAATATCGAAGTTTGGCGTTTGAACGGATCTGGGGTGTTCCGCGCGATAGGGCTTCGAGTGATTTGGCGTGCTGGGCCGAGAGCATTCACCCCGATGATCGTGCCGCCGTGCTCGACACGCTGCTTCACGTCCAGAAGGGTGAGGCGGTGGTACAGGAATACCGCGTGCTGCGTCCGGACGGTGCCGTTCGCTGGGTCCGGGACACGGCTTTTCCGATCCGTGATGAGCTTGGACGCGTCCATCGCATCGGGGGCATAGCGGTCGATGTCACACGCGTCGAGGGGTCATGGGTTTATGTCGTCGATGGCGGGGAGGGAGCCCGCCTCCGGCTCGCGGCACTGCTGCAGGGTGCCGGCTACGATGTGAAGACCTTCTCCACCACAAACGAATTTCTTGAGGTGGCGCCGATGCTTCTGCACGGTTGCGCGGTTCTGGAACTTGGCGGATGCGGCGATGAATCCTTGGTCGTCCCGCGCGAGTTGAAGGCGCGCGGCATCGAACTACCGGTCATCGTCGTGGGCGGGGGCGACGGCGATGTCCGGACCGCCGTCCTGGCGCTGAAGGCGGGTGCGGCGGACTGGCTGGAAGGACCGCTCAATCCAGAAAGGCTTCTTGCCGCGGTTGCGGCCGCGCTCGCCAAGGTGCGCGACGTGCAGGAGGCTGGACGCAAGTCGGACACTGCCCGCAGCCGCATCGCCGGAATGTCGCGGCGGGAACGCGAAGTGCTGGAAGGGATCGTCGGTGGCGAGACCAACAAGGAGATTGCACGCCGGCTCGGTATCAGCCCGCGCACGGTGGAAATTCATCGAGCGCATGTCATGGAACAGCTTGGCGTGCGTTCGCTTTCGGAAGCGGTGCTCTTGGCCGCCGCAGCCGGTCTGACCGGTTCGCGGTCCGATGCACCGCCCTGACCCGCACGACGGATACGCAGATATCCCTAGGGATCGTCTCGGTCTAGCTGCTCCGCAGGTCAAGCATTAGCCTGCTCAGGGCGGCGGAATTTGCTGACGTGCCCGGTGTAACGCGAATGAAAAGTCAGGGCGATTGTGCCTGAACGCATAGCGTCTCACGGTGCGCCGGTCACCCGGTGGTTGAGGTCCGCGGTAAGTTCGGAAACGGTGCGGAGGTGAATGCCATGTCGAAACCGGTGAACGTGCCGCATTTGAAGACGACAATGCGCAGCCGCGCGAAAGGCAGCATGCAATTTGATCCGAGCTCGGTACTCATCCATGAGGCCCATCACCGGATCAAGAACAACCTGCAGCTTATTGCCGCCATGCTGCAATTGCAGGCACAGCGGAGCTGCAGCGCTCCCAATGTACATGGGATTTTGGCCCAGGCTAGTCATCGTGTACGCGCGGTAGCACAGCTCCATGAGCGTCTGCAGCATGGTGCCGACGGCAAGGTTGATGCAGGCGAATACTTACGCGACCTCTGCGCAAGTCTGTCGTGCTCTTTAGGCTTGTCCGGCTCGCAAGCGGTGGTGGTCGAAGCGGCCCTCATGCCGCTCCAATCGGATTGTTTGCTTCGCCTTGGTATGATTGTCACGGAACTCGTTACCAACGCAGCGAAATACGGCGCCACGCCGTTAGGAAGCTGCGATATACGGGTCGTGCTGACGCCGGGATGTCATAATACGGTTCGCTTGCTTGTTTCCGACACCGGTCCCGGAATTTCGGATCTCGCAATGCTGCGATCAACCAACAGCCTGGGTCTTGAGCTCGTCCATCAACTCACGGATGCCATTGGCGGGCGGTTGGAGATCGATGGCGCCCCGCCGGGGGCGCGCTTCACCATCCGGTTTCCCCAGCAGGGTCAGGTCGATGACGCCTCGGCGCGTAACGGCCTTCATGCATAGCCCGGACCGGCTCACTAGCGAAAGCTACGCTTTCTTCAATTTGGTCGTTCGGCTGAATAGCGCATGCCGGGCTACCTACTGCTTGTGCGATATCGGCCATAGCTGACGAGAAGGAGAGCATCGTTCTCATCGGCGGATTTTAATTACGGCGTCGACGTCAAAGCAGATGCATTTGCAGGATGGTTTTCTCCTAACAAGCCGAAAACAAGTTGTGATTATACTTGGTGCGATTCCAATTGACAATTTATTGAATATGCTAAAGAGATACATTGATACCTGAGTGATATGTCGACATAGTTTACTAAGAAATACATCGATATTATTTTTGGCTTATTTCTCAGCGGGATAAAGCTTGGCGCGACACTTGCTGAAGGAGATGTGGAGGCATGGATTTGCCTCCCAAACCGAGAAGCAGGAACGATCTCCATGAAGCGCCTTGGCTTACTCCATACCCTCTCCCTATCCGCACTGGCCCTATGCTTCGCCGATGCGATGCCGGCCAACGCCGCCATCATTGGTAACAGCGTCAACATCAGTTTCCAGGGTGGCAGCACGTCCTTCAGCTTTGCGCCGAACGCAAGCTATACGCTGTTCGGCACCAACGGCGACCTGTTCAACCCGGTTGACGTTTCTACAACCGGCACTGCCGCGGTGAAGTCGTTCGGCGCACCTTTCTTTGACCCGCCGCAGCCGACATCCGAGTTTGCAGATCGGGGTACCGTGGTCTACGGCGGCGGCGATCTCTTCGTATCCTACGCTACCCCGGCAAACATTCGTTTCTCATTGAATGATACCTTCGTTGGCTTGGCCTTCACTGTCGCCGACGGTACCCATTACGGCTTCGTCCGCTTCAACGGCACTACTTTGCTTTCCTATGCGTATGAGACGGTGGCCGGGCAGTCGATCGTCGCAGGCTCGGCTTTTACGGGCCCGATCAACCCGCCGACTGCGGTACCCGAGCCTGCTTCGATGGCGCTCTTCGGTGTGGGCGTGGCTGGCCTGGCTATGGCCCGTCGTCGCAAGACTGTTTGACTTACGGCCGATTAGGATCAGACATATAACTGCCCGGCGAGCATCTCGCCGGGCAGCGTCGCCACAACCGAAATTGTTATTGAAGTCTAATATCAGTGACCCGTGAGAATTGTCACGAAGGAACAAGATCAGATTGCTGAAAAAGGTTCCCTTTAGTAATACTCTTGTTTGAAAAACGAGAAGTGGCTTCGTCGTTGCTTTCACCCGGCTTCGCGCCACGCCCCTGAAATGGCCACCAAGAGGCAGCGACGAGCCTCTCATTGACAGTTGATTCCTAGCATGTCGACCGGTGGCAGCACGGCGGTCACTTTCCAAACTTATGTTCGCATTGCGAACTATTGGAAAGTCCGATAGCCATCTGCCTTTCGACGCATGGCTCGCGCCGCCGCCCTACGCCCGGCGATGATCTGGAGAATCCATCAATGAATCCTGTACCTGATCTGCGCCGCGCCGTGGTGACCGGCGCCAGTTCCGGCATTGGCGAGGCCATCGCCATCCGCCTGCTCCAGGAGGGTTGGCATGTCACCGGGCTAAGCCGCCGCGCATCGGTCATCGATCATCCGAACTTCGCTCACCGCAGCGTCGACCTGTCCTCCGACAGCGCTATCCGCGCCGCGGCGGAGGGCCTGCGGGCGGACTGCTTCGTGCACGCGGCTGGGCTGATGAGTACAAACCCGCTGGGCGAGCTGGATATCGAGGCCGGTGCTCGCATGTGGCAGCTCCATGTGCAGGCCCCCACAGTCCTGGCGGATCGGCTGCTTTCAAGAATGCCCAGCGGCGGCCGCATCGTGATCTTGGGCAGTCGCACCGCGGCGGGCGCCGCCGGGCGGAGCCAGTATGCCGCGACCAAGGCGGCCCTCACCGGCCTGACCCGCTCCTGGGCGGCCGAGCTAGCGCCGCGTGGCATCACCGTGAACCTTGTGTCCCCGGCCGCGACCGATACGCCCATGCTCCGCGACCCTGCACGCGCCAACGTGGCGCCCAAGCTGCCGCCGATCGGCCGGTTGATCCGGCCAGAGGAGGTGGCGGCGACGGTCGCATTCCTGCTGTCCGCTGGGGCCGCCGCCATCACTGGCCAGAACATCGTGATCTGCGGCGGCAGCTCCTTGTAGGGCCGCCTGCGCTCCACGGCTCCGCGCTTCAGTTCGCATCCAATCTTGACAAGGAAGGGCGCCTCGATGACTGTATCCATCAAGAAAACAAAAGTTCGCAATCCGAACATAGGGAGTGAGGGCTTGCAAGGCGTAGCGGACATCGAACCCGCGCCCCGTCTGCGCGCGGGGGCGGACAACCCCAAGAACACTGTGCAGTCGGCCGCCAAGGTCTTCGCGGTGCTGCGCGCCTTTGATGCCTCCCTGCCGGAGCTGACCCTAGCCGAGATCGCCGCCCGCGCCGGCACCGACCGCGGCACCGCTTTTCGCCTGATCCACACCCTGGAAGCGCTGGGGTATCTGCGAGGCGTGCCTGGCACACGGCGCTTCCGCCTGTCTCTGCAATGCATGGAGTTGGGCTTCGCCGCGCTATCCGCCCACGGCCTGCCCGACCACGCTGCAGCCTTGCTGCGCGAGCTGGTGCCGGAACTGGGCGATGCCGCATCCTTCGGCACGGCGGAGAACGGCGATGTCATCTATCTGGCCCGCGTCCAGGCCGGCCTGGAGCGGCACGGCGTCGCGCGGCCACCCGGCACGCGCGTCGGGGCCTATGCCACCGCGCTGGGCCACGCGATCCTGGCTTTCCTGCCGCCCGAGGAACAGGAAGCCCAGCTTGCTCAGCGCGAGCGCGTGAAGCTGTCCGAGCGGACGCTGACCGACCTCGGCGCCCTGCTGGCGCGGCTGCGAGAGGTACGCGAGCAGGGCTTCGCTGTCTCAGATGGTGAGAACGCCTATGGCCTGCGCACCGTCGCGGTGCCGGTCTTCGATGCGGAAGGCCGGCCCTATGCAGGGCTGAGCCTGACCGGTGATGCGAGCCGCTGGCCGCTGGACAGTTTCGTGGCGCAGGGCCTGCCCCGCCTGCAGGCGGCGGCCGGCGAACTGGGCCAGGCGCTGCGCTTGTCGCGCAGCGCCATCGCCGCGCGCCATCGCGGGGCCACCGCCTGATGCCCGCCCCCCTCATCACAGCCTGATCGAGATCATGAATAACCTCACCACACCCATCGAGATTGCCCGCCCTGCCATCATCGAGTTCGGCAGCGGGCTGGTATCTGCCACGGGCCGCTGGGCTCGGGCGCGCGGGCTGAACCGCACTCTTGTGGTCGCGGACGCCTTCAACGCCGCGCGCGTCGACCTGCTCGATTTGCCGGGCGAGGTGGTGGTGTTCGGCGAGGTGAAGCCCGAGCCCGACCTGCCCAACCTGGAAAAGGTGCTGGCGCTGGCCGGGCAGGTGAAGCCCGACCTCGTGGTGGGCTTCGGCGGCGGCAGCGCCATGGACCTCGCCAAGCTGGTGGCGGTGCTGCCCGGCAGCGGGCAAAGTTTCATGGAGGTGGTGGGGCCTGAGAAGGTGCATGGCCGCCGCGTCGCGCTGTTCCAGGTGCCCACCACCTCCGGCACCGGCAGCGAGGGCGGCACCCGCGCCCTGGTGACGGACCCCGCCACGCAGAACAAGGCGGCGGTGCAAAGCCGCCACATGCTGGCCGACATCGCCGTCGTCGACCCCGACCTGACGCTGACCGTGCCCCCCGCTGTCACGGCGGCCACTGGCGTCGATGCCATGGCGCATTGCGTGGAAGCCTTCACCAGCCGCAAGGCGCACCCGCTGATCGACCTTTACGCATTGGAGGGCATCCGCTTGGTCGGCCGCTTCCTGAAGCGCGCGGTGCGCGACGGCGCGGACAGCGAGGCACGCGCGGGCCTCGCGCTCGCCTCCATGTATGGCGGCTTCTGCCTGGGGCCGGTGAACACCACGGCGGGCCATGCGGTGGCCTATCCGCTGGGCACCCGCCACCACATCCCGCACGGCCATGCCTGTGCGCTGGTGTTCCCGCACACGCTGGCCTTCAACGCGCCTGTGGTGGCCGAGAAGACCGAGCTGGTGCTGCAGGCACTGGGCCTGCCCGCCTCGGCCGACGAGCGCACGGTGCGCGACGCCACCTTCGGTTTCTGCGCGGACCTCGGCATCGAGATGCGCTTGTCCAAGCTCGGCGTGCCGGACAGCGACTTCGAGACCATGGCGCAGGAGGCGCATGCCATCCGCCGCCTGCTGGACAACAACCCGCGCGACCTCAGCCAGGCCCAGATCCTGACGATGTACCGCGCGGCGGCCTGAGAAAGGGCGGACGGATGATCCGAACCGATAGCGCCGGCAGGCTTGATTTGGGCGAGGCCGGCTTGGTGCGTCCCGCGGCCGGCGACGCCGCGCGCGTGGAATGCTTCGTGCCGCCGGCCACGGTGCAAAGCCATGCCGCCAATCTGATGCCCCTGCCGGACGGCTCCATGGGGCTGGTCTGGTTCGGCGGCACGCAGGAAGGCGTGCCGGATATCTCGGCGTATTTCTCCCGCTTGGAGGGCGACCGCTGGAGCGCGCCGGTACGGCTGTCCGACGACCCCACCCGCTCCGAGCAGAACCCCCTGCTGTTCCCGGCACCGAATGGCGAGCTGTGGCTGATCTGGACTGCACAGATTTCCGGCAACCAGGACACCGCGATCGTCCGCAAGCGCGTGTCCGCCGACAACGGCAAGAGCTGGGGCCCGATCGAAACCCTGTTCGGCCCACGCCCCGGCGGCGGCACCTTCATGCGTCAGCCAGTGGTAGTGCTGGACACCGGCGACTGGCTGCTGCCGGTGTGGATCTGCCACAGCACGCCCGGCAAGAAATGGGTGGGCGACGACGACACCAGCGCGGTGATGATCTCTTCCGACCAGGGCCGGAGCTGGACTGAGGTCGCGGTACCGGACAGCCGGGGCTGCGTGCATATGAGCATCGTGGACCTGCGTGACGGCAACCTGGCTGCTTTCTATCGCAGCCGCTGGGCGGACAACGTCTACGTATCCCGCTCCACCGACAACGGACGGAGCTGGAGCGCGCCGGAGCCAACCGAGCTGCCCAACAACAATTCCTCCATCCAGGTCGCTCGCCTGGCCAACGGCCACCTTGCCATGGTGCTGAACGACAGCAGCGCGGCGGATGCCACGGAGCGCCGCCTGTCGCTCTACGACGACCTGGAGGAGGATGAGGACGACGGCAAGGTGGTGGCGCCGATCGACACCACGCGCCGCAGCACCTTCTGGGGCGTGCCGCGCGCGCCCATGACACTGGCCATTTCCGAGGACGGCGGCCGCACTTGGCCGCACCGTCGCAACCTGGAAACCGGCGACGGCTACTGCATGACCAACAACTCGCGCGAAGGGCTGAACCGCGAGTTCTCCTACCCGACCGTGGTGCAGGGGCCGGATGGCGCCCTGCACATCGCCTACACCGTGTACCGCCAAGCCATCAAATACGTCCGCGTGGACGAGACCTGGGCCAAGGAACAGCAGGCATGAGCACCACCGCCGCGACCGCACCCGCCCAGGGGGCCCGCGCGCGCTTCCGTGGCCCCACCGGCGTGTTCTGCGCCGCCCTGACGCCGCTCGACGCCGAGCTGATGCCTGACCACGCCACCTTCGCCGCACATGCCCAGTGGTTGCTGGACGAGGGCTGTGACGGCATCGCGCTCTTGGGCACCACGGGCGAGGCCAACTCGTTCTCGGTCGCCGAGCGTCAGGGCCTGTTGGAAGCCACCGTCGCCGCTGGCGTGGCGCCGGAGCGGCTGTTGCCGGGTACCGGCGTGGCCGCGCTGACGGACACCGTGGCGCTGACCCGCCATGCGCTATCGGTCGGCGCCAGCACCGTCGTGATGCTGCCGCCGTTCTACTACAAGGCGCCGTCCGACGACGGTGTCTTCGCCAGCTATGCTGAGGTGATCGAGCGCGTGGGCGACGCCAAGCTGCGTGTGGTGCTGTACCACATTCCGCAGATGTCGGCCGTGCCGATCAGCCACGCCGTGATTGATCGCCTGCTCACGCGCTATCCGGACACGGTGGTGGGCATCAAGGACTCTGCCGGAGACATCAACAACATGCTCGCCATGATCGAGCGCTTTCCTGGCTTCTCGGTGCTCGCGGGCGCTGACCCGGTGCTGCTGCCACTCAGCCGCGCGGGCGGCGCGGGCTGCATCACCGCAACCTCCAACCTCGTGGCGCGCGACCTCGCCTTCATCCACCGTCACAGCAATGACCCGGCGATGGCGGCGGAGGTGGATGCCGCTCAGGCGCGCGTGATCGCCAAGCGCAACCAAGCGTCGCGCTTCCCACAGATGGCATCGCTCAAGGCCATGACGGCCGAGCGCACCGGCAACCAGGGCTGGATGCGACTGCGCCCGCCGCTGCTGCCGCTGACGGCCGCGGAAGTGACGGCGATGCTGGTGGATTGAGACCACGCGGCGGCCAGGACATCACTACGGTAACCCCCGGGCTCCGGGGCAGGCGAACAACAACGACCGGCAGAAGGATGCCGGCAGCACTGGGAAACAGTTCCATGAACAGGCGCGATCTTCTGGCGATCACCATCGCCGCGACGGGCGGCAGCCTTCTCGGCACCGCCAAGGCACGGGCGCAGGCCGCCTGGCCTAAGGATAAGCAGATCCGCGTGATCGTGCCCTGGCCGCCCGGTGCCGCCAACGACACACTCGGCCGCCTGTTGGCGCAGAAACTCACGGAAAAACTCGGCGCCGTGGCGGTGGTGGAGAACCGCACCGGCGGCGCCGGGCTGCTCGGCACCAACGCGGTATTGCAGGCGCCGCCGGACGGATACACGCTTCTGGCTTCGGCCTTCAACACGGCGGTGATGCCGCTGGTGCTGAAGGGTGCCACCTTCGACCCGCAGCGCGACCTGGAGGTGATGGCGCGCACCGCCAAGGCGCCGTTGGTCATGGTGTCCAACGGCTCGCGGCCAGAAAAGACGCTGCCCGAGATTATCGCCGCCGCCAAGAAGAAGCCGCGCGACTGGCCCATCGCCATCTCCTCGCTGGGCTCGGCCGGGCACCTGGCGACGATCGAGTTCCTGCGCCGTACAGGGCTTGAGCTGGACATGGTAACCTATCGCGGCACGCAGCCCGCCCTGACCGATCTGATGGGCGGCAGCGTGCAGTTGTTGATCGACCCCTGTTTCGCGCTGCTGCCGGCGCGTGGCGGCGACGGCAAGGTCAATGCTGTGGGCATCGCGACGGCGGAACGATCTCAGCTTGCTTCCGACGTTCCCACCATGGCGGAGGGGGGACTGCCAGGGTTTGAGGTCCAGTCCTGGTACGGTGTCTGGGCCCCGAAGAACACGTCTGCCGCGATCTGCCAGCAAGTCAACGCGCTGATGCAGGAGACCATGCGTGACCCCGCTATCGTCGATCGGATGACCAAGCAGGTGTTGGAGCCGGTTGCCGAAAGCATTGAGGACAGCCGCCGATTCATCGCCAGCGAGGTTAAGCGTGCGACAGAGCTGTTGCGCAGCGTGAACTACCAGCCTGAATAGCTCTGACTGACAAAGGCCGCGGGTCCGCTGCGGCCTGCGCGAAAGCGCGGGAGCGGGGCTGGGCGGATGCTGTGCCACGTCCCGGCACCTCTGCGGTCAATGTGTTCAAATTGTTGGAGCTGGCCTCCGTTGGCTACCTGAAAGGCACGGTGCGTCGCGTGGTCAACCTCCCCCCGCGGGACGCGACCACGCCTCTCATGCCTTTGTTCAAGCCGCACGGCTGACAGCGGAGGAGCCACTGTCAGCACTTGCCGGCGAGGCGCCGGAGGCGGCAAGCGGCCCAGGTCGTTCTTCCACCGATCGTTTCATGTTCATTCCCGATGCCTGATACCTCTTGGTTTCGCCTCCAGCAGCGGGCGCACGGTGGACAATTGCTTTACCACTTCAGCGAGATGGTCCCGCATCGCGATCGAGGCCTCTTGCTGTCGCCCGGCTTGCAGCAGATCAAGGATCGCAAGATGGTCCTGGGCCTGACGGTAGAAGCGCTGGCGATCGGTCAATGACCGGTAGACCAGCAGACGACGCACGCGATTCACCCGCTGCAGCGCTTCAAGCATGAACGGATTACCGGAGGCACCGACGATAGCCTCGTGATAGCGCACTCCCCGCTCGTAAAGCGCGTCCGTGGAAGCGGTCTCGATGGCGCCGGACAGCATGTTCTCCTCCACCGCCCGGCACTGTGCCGCCACGGCGGCGTCAAGCCGATAGCCGGGCTCCAGCAAGCTGGCAGGCTCGATGGCCATGCGTAACCGATAGGTCTGCTCCAGAGCGTCCGGCGTCGTGAGCACGGAGGAAAAGCGCCAGCCGTAGCCGGCGCGGCGCTCCGCCCAGCCTTCCGCCGCAATGCGGTCCAAGAGCTGGGCGAGCTGGCCGCGGGTCACGCGGTACCGCTCGCGCAGCGCCGCCTCGGACATCGTGTCGGGCAGGCGGCCCGCCACGCGGTCCTCGGCGATCGCGAAATAGACGGCCGCCAACCCCTCCGGCCTGCGGTGCCCCGCGAGGGTGACGGCAGGCTGCCGCCCTTCCCGCGCGACGAAGAAGCCCCGCCGCGGCGCTGGCGTGACCACGCCGTGATCCGCCAGCACCCGCAGTGCCTGCCCGACAGGAAAGCGCGACACGCCGAAGCGGTCGGCGAGGCGCTGCGCCGACAGATGCGCGCCGGCCGGCAGAACCCCCGCGCCGACATCCTCGGCCAGGGCCTGGACGATCTGCGAAACGGTGCTGGTCGGTGTCTCGGCCATGCGGCGGATGGTTCCCTGTCTCGCTGCCCCGGTAGAGCAGATCGCGGCCGCTCCGCAACGCGAGGCGGCGGGCGAGCGAATCAGGATTGCATTTCAGAACTACAACATGCAATTTCCGGCAAAACAGAAACCGAGGAAACGCGCATCATGATGTCACGTCGCCACCTGATGATCGGTGCGGCCCTGGCCTGTGCCGGAACCCAGGCCCGGGCCCAGGGCCAGTATCCGGACCGGCCGCTCCGCGCCATTGTCGGCTATCCGCCGGGCGGCGGCGTGGATATCGTGGCGCGGCTGATGGCCGAGGCCATGCGGGCCCGGCTGGGCCAGCCGGTGATCGTCGAGAACCGCCCGGGCGCGAGCGCGATGATCGGTGCGCAGGCCGTCGCCAAGGCGCCGCCCGATGGCTACACGATCCTCTTCGCCGCCGCCGGCGAGGTCGCGGTCAACCCTTCGCTCTACAGCGACCGCATCACCTACGACGCCTCGAAGGAGCTGGCGCCGGTCGCGCTTTGCGGCACCGTCCCCTGCGTGGTCGTGGTGCCGTCCTCGCTGCCCATCCGCACGCCCGCCGACCTCATCGCCTATGCCCGGGCCAGGAAGGGCGGGCTATCCTTTTCCTCTTCCGGCATCGGCAATCCGCAGCACCTGGCGGGTGAGCTGATGAACCACATGGCCGGCACGGACGTGCTGCACGTGCCGTATCGCGGCTCGGCGCCGGCCGTGACGGACGTGGCCAGCGGCCGCGTGACCATGAGCTTCAGCAGCCTTGGCGCGGCGCTGCCGCTGATCGAGAGCGGCAAGATTCGCGCGGTCGCCGTCACCTCCCGCGAGCGGATGCCGCAGCTGCCCGACGTGGCGCCGCTGCGCGATGCGCCGGGGATGGAGAATTATGAGCTGATCAACTGGTTCGGCCTCTTCGCCCCCAGCGGCATGCCGGCCGCGGCAATGGATCGGCTGGCCGGGGCGGCCGATGCGGCGCTGGCGGACCCCGCCCTGGTGGCGAAGCTGGCGGAGCAGGGCATCATCCCGCGCCGCCTGGCGCCCGAGGCCTTCCGCGCCTTCGTGCGCGAGGAAACTGGGAAGTTCGCCACCATCATCCGCGATGCCCGGATCACGCCAGAAGGCTGAGCATGCGGTCCATTCCGAACAGAAACAGAAGGCGAGCATGACCGAGACCAAACTGCCCGAAAGCGAATTGCTGGACCTCGCCACCCGCGCCCTGCACGGCGGCGGCATGCGGGAGGAGGACGCGGCCCAGACGGCGAGGGTGCTGGTGCTGGCGGACATGTTCGGCGTCCGCACACATGGCATCAGCCGCGTGGCGCAGTACCTGGGGCGCGTGCGGGTCGGCGGCATCGACGCGCGGGCGGAGGTGCAGGTGGCCCGGATGGCGCCGGGCCTGTCAATGGTCGACGGGCGCAACGGCATCGGTCCC
Organism: Roseomonas haemaphysalidis; assembly: GCF_017355405.1. Classification (NCBI taxonomy): domain Bacteria; kingdom Pseudomonadati; phylum Pseudomonadota; class Alphaproteobacteria; order Acetobacterales; family Roseomonadaceae; genus Roseomonas; species Roseomonas haemaphysalidis. The sequence goes on from NZ_CP061178.1 coordinate 183,195, forward strand.
CTGGTCGGCATGAAGGCGCTGGAGGCGGCGATGCAGTCGGCGCGGGAGGTCGGCATCGGCGCCGCCTTCGCCAGCGGCAGCAACCATTTCGGCCCGATCCTGCCCTACAGCTTCCTGGCCGCCGGGCAGGGCTTCGCCAGCATCATCGCCAGCAACGCGACCACCACCATCGCGCCCTGGGGCGGCAAGGACACGCGCGTCGGCAACAACCCGATGGGCATCGGCATGCCAAACCCGGGCGGCGACCCCATCCTGCTGGATATCGCGCTGTCGGTGGCCGCGCGGGCCAAGATGCGCAAGCTGCTGCAGCAAGGGGAGCCGCTGCCGGAGGGCTGGGCGGCGGATGCCGACGGCAACCCGACCACGGACGCCAGGAAGGGCCTGGAGGGCTTCCTGCTCCCGATGGGTGGCCACAAGGGCTACGGCCTGGCGGTGATGGTGGACCTGCTCGCGGGCCTGCTGTCGGGCGCCGCCTACCTGACCCACGTGCAGGCCTGGGACAAGAACCCCGAGGCAGCGCAGAACCTCGGCCACGTCTTCATCCTGATCGACACGACCAAGCTGCACTCGGCCGAGTGGATGCGCGAGCGCATAGCGGATTTCGGCGCCATCCTGCGCAGCACGCCCGCCGCCGACCCCGCCCGGCCGGTGATGGCCCCCGGCGACCGCGAGATGGCGCTCTACGCCAAAGCGCGCCGCGAGGGCGTCACGGTCGCGACGGCGGACCTGGAGGCGATGCAGGCCCCCGCCGGCTGAGCGAAGCGACACCGCGCCGGCCCCCGCCCGGGGCGCCGGCGCCACCACTACGAGGGAGGGCGGCGCGATGTCGTGGACGGTCGAGGTTCTGCTGCAGGGCTATCCTGGCAAATCCAAGTACCATGGCGGCCTGGGCTGGAGCACGGTCGCCCTGGCGCGGGGGCCGGGCGGGCGGATCGCGCTGCTGGATACCGGCGGCTTCGGCGCGCGCCGCCGCCTGCTGGCGCAGCTCCAGGAGGCCGGCGTGGCGCCCGAGGCGGTGACCGACCTGCTGCTGACCCACCTGCACTACGACCACTGCCTGAACTGGCCGATGTTCCCCAACGCCACCCCGCATGTCGGTGCCGCCGAGCTGGAGATGGCGCTGGCCCTGCCGGACGGCGACCCGCTCTACCCCGAATTCACCGTGCGCGAGCTGGCCCGCCACCCGCGCCTGCGGCGCCTGCGGGATGGCGGGACGGACCTGCCGGGCGTCCACTACTTCACCGCGCCAGGGCACACGCTGCATCACCTGGTCTTCGTGCTGAAAGGCACGCGGCGCTGCATCTTCTCGGCTGATGTTGCCAAGAATCGCGCCGAGCTGGCCAGCGGGCGTGCCGACATGACGCTCGATGCCGCCGCCCACGCCGCCTCCATCGCCCGGCTGAACGCGCTGTGGCGCGAGGTGCCGGGTACCGTGCTGATGCCGGGCCACGACCTGCCCCTGGCGCTGGACGATGCGGGCCGGATGGTGCCGCTGGGCGAGCGGGCCTGCGCCATCGAGGCCCAACTCACCGAGGAGTTCGGGAACATCACGCGTTTCGACCTGACCGGAGCGGCGCGGCATGGCTGATGACGCGGCTGCGCTAGTGCCGACACGCTGGCTGGAGGGCATCTTCGGCCGCCGGCGCTGCATCGACCTGCCGGCCGTGGCGGGTGGGCCGGCGGTGCTGGCGCGGATGCCCTGGTGCCACCGCGTTCTGCTGGAGAACGTCATGCGTCAGCCGGAGGCGGCGGTGCGCGCGGCCGGCCGGCTGGCGCTGCTCGACTTCCTGGATACCGGGGTGTCGGAGGCGGAGATTCCCTTCGCGCCTGGCCGCATCCTGATGCACGACACCACCTGCGGGCCGGCGCTGGTCGATATCGCGGCCATGCGGGATGTGCTGGCGCAGGCGGGCGGCGACCCGGCGCGGCTCAACCCTGCGGTGCCCGTCGCTACCTCCACCGATCATTCGCTGCCCGTCGATGTTGCCGCCCGGCCGGATGCCGTGCGGATCAACATGGCGAATGAGATGGCGCGCAATGCCGAGCGCTATCGCTTCATGAAATGGGCCGCCGGCATGGTGAGTGGCTTCCAGGTGTTTCCCCCCGGCACCGGCATCATGCACACCATCAACCTGGAGCGGCTGGCCAGCGTGGTCGCGACCGAATGGCGCGACGGCGAGGCCTGGGCGGTGCCTGACACGCTGGTCGGCACCGACAGCCATACGCCGATGGTCAACGGCATCGGCGTGCTGGGCTGGGGCGTGGGCGGCATCGAGGCGGAGGGCGTGATGTTCGACGTACCCGTCTCGCTGCGCGTACCGGAGGTGATCGGCGTGCGGCTGGAAGGCGCCTTGCCGGAAGGCAGCCTGGCGACCGACCTGGCCCTGGCCGTGACGCAGATGCTGCGCGCCGCCGGCGTGTCCGGCGAGTTCGTGGAATTCTTCGGGCCGGGCGTCGGGCGGCTGACCGCCGGGCAGCGCGCGGTCGTCGCCAACATGGCCCCGGAATATGGGGCGACCACCGGCGTCTTTCCGATCGACGACATGACCCTGCGCTATCTGCGGGACACCGGGCGAGACGCGGCGCAGGTGGCGCTGGTGGAAGGGTACGCGCGGGCGCAGGGGCTGTGGCACGAGCCGTCGCAGGCGCCGCGCTACACGCGCGTGCTGGCTCTGGACCTTGCCGGCATCGGCCCCTCGCTCGCCGGTCCGCACCGGCCGCAGGACCGGCTGGCACCGGCGGGCGTGCCGGCGGCGCTGCGTGCGGCGGGGATCGATCCCGCCGCCGGCGAGGTGGCCGGGCTGCCGCCGGATGCCGTGGCGATCGCCGCCATCACCTCCTGCACCAACACCACCGACCTTGGCCTGCTGGTTGCCGCCGGGCTGGTGGCGCGAAGGGCGCTGGCGCTGGGCCTGGGTGTGCCCGGCTGGGTCAAGACCTCCCTGACCCCGGGCTCACCCAGCGCGGAACGCCGGCTGCGGCGGGTCGGGCTGCTGCAGGAGCTGGAAACGCTGGGCTTCGGTATCGCCGGCTATGGCTGCGCCACCTGCATCGGCAATTCCGGCCCATTGCTGCCCGCCGTGGCGGAGGCGGTGCAGCGGGACGGCCTGCGCCCCGTGGCCGTGCTGTCCGGCAACCGGAACTTCCCCGGCCGCGTGCACGCGCAGATCGATGCCGCGCTGCTGGCCTCCCCACCCATGGTCGTCGCCTACGCCATCGCCGGCCGCGCGGCGCTGGACATCAGCCGCGACGTATTGGGCGAGGCGGTGGACGGGCGTCCCGTCCGCCTTGCCGACCTTTGGCCGACGGCCGGCGAGATCGATGCCTTGACGGCGGCCGCGAGCGAGCCGGGCGATATCGCCGCATCGGCGGCGGAGGCCGATCGCTCCGCCGATTGGGCAACCTTGCAGGCACCCGGCTTGGCACGGTTTCCCTGGGATCGCGCCTCGACCTATCTGCGCCCGCCGCCCTTCGTGAACTTCGGGCCGGCGGAGGCGGCGGAGGCATCGCTGGTGGCCCACCCGCTGCTGGTCCTGGGCGACGACATCACCACCGACCATATCTCCCCCGCCGGTGCCATTCCGGCACGCAGCGACGCCGCTGCCTGGCTGGTCGAACACGGCGAGAACCCGGCCGATCTGAATGTCTACGCCTCCCGGCGCGGCAACTGGGAAGTGATGCTGCGAGGGTTGTTCACCAACAAGGCCGCCGTGAACCACCTGTTGCCCAGCCGCGCAGCCGGCCAGTCGGTTTTCGCGCCGACGGGAGAAGTGATGCCGGTATGGCAGGCGGCAGCGCGCTACGCCGAAGGCAGGCTCCCGGTGGTCATCATTGCGGGAGAGCGGTATGGCACCGGATCCTCACGTGACTGGGCGGCGAAGGGTGCCCAGCTGCTAGGCGTGCGGGCGGTGCTGGCGAACAGCTTCGAGCGGATCCATCGCTCCAATCTCGTTGGCATGGGCGTGCTGCCGCTGCGCCTGCCGGAGGGCTGGCGCTTCGACACCATGGGACTGGAAGCCGGAGACCGGATCGAAGTCCTTCTGTCCTCCGCCGTGCTGACACCCCGTGCGGCCGTGCCGATCATCCTTCACCGAAAGGATGGCGACGCGCGCCATGGCACCGCTATGGCTCTGCTGGATACGACGCGCGAAGTGAACCTGATCCGTGCCGGGGGTATCATCCCGACCATTCTACGCCGCGCCTTGAAGGATGGAGCGCCCGGCGTGGTGGAGAAAGGTGAACCACGATGGTCTGGTACGAGCTTCGGTAGAAACTGACACGGGTATTCACCCAGGCTGGAATAGCGATGCGGCGGCTGTCGGAAATTGCGGGTATCGTCCATGCCCGACGACCACACCTGCCGGGCCACGACGGCACTTCGGCTGATCAGGAGGGACAAGGCGGCGTACGAGCGGTATGTTTGAGGGTAGTGACCGAACCCGGACAGCCGCCTCACGATGCCTCAAGAGTTCCCGCACGACGCCAACGGTACCACGGAGCTGCATCGCAGCCTCGCGCGTGACATCCTGCTCCGCCTGCAAGCGGAAAGCGTGAAGCCGGGGGAGAAGCTGTCGCGACTGTTGCTATCGCGGGAGCTGGGGGTATCGCGCACGCCGGTGAACGGGGCCATCGCTTTGCTCGCCAATCTGGGCGTCGTGCGGACGGAGGGTAGGGCGGTACGGTTGGTGGATCCGGGGCTGGACGCCGCCAGGCTCGGTGCCCCGGGGCCATCTCCAGCGGAAGAAGTCGCTGACCTGATGATCCGCCTCGCCCGAGACAGGCGCATAGGGACGCTGCCGGACGAAGTGTCAGAACGCGATCTACTGCAACGCTACAGCGTGCGGACGGCTATCCTGCAACAGGCGCTGCGCCAATTGCTGGAGCTCGGCGCCGTCGGGCGTAATCGCGGCCATGGTTGGCGCTTCCAGTCTGGTTACAACTCAGCCGAGGAGCGACGGGCATCGCATCAGTTCCGCCTGATCGTCGAGCCCGCAGCCCTGCGGGAAGCCGGCTTCCGCCTCGACCAGGCCTGGGTGTCGCAGATGGAGGCCCAGCACAGGGAAGTCGGAGCCTGCCGGTGGGAGGAGTTCGATGCCATCGGTTTCTTTGAACTCAACGCGGCCTTTCACCAAGGGCTCGCCGACGCCTCCGGCAACCGCTTCCTGGGCCAGGCGGTCCAGCAACAGAACCGCCTGCGCCGTTTCTCCGGCTATGGCTGGTCCCGCGGCGCCGCACAGGTCCGCCAATCCGTGTCAGCCCACCTTGATATCCTGCAGGCCCTCAAGCGCGGCGACCGGGAGGCCGCGGCAGCGGCAATGACGGCGCATATCCAGCAAGCAGCCACCTTGATCGACCAGCCACTCGTCCTGGGTCCCTGATTCGCTGCTCTGAACAGAGTTGCACTTTGTCCAGGAAAGTGCATCACTTGGCTCATCCTGATCCACGCCTGGAGCCGCCCCATGCCCAACGCCTTTCCCTTGATCGAGGTCTCCGGTCCGCCGATGAAACGCGGCAGGCAATACGGGCAACAGGCTCGGGAGCGTATTCACACGGGCATCGCCCATTACGGCGCCCAGCTGCGGCGGTTGGGGCTGGATGGGGCGCAGGTGGGCGAGCTTGTGCGGCTTTACCTGCCAATCATCGAGGGCTTCGACGATGGGTACGTGCCTGAGATGCGGGGCATCGCGGAGGGTTCAGGTGCGTCCTTCGAGGATATCGTCCTGCTGAATGCACGCACGGAGATCCTGAAGCTCGCCGAGAAGCCGGCACTGCGCGCACGGCTTGCCGCCGTGTCAGAGGGCTGCACCGCCGTTGCCATCATGCCCGGGGCGGCAGCCGGCGGCGCGCTGGTTCATGCGCAGAACTGGGACTGGAAGGCCGAATGCGTCGAGACCGCCGTGGTGCTGCGCATCCGGCGGGATGACGGGCCGGACATCATGACCTTCACCGAGGCCGGCGGCTTGGCACGATCCGGGATGAATTCGGCCGGCATCGCCATCACCGCCAACTATCTGCAATCCGACCGCGACTACCGCGACGTCGGCGTGCCGCTGGCGCTGATCCGCCGCAAGGTGCTGCAGCAGACCCATGTGGCCCATGCCATGAAGGCCGTCTATTCGACGCCCAAGTCGGCATCGAACAACATGATGATCAGCCAGGCCGGCGGTATCTGCATCGACTTCGAGTGCGCCCCGGACGAAACCTTCCAGGTGCATCCGGAAGGCGGCCTGTTGGTGCATGCCAATCACTTTGTCAGCCCCGTCGCGCTGTCCAAGTTGAAGGATGCTGGCATGGCGATGCATGCCGACACGCTGTACCGCGACCTGCGGGTGCGGGATCTGCTACTGCCGCATCTGGGCTCCGTTACTGTGGATCACGTCAAGGCGGCGTTGGCCGACGATTTCCAGACGCCGTTCTCGGTGTGTCGCCCGGTCCGCCGCAACACGGACGACAACCTGTCGGCCACTGTCGCGACCGTCGTGATGCAGCCGGCCGCCGGCCTCATGGAGGTGGCTCCGCTGCCAGCCGAGGGCGCACGCTTTACGCGCTACACCCTGCCGCAGGATGCCGCGGCGACCCGGGCGGCGGCGGAATAACGGAACAACAGGCCAAGGGCCGGGAAACGTCCCAGCAAGAAAGGATTCAGCATGACGCCGACCCTGCGGCTGACCCGCCGGGCGCTCTGGGGCACCGCTGCCGGCGTGCTGGTCGCTGCGCCTGCGAAGGCTGACGCCGCCCCGAGCCTGACGATCGGGCTGGCGGCGCCGATCCCGACGGTGGACCCGCATTTCTACAACGCTACCCCGTCCAAGATCCTGTCGCTCCACATCTTCGACCGGCTGATCGACCAGACGCAGGAGAACCGTCTGGCGCCGGCCCTGGCCCTAAGCTGGAAGCCGGTGTCGGAGGAAGTGTGGGAGTTCAAGCTGCGGCCCGGAGTCCGCTTCAGCAACGGCAATACCTTTTCGGGTGAGGACGTCCGCTTCACGGTGGAACGCGCCCGCAGCGTGCCAAACAGCCCCGGCGGGTTCGGCGGCGTGGTGCGCCAGATCGCCCGCGTGGAGGTTGTCGATCCCGAGACGCTGCGCATCCACACTCGCGGCGCCTCGCCCAACCTGCCGAACGACCTGTCCAATCTGGCCATCATCTCCCACCGCGCCGGCGCGGATGCCACGACGGAGGACTACAATTCCGGCAAGGCTGCCATCGGCACCGGGCCTTATAAGCTGCTGAGCTTCACGCATGGCCAGGGCATCGAGTTGGAGCGCAACGACGACTGGTGGGGCCCGAAGCCCGACTGGCGGCGGGTGGTGCTGAAGTTTCTGCCGAACGCCGGCGGGCGCAGCGCCGCACTGCTGTCCGGCTCCGTCGACGTGATCGACGTACCATCCCCGAACGACCTGCCGCGCCTGCGGCAGGATTCCCGCTTCAGCGTCTTCTCCCACCAGGGCATGCGGACGATCTACCTGTCCCTGGAGCAAAGCAGCGCCGAGCCCTCGCCTTTTGTCACGGATGCCGCCGGCCAGCCCCTGCCCGCCAACCCCCTGCGGGACCAGCGGGTCCGGCGGGCTCTCTCGGTGGCCATCAGCCGGGACGCGCTGGCCGAGCGCGTCATGCAGCAGACCGCCAGCCCGACCGGGCAATGGTTGCCGCCCGACGCCTGGTCGTACAACCCGGCCGTCGCGGTGCCGGCCTTCGATCCCGATCTGGCGCGACGGTTGCTCGCTGAGGCAGGCTTTCCTCAAGGATTTCGACTGACGCTCCATGTCCCCAATGACCTCCGGCCGACGGATGCGATCACGGCGCAGGCCATCGCGCAGATGTGGACCCGCGTGGGCGTACCCACGACGGTGGAAGCGATCCCGAACGCCAGCCACGCCGCCCGGGCGGCACGGCATGAGTTCGCGGTCAATCTGCTTGGTTGGGGAAGCAATTCGGGTGAAGCGGGCTACGCGTTGGTGAATGTCCTCAGCACGCCAGACAAGGAAACGGGTGCAGGCGCCTACAACCGCGGGGGATACTCCAACCCGCGCCTGGATGCTCTGACCACCAAGGCCATGGCGACGCTGGATGACGAGGCTCGCGAAAAGACGCTGCAGCAGGCAATTGAGGTCGCGATGACCGATGTCGCTATCATCCCGCTGTACCAACTCAGCAACTTCTGGGTGACCCGCAAGGGGCTGTCCTATGAGGCCAGCGGCCACGAGCGCACCAATGCCATGGCAGTCAAATCATCGCGTTAACGGCTATCTTGCTGCTCTGCGCTGCAAAGGCTTGGAGCTGCGATCCCTCACGGCTGAAATATTGTTCAGCATACTGCTCCAGACCCTGACACTGGGGGCTCTGCCGCTTGGCCTGAGAAACTGCTGATCCGGCCTGGGCGATGCCAATAAGTATAGTACTCGGATCGTAACTGGACAATTTCTACACTTCCGCATGAGAAAACGGTGCTGCACGACGATTCAGTAAGCTGAACAGTATCAATTTCGGTTCTGCTCAGCCATTCGTGCCGACCAGTCAAATAACATCGGACGTGGCTGCCGAATTAATTACGAGGCAGACAAGGCCGGTCTCGCCCCTTCAACCAGTGTGTGGCGGCAAGAACGTCCTACGGGCTCACGCTCCGTGGGGCGACTCATCCATGGACATAAGGTTTTGGCGGGATTTGGCACCCCAGCACTTCGGCCAGAGATCCGTTGACAGAAGCCAACCAACGAGCGAAGCTAAATAAGAACTGCTGAAGTTCTTATTTGAACAATACGATTGCGGCCCTGGAGAGACAAGAAAGAGACGTCACGAGGCTTCGCCTTAGTGCGATGGCCGCTCTCCTACGCTGCTGTTTCGGTGCTGGCCTATGGGTCGATGGTCACGCGACTACGGAAGGGAGCCTGAGTTCATGAACGCGATAGACGCCGCCAAAGCGATAGCGATGCTCAGCCAAGTTTCTGCCGCGGCATTGACAGGCTTCATGTACAAAAAGCATGGGATGCGCAGCCGATCCGTGTCGAACGTACGGCCGCTGGACGGCAACACATGCCGCATGGTCGGGCGTGCCTATACCATTCGCTATGTGCCTCAGCGCGAGGACCTAAACGTTGCGACGGATCTCGGCCATCCCGACAGCCTGCTGCTCCGGGCCATGGAAGAGATTGGTGAAGGCGATGTGCTCGTGATGGACATGCAGAGTTGCGCGCATGTGGGCGGCCTCGGCGATGTGCTGATGACCCGGCTGATCCAGGCGAAGGCCGCAGGCGTGCTAGCCGACGGCGGAATGCGTGACGTCGGCGACCTGAAGACCATGGGCCTGCCGATATTCTGCACCGGCCCAGCCGCGCCGCCCGGTCCGGTCGCGATCATGCCGGCTGGCGTACAGGAACTGGTGGGCTGTGGCGGCGTGGCAATTTTCCCGGGTGATTTCGTGGTTGGCGACGACGATGGTGCAGTCATCGTGCCGGCTCATCTGGCGATTGAGGCTGCTGAGCACTGTATCGCTAAAGAAAGACAGGATAGCTGGTCCCGGCAGATGGTCGCGGACGGCCACGGCGTGCGTGGTTACTATCCGCCTGATGCCGAGCGGCTGGCGCAATACCAGGCATGGGTCGCACGACAACCGCCGGGCTGAGCCTGCGAACCGTACCCGGTCAAGATCAAGCTGAAGGTCCGCCATAAGGACCAAAGCACCAAGGGGAGGATACGCGCATGGATAGCACAAAGGGATACCGGCGTCGTGCCTTGCTCGCGGGGGCGGTGGCAGCTGCGGTCGTGCCAGAGTTCCTGCATGCTGCTGAGGCCGGCGAGATCACCTGGCTGGTCACCGATCCCTCCAAGCCGATCGCGACGCAGTTCGCTGCGGAGTTCGAGCAGCAGAATGCTGATCTCAAGATCCGGCTTCAATTCGCACCCTATGCCGATTTGGAAAACAAGGTGCTGATCGCGCTGCGCTCCGGCAGCCCGCCTGATGTGATGGAAGTACAGACCTCCTGGATTCCGTCCTATGCCGGCACCAACAAGCTCAATGACCTCCGCCCGCTCCTGGGCGAGATTGGCCTGGGCACGGAGGCCTTCCTGCCAGCTGCGATCCGGGCCGCCTCGTCCGGCGATAGGGTGCTTGGTATTCCTTATCAGGCCGAAGCGCTGTCGATCATCTATAACCGCCAGTCTTTCCGTGATGCCGGACTGGATCCGGACAAGCCGCCGCAAACCTGGCCGGAGTTGGTGGAGACGACGCGTAGACTGACGCGGCGCGGGCCGGACGGCGCGATGCGGTATGGCTACGGCATCGCCGGCGGCGGACCTGGCGGGCAGAGCAACGTCATCTATCGGGCACTGCCCTATGTGTGGATGAACGGGGGCGACATTCTGGACGCCGAGCTGAAACGGGCTGTCCTGAACAGCCGCGAGTCCGTCGAGGGCGTCCGCTTCTACGCGGATTTCTACCGCACGCTGAAGGTGTCGCCACCATCGACGCTGGAGAATGGTGCGCTGGAACTCCGCCGGCTCTTCCAAGCTGGAGCCATCGCGATGTACCAAGCTACGCCAACAGATTTTGACGTGCTGAGCGCCAACCCAAACCTTGATGTCGGCGTAATGGTGACGCCGCATCCGGAAGACCGCCAAAGTACGGCATTGCTCGGCGGCTGGGCCTTCATCGCGCCGAGTGACGGCCGCAACAAGGCAGGTGCTGAGAGGCTGTTACGCTTTCTGGCCACACGCGAGCATATCGGTGCCTACACCAAGACTTTCCCGGCCCTGACAGCAGCACTGGACCTGCCGCGCTTCAGCCGTCCCGTACTGAAGCCCTTCGCCGACCAGCTTGCGCTGGCCCGCGCGCAGCCGCCAATTCCCGCCTGGGTGCGGATGACAGACGTCTTCTACCAAAGGCTGCAGGAGGTGCTGATTGGTGACCGGACGCCGCAGGCCGCCATGGATGCTGCCGCCGCCGAGATCAACCGGATCCTGGCCTGAACGGAGGGGGCACGAGCAGGGGGGGCGCAATGTCTGGACGACAAGGGCCATGGTTCGTGCTGCCAGCCATTCTGATCCTGGCGGCCTTCGTGGTGTATCCTATCATCGAAACGGTGTTGCTGAGCGTCACCGACCCGTCCGGTGCCTATGTCGGGCTGATGAATTACCAGGAAGTGGTTGAATCGGGCACGACGGCACGTGCCGCGAACAACACCTTGTACTACGTGCTGCTGTCCATCCTATTCGAATTGATCCTCGGCATCGCAGCCGGAATTCTGCTGAACCAGCGTTTCCGCGGCCTCGGCGCCGTACGGTCGATGATGTTGATCCCCTGGGTGATCCCAGACATCGTCGCGGCCACCGCCTGGGCTTGGATGTATCACACGGATTTTGGCGTCATCAACCAATTGCTGCTGATGACCGGCCTGTTGCATGAACCGGTAGGCTGGCTGACTCAATCAGCCACCGTGATGCCTGCGCTGGTCGCGGTGCATGTGTGGAAGGTGTTTCCCTTCGTGGCCATCATGGTTCTGGCGGGGCTTCAGGCCATCCCGACCTCGCTCTACGAGGCCGCGCAGGTCGATGGCGCGGCATTCTGGGACGAAGTGCGCCACATCATGCTGCCGGCGCTCCGCAGCACGATCACGGCGATCACTTTGCTGCTGCTGGTCAACGGCTTCAATTCCATCACCATCGTCTACGCCATGACGCGAGGCGGGCCAGCCAATCGTTCGCTGCTGACCTCAATCCAGATCTTCAAGGAAGCGTTCGAGTACTCGCGCTTCAATCAGGCAAGCGCTCTATCGATCATGTTCTTCATCGTCGTATCGACCGTCATCGCTATCTACGTTCGCTGGACGGCGAAGCAAGCCAGGGCAGACGCATGACCGGAAGCAAGAGAAACGGCTGGGTCTACATTCCCGTAGCGGTGCTAGTGGCCGTGACCGTGCTGCCATTCCTGTGGGTGGTGGTGTCCTCCTTCAAAACATTGGAAGAACTCTACAGCCTACCGCTGCATCTGCTGCCGCAGCACGCTACCCTGGCGAACTACGTCAACGTCCTCTACCAGTCCAACATCCCGCGCTACTTTCTAAACAGCACCATCGTCTCGCTTGGTTCCACCGCCATAGGATTGGTCTTCGCTATCCCTGCCGCCTACGGGTTGGCGCGGTTTCGCTTCAAAGGCAACGGGCTGCTGCAGAGCTTCATCCTGATCTGCCACCTGTTGCCCACCGCGGCGCTGATCATTCCGCTCTATGTGATGTTCGGCTATCTCCGCCTGCTGAACTCCTATGTGGGGCTCATCCTCGCCTATCTGATCCTGACCTTGCCGCTCAGCATCTGGATGCTGACTGGCTATTTCCGCTCCATCCCGGCGGAGCTGGAGGAGGCGGCGGTGATCGATGGCGCGTCGCGCCTGACGGTGCTTTTGCGCATCATGCTACCGCTGTCGTTGCCTGGCGTAGTGGTGATCGTGCTTTACGCCTTCGTGGCCACTTGGAACGAATTCATCTTCGCCCTCAGCTTCGCATCCGACCCCAGCGTGAAGACGCTGCCGATCGGCGTCGCCGAGTTCACCACCTCCACCGATACGGACTGGGGAGCGATCATGGCGGCATCCGTGATCATGACGCTTCCCGTCGCCTTCGTGTTCTTCGCCCTGCAACGGCTGTTCGTCGGCGGGCTGCTCGCCGGCGCGGTCAAGGGGTGAGCCGCATGCCTGTTCCACCACGTCCTGGAGCGCTGTCGTCATGAAGATCGCCCGCATCATCCCATGGATCGTCCGGACACGTGGTACGCCCTGGGGAGAGTTCCTGTTCGTTGAAGTCCGGACCGACGAGGGCGTGACCGGTTGGGGTGAGATTACAACGACCACCCGCATGGCCAACCGCGCGGTCGGTGCCATCCTGCGCCAGCTGAATGATTTGCTGGTCGGCGATGATCCTGAGCAGATCGAGAAGATCTGGCACAAGGTGTTCCGTGCCTTCACCTATATGGGGAGCCGCGGCGCGCCGACGCATTGCATCAGCGCCATCGACATCGCGTTATGGGACATCCGCGGCAAGGTGCTCGGTCTGCCCATCTACAAGCTGCTCGGCGGCAAGGTGCGCGACGACATCGAGCTCTATACCCACCCGGACCAAAGCAAGTTTACGAGCCGCGAGGCGGTGTTCGAGGAGATCCGCGGCATTGTCGAATCTGGTCATACCGCTTTGAAGTTCGACCCCTTCCCACATTACGAGGGCCCCGCACGACGGCGGGACGGCTACCTTCATGGCGAGATGACCCGTGCCGGCGAGCGGACAGCCTGTGAGCTGACCGCCTGGGTGCGCGAGGCGGCCGGGCCGGACATCGAGATACTGATCGACGCGCATGGCCGCTTCAATGTGCCGACAGCAGTACGCCTTTGCCGCGCACTGGAAGACGCCGGTGACATCGACTGGTTCGAGGAGCCGGTACCGGTCGAGAGCTACCACGCCCTCCATCAGGTGCGGGAGCGTATCAACACACATATCGCTGTCGGCGAACGACTGCACACGCGGTGGGACTTCGTTCCAGTGTTGGAGAAGGAACTGGCTGACTACATCATGCCAGACGTGACCTGGACCGGTGGCATCTCCGAGATGAAAAAAGTGGCCACGATGGCCGAGGCGTACTACGTGCCCATCTCGCCACACGATGCAGGAGGCCCGATCAATGTGGTGGCCGGCGCGCAAGTGATGATGACGGTGCCGAACTTCTATAAGTTGGAAACCTCTCATCATGATCTCAGCTACTATGACGTGATGATCCAGGCGCCGCTCGACAACTCAGGCGGCCGCCTCAAACTATCTGATGCGCCAGGTCTCGGTGTCGAGATGAATATGGACTACTTGCACGGTAATTTCTTGGATGGGTTCGGCGAATAACGAAGCGATAGCGCCGAGCAAATCCGATCTGTCGGCTTAATGATATGTGAACAGGGGCTAGCACGCGCTTGAATAAGCGGCCGAGCACAAGCCTCTCCCTCTCATATTCAAGATAAGCTAGCATGGTAGATGCGACGATGCGTCGGCTTCATCGCACTGTGCTGCCAGTGCTGCCAGACTTTCGGAAGCCGGACTATGCATCTCATCGTCGACTTATTCGCTGTTGCCGCACTCAACCTGCCGGTGGTCGACCGAGCCGTGCATTCTGTGCCAGCGATGTCGAAATTGTAGCAGCGGTGCGGACCACGGCTTGGCGGATGCGCTCCATTGCTTCCTCGCTCTTGTCGCCGAGGAAGGGGACGCTGATGGCAGCAACGACATGCCCGTTGGGGTCCCGAATTGGTGCGGCGAAGGCACGCACCAGTCCGGAATACTCGCTGATATCGCTGGACCAGCCCTGGTGCCGGATCGTAGCTAGCTCCGTGCGAAGTACTGCCGGATCGACCGGTGTCTGTGGCGTGTAGGCATGTAGCGGGCGCTGCAATATCTGATCAATCCGCTTGGGCTCAAGATAAGCCATAAGGAGCTTTCCTGCAGCACCAGCGTGATAGGGTAGAAGGCGGCCAGGATTGATCGACAAACCGTATTCATGCGCGGCATGCGCGGTGGCAACGACCAGGATGCCATTATCGCCATGGATCGAAATCTTGCTGGCTTCGTTCGTGGCGTCTGTCAGGCGCTCTAGGTGCGGGCGACCAATCTCTGCGAAATCATAATGGCCACCCTCCACAACCTGGGCCGCTAACGCCAGCAGTCTGGGCCCCAACAAATAGGCCGCGCCGCTGCTGCGCCGGACCATCCCATGGTGTTCCAGCGTGTTCAGGACCCGGTATACTGTGGACCGCGGCAGTGCGAGCGAAGTTGCGATATCCTTGATGGAGGCGCCGCCTTGGCGATGCTGCAGCAGATCAAGGATGTCCATCATCCTGTCGATGATGGGGACACCGTTTTTCAGGCCTTCGTCCGTTTCTCGCGCGTCCGACATGGGTCCCCGAACATTGATATCGTAAGTGACTGAAGAGAAGCTCTTCTCGGCAAGGTAATGCAAGATGCGAAGAGCGGGATCGGCATGGCGCGCATCGTACCCCATCCTGCATAATCCAAACACTGTTTGGCTACTCCCGTGAGCCAGTCTGGTCCGGTAGCTAGCAGCCGTCTTGCTGAGCTTGCGAAGCAGTGCTGCGACGGGGCGAAAGGTCGGTATCAGCGCCGAGGAGCTGTGGTTGAGCAAGGACCAATCCTACCTGCAGCGGAGTACAGAGCATTGAGCGGAGACAATGAGGAGGTTTTTCCGGCGCGGTTTGACTGTTGTTTGGCGCGCCACTGCCGGGGTAAGTGGTACTGCGCTGCAAGCAGAGACCTTATGGTCCACAGCGAGTCTGCCGCTCCTCCATCGGCGAGTAGGGCGGCAAAGCTGGTCCAAGCGCCGCCAAGCTCTTCAACATGATCTCGTAGCACAGGCATCCCCCCCGGAATTAACCTCGATAAGCACGGCATCATGTCGCCAGTATTCAAGGTCGCAGTCTCGGCTCGACCCATCGGCGACATGGTTGACGCGGGCCACAAGCAGTGCCGGGCTGCCGGGGGCCGCACGCAGCGGCTTCGCGGCCTCGGGCGGCAGGGGCGCCGGGAGGATGTTGAAGCGCAGCGAGCCGTAGGTCAGCCCATAGGCGTCGCGGTATAATTCGGTCAGGGACGCCGACAAGTCGTGCTGTAGCAGTCCTGGAAGTGTTTCACCGTCGAGATAATGCTCGACATAGAGCACCGGTCGGTCATCGATGCTGCGCAACCGGCGGATGCACAGCAACGGCTTGTTTTCCGGCGAGCCCATCATCTGCCGGACAAGAACGGGTGGCGACACCAGCGCGGTGTCCAGCAAACAGGTATGGGGCCGGCGCCCCTGGTCGCGGACGCTGCGCTCGAAGTGCCCACGGCTAAGCGGATCGTAGCGGAAGCGCGGGGGCGAGACGAACCAGCCACGCCGCCCTTCGCGAAAGATCAGTCCTTCTGCTTCCAGTCGCAGAAGCACCTCATGCATCGTCACGCGATGCGTGTCGTACTGCGCGCAAAGCAGTCGTTCCGACGGCAGGCGCCCACCCGGTGGGGCGCCGCCTTTGTCCAGCCAGAGCACAAGCGCCTGATGGATCGTTCCCATCCGTCCGCCAGGCACCTTCGCCTCGGTCGGGGCCTCACGCATGGTCATGAAACTTTCGCCATCCTGCCGTCACATCATCCGCTGGACTAGTCTAACCCGGTCCGCAACTCCCCGTCATCCGGGGAAGGGATCGTCAGCGGAGCGCAGTTCATGGCCATTTTCCCGAATTCCTTCCAGGACATGCTTGTCCGGCGCGGTGCCGAGGCACGCGCAATTGACCTTGATGCGCAGTTCGGCACGGGCATGAGCTACCGGGTTGAAACCTCGAAGGGGGAGGTGGCGGCGGCCAGCATTTCCGGCGGAACGCTGCTGCTGGACTTCGCGGCCCTGGGTCACAGCGATGTGCGGGTGGTGGCGACCGACGCCCTGGGCGCGGA
This sequence comes from Roseomonas haemaphysalidis, assembly GCF_017355405.1. Taxonomy (NCBI): domain Bacteria; kingdom Pseudomonadati; phylum Pseudomonadota; class Alphaproteobacteria; order Acetobacterales; family Roseomonadaceae; genus Roseomonas; species Roseomonas haemaphysalidis. The sequence continues at coordinate 199,661 of NZ_CP061178.1, forward strand.
AGTCACCGATAGCTTCCGCGTCCGTGTGGCGGGCGAGAACGCTTATACCATCGCGGTGGTGCCGGACACCCAGGACTACACACTGAATGCCTCCCTGAACGCCACCTTCGGGCGCATGACCCAGTGGCTCTTGGACAACAAGGACAGCCACAACATTCAGTTCGTCACCCACGTGGGAGACGTCACCTACAACAACCTTTCCCGTGAATGGGATGTGGCCAAGGCGGCGTTGAGCAAGCTGGATGGCGTGATCCCTTACGCGCTCGGGCCCGGCAACCACGACCTGGCCCCGGGCGGCTCTGCCAATGACCGCAGCCAGGACCGGCTGAGCGAATTCTTTTCGCCAGCCGATGCCGCGGCGCGGGACGACAGCTTCGGCGGCGTCTACGACCGTGAGCCGGCAAGCTACCAGAACAACTACCACACCTTCACGGCGCCGGATGGCACGCCCTGGCTGGTGCTGACGCTGGAATTTGGCCCGCGCGACGATGTGCTCCGCTGGGGCGGCGAGGTGATCGAGGCGCATCTGGACCATCGCGTCATCATCACCACCCACGGCTACATGGCGCTCGACGGCCGCACCGGTCCACTGACGGAGCGTTTGACGGGCGAGAACGGCGGCACCTCCTACGGCGTCGGCAATGACATCCGTGGCGCGGCGGATGGCGACCGCATCTGGACGGAACTGGCCGGCAAATACCCCAACGTCGCCTTCACCTTCTCGGGCCATAACTTCGGCGATGGCGCGCAGACGCAGGTCAGCACCGGCGCCGGTGGGCAGCCGGTGCACCAGATGTTCGTCAACTACCAGAACGGCATCGCGCGCGAGGTCACGGGCAATGGCGACCCGGCGCTGGGGCGTGCCGGCGGCAACGGCGCCATCCGCCTGGTGGTGGTGGACCCGGACAACGACACCGTGTCCACCGAGACCTACTTTGTGGAACTGAACGACTACCTGGACGGCTTTCGCGGGCGGGAGGTGTTCGGTCGCGACGGGCTGACCGGCCCCTACATTGGCCACCAGGAAGAGTTCTCTGGGGTCGACCTGTCCACCCCCGCCGGATTTTCCCTGGCCCGCGCGGGCGACGACCTGTTCGTGTCGACGGCGGGTGAGGAAGCGGTGGTGCGCCTCGATGCCAGCGCCTCGGTGCTGGTGGCCGGCAGCGCCCACAGCATCCTGTGGCGGGACGCGGCGGGCGAGATCCTGGCCACCGGGCTGACGCCGGAACTGCGGCTGGCGGGCGGCGAGCACCGGCTGACGCTGGAGATCACCAACCAGGCTGGGCTGACCACCCGCGACGCGCTGAACGTCACCATCTCCACCCCGGCCACCCTGCTGAGCGAGAATTTCAATGATGGCGACCCGGCGGGCTGGGTCGTGCCGGCGGGCGAGGGCGGCCTGCGCTTCGGCACGGCGGAGGCGCTTGGCGTCGCGCCGCTGCCGGGGGGCGAGGCCGCGTTGCTGGCCTTTCCGAAGTTCGCTGCCAACCAGTGGCTGCAGCTTGACCCCGGCGTCCCGGCGCAGACCACCGATGGCCGCATCACCAGCTACACCCTGGTGATGGACCTGCTGGTGGAGGACGGCGAGGCCTGGACTTCCATCTTCCAGACAGCCACCGGCAACAGCGGCGACGCCGAGATCTATCTGCGCAACAACAACGACGGCACCGCCGGCATCGGCATCTCTGGCAACTACCAGGGCAGCCTGACCTATGGCGCCTGGCACCGTATCGGATTGACCATCGAGCCGGCGGATGGGGGCGGCGTGCTGATCCGCAAGTTCATCGACGGTGCCAAGGTTGGAGAGCAGGTGGTGGCCGATGCCGCGCGCTTCGCGGTGGACGCGGACAAGGGACTGCTGCTGTTCGCCGAGCCCGCCCAGGCGACCTCGGGCGGCGTGGTCGGGCACGTGGTCTTCGCCGGCGGCGCGCTGCCGGAGGCGACCCTGGCGGGCTTCGGTGCCGCGCGCGCCGGCGGCATCCTGGATGCCGCGGCGCCGCTGCCCGGCGCCACGCAGTTCGGCTTCGATGGCGGTGAGCTGCGGGCGGAGATCGGCGCCGGCACGCTCGGGGCTGTGCAGCCCGCCCAGGCGCCGCTGATGAAGGTGGTCGGCACCGTGCATTCCGGCGACGCGGGCGAGGCGGGCCTGGAAGGCCGCCTGCTGGACCGCTCCAATGCCGAGGACAACCTCCTGGTGTGGCAGGGCGAGGGTTCGGACGGCTGGCAGGATTATGTTCTGGACGCCACGCTGCGCTCGCTGGACACCGACAGCTTCGGCGTGGTGTTCCGCTGGCAGGACCCGTCCAACCATTACCGCCTGACGCTGGACGCGGCGGGCGACGCGCGCAGCCTGGTCAAGGTGCAGGACGGCATGGAGACGGTGCTGGCGGAGGTGCCGCAGGGCTACCGGCTGGATGCTGACATGGCGCTGCGGGTTGCCGTCACCGGCAACGAGATCCGCGTGCTGCTGGACGGGCATGACGTCTTCGGTGGCCCGGTGGTGGATGCGAACCCGCTTGCCACCGGCACCGTGGGCCTGCTGTCGGACCGTCAGAAAGGCGCTAGTTTCGACGACGTGCAGGTCACTGCCGCGGCGCTGACCGCCCATGCCGGCAGCGACCTGCGGCTGCTGGATCTTGACGGCGACGGCCGCGCCGAGGTGACGCTGAACGGCACGGCTTCCTTCGGTCCCGAGGCGATCACGGGCTTTCGCTGGAGCTGGGACGGCAAGGGCGCGGCGGAGGGCGCCGTGGCCGGGGCCAGCATAACGACCGGCCGCCATTCCATCACGCTGACGGCCACCGACGCGGCGGGCGCGACCGCATCCGACAGCGTGGCGGTGGAGGTGGTGGGTCGCGAGCGGGTGCTGGCGCATGATGACTTTTCCGCCGGCATGGGCCGCTGGACCGTGGTGGACGAGGGCGACCTGGGCGGTGTCTCCGCCTGGTCCGTGGCCGATGGCCGCATCCGGCAGGACGGCGACATCCACAGCCGGCAGCTCACCTCCAACGGCAATGCCAGCAACGCGGACCCCTGGAACGCGGGCTGGAGCCCGTTGGGTGACGTTGTGTACGGCCTGCGAAAGGGCACTTACGCGCTGTATGACGACGACGCCGCGCAGGGCTGGCAGGACTATTCGGTGGAAGCCACGCTGCGCACGGAGGACACCCAGGGCATTGGCCTGCTGTTCCACTACAAGGATGCCGCCAACTACCTGAAGCTGGAGATGGACCGTGACACGGGCCTGATCCAGGTGCTGCGCATGCAGGACGGTCGTGAGGATCTGGTGGCCCGCACCCTAAACCTCTACGAGGTGGGCGCCGACATGCGCCTGCGTCTGGACGTGCAGGACGGCCGCGTGCAGGCCTGGCTGGACGGCGAGGCGGTGTTCGCCGCCCCCGCGGAAACGGGCCTGCCGCCCGGCGGTACCATTGGCCTGTATTCCTGGGGCAGCCAGGGTGTCTCCTTCGACGATGTCACCGTGATCCGGCTGGAGGCGGTACCGGCCGCCGCCACGCCGGTCGCGGCGGGGCCCGGGGGCGGGCTGCTGGCCGGCACGGCGGGCAACGACCACTTCCTCGGCGGCGCCGGGCAGGACGTGGTGCAATATGCCGGGCTGCGGGCGGAACACGACATCCGCTCCGGTGCCGGGTTGCTGCAGGTGGCCGGTGCGGAAGGCATTGACTTGGTTCAGGACGTGGAAACCGTGCGCTTTCTCGATGGCCGCTATGAGCTGTCCGGCGACAGCACGGCCCACCTGATCGACCGCTTGTACCAGGGGGCGCTGGGGCGGGGCTCGGATGCCGCCGGCCTCGCTTTCTGGGACGACCTGCTGGGCGAAGGTGCCACCCTGGCCACGGTGGCATCGGGCATTCTCGCTTCCGCAGAGGCCGCCGCGCGTCCGGAGGCCGGCAACGCCGCCTTCGTGCAGGAACTGTACCGCACCCTGCTGGGCCGCGAAGCCAATGCCGCCGAAACCGGCTTCTGGAGCGAGGGATGGGAACGGTCGGACGTGCTGCACGGCATCGCCGCCTCACGCGAGGCCGTGACGTTCGGCGGCGACGGGCCCCTGGTCGTGGCGGACCGCGACATGCTGGAAGTGTCACGGGCATATCAGGTGCTGCTGGGCCGCGACGTCGATCGGGACGGGCTGGCTTTTTGGGACGCGCAGTTGGGGGCCGGCCAGCCGCTGAGTGGCGTGCTGTCCGGCATCGCCGCCTCGGCCGAGTTCACGGCCCGTGCCACCATGGCGGGACCGGAGGATGCGAACTTCGTGACCCGCCTCTACGGCGATGCCTTCGACCGCACCCCCACCGCACCCGAGGTCGATTTCTGGGTGTCCCGCCTGGCCGGTAGCGAGCTTGACCGGCGCGAGGTGGCGATCGCCTTTGCCGAGGCGCCGGAAGGGGAAGCAGCGTTGCAGCAACTGGCGACAGACGGCTTCCTGTTCGCCTGACAGGGAAGGGGCGGCCTGTCACACGCCGGTCAGAAAACGGCGTTAAACGGGTCGCCCGCCCTTGGGAAAACCCTCATGCCATCCGTGCCGCCCCCCATGATCGTGCCGACCTTGACCCCCGTCCCGGCGGGAAACCGGGACGCCTGGTTGCAGGCCCCCGCCACGCCGCAGGTGCATGCGGCTGCCTTGTCCACCCTGCCGGCCTTCGGGGAGGTCGAGGTGGCAGGCACCGCCGCCGCCCTACCCCCGGCCGGCCCGTTGCGGATCGCCGCGTGGAATGTCGAGCGCTGCCTGTTCCCGGATGCCAGCGCCGCGCTGCTGCGGCGGGAAGCCGCGGCCCTGACGCTGCTGACCGAGATGGATCAGGGCTGCCACCGCACGGGCCAGCGCCACACCACCCGGTTGCTGGCAGACGCCCTGGACCAGGGCTACGCCTTTGCCGTGGAGTTTTTGGAACTGGCCGCCATGCCCGCGCCCATCTCCTTTGCCGGCAATCCGCCAGGCAACACTCTGGGCTTTCACGGCAACGGCTTTGTCAGCGCCTTGCCGTTCCGCGACCCCGTGGTGATCCGGCTGGACCCGGAAGCCGACTGGTTTGTGACGCCGCGCGGCGGGCAGAAGCGCATCGGCGCCCGCATGGCCGTGGCTGCCATTTTCCGCCACCAAGCGGTGGAATTCGTCGGCTGCAGCGTCCACCTGGAAAGCGATACCGACTTCGCGGGCCGCGACCGGCAAATGGCTGCGCTGCTGCGGGCGCTGGACGGCCTCGCGGAGGGCCTGCCGGTGGTGGTGGGCGGTGACCTGAACACGCATGTGACCGCGGGTGCTGCGGACGACCCGCGTGAGCTGCTGTTCGAAACCGCGCGCCGTCAGGGCTACGACTGGCACGTGTCCGGCGCCAGCACCCGCCCGAGCCATTGGAGCACGGGCTGCGGCCCACGGCAGCTCGACTGGTTCTGCACGCGCGGTTGCCGTGTCAGCGAGGCGCGCATGACGCCGGCACTGGACGAGGCCGGCACGGTGTTGAGCGACCACGAGCTGATCGGCATCACCGTCAGCTTCTGAGGCAAGGCTTCAGGCGGTGGTTTCCAGCACCGCCTGCACCGCGTGCGGCTCCAGCCGGTCGCCGCTGCGGCTGTCGAAGACATGCAGCCGCCCGGCGGGCAGGGCCAGGCCCAATCGGTCGCCGCGCCGGAGCGGATGCTCAGGCGGCAGGTGCAGCAGGACCGGCGTGCCTTGCCACCGCGCGTGCACCAGCCGGCTGGTGCCGATATCCTCGATCAGCTCGCAGTCGGCGGCCAGCGGGCCTTCCGTGACATGCTCCGGGCGGATGCCCAGCGTCACCGGGTGGCCGGCGGGCAGGATGCCGGGCAGCGGCACGACGGCGCCCGGCGCCACCCGCACGCCCCGCCCGTCTGCGGTGATGGTGCCGCTCCAGAGATTCATGGCCGGCGAGCCGAGGAACCCCGCCACGAAGCGCGTGCGCGGGCGGTCGTAGACCTCGCGCGGCGCGCCCACCTGCTCCACCCGGCCGCCCGACATCACCACCAGCAGGTCGGCCAGCGTCATCGCCTCGATCTGGTCGTGGGTCACCAGCACGGAGGTGGCGCGCAGGCGCTCGTGCAGCCGCCGCAGCTCGATCCGCATCTGCACCCGCAGCGTGGCATCGAGATTGGACAGCGGCTCGTCGAACAGGAAGACCTCGGGGTGGCGCACCATGGCGCGGCCGATCGCGACGCGTTGCCGCTGTCCGCCCGAGAGCTGGCCGGGCCGGCGGTCCAGCAACGCCTCCAGCGCCAGGGCGGAGGCGACCTCGGCCACTTTGGCCATGCGCTGTGCCCGGCCCATGCCCGCGACCTTCAAAGGATAGCCGATATTCTCGGCCACCGACATATGGGGGTAAAGCGCGTAGTTCTGGAACACCATGGCGCAGCCGCGGTCCTTGGGCTCCAGTTCGTTGACGCGGCGGCCGGCGATGCGGACCTCCCCGGCGCTGATGCCTTCCAGCCCCGCGATCATCCGCAGCATGGTGGACTTGCCGCAGCCAGAGGGGCCGAGCACGACCACAAAGGCACCTTCTGGCAGATCCAGCGAAACGCCGTCGACGGAGGGCGCGGCGGCGCCGGGGTAGGTCTTGCTGACATGGGTCAGGGTGATGGCGGACATGCGGGCGGTCCTGCTCACTTCTCGGTTGCGACGAGGCCGCGAACGAACCAGCGCTGCATCACCACCACCACCAACAGCGGCGGCAGCATGACGATCAGCGTGGCGGCCATGACGACGTTCCAGTCCGGTACGCTGTCACCACGCGGCACCATGCGGGACAGCTGCACCATCACGGTGCTGCGGTTGGGATCGGTGGTCACCAGCAGCGGCCATAGGTACTGGTTCCAGGCGTAGACGAACATGATGGTGGCGAGCGCCGCCATGTTGGTGCGCGACAACGGCAGCAGGATGTCACGCAGGAAGCGCAACGGCCCGGCGCCGTCCATGCGCGCGGCCTCCACCAGCTCCTCCGGGATGGTCATGAAGAACTGGCGGTAGAGGAAGGTGCCGGTAGCCGTGGCGACCAGGGGCAGGATCAAGCCGGCATAGGAGTTCAGCATGCGCCACTCCAGCGCGATGCGGATGCCGGAAAGGTTTTCTACCAGCCCGGTGGTACCGGTCGCGTCCAGGATCGCCTGGAAGGGGCGCAGCGCATTGGCAGCCACCGCGTAGGTGGGCACGATGCGGACCTCGAGCGGCAGCATCAGCGTCACGAAGATCAGCCAGAATACCAGCATCTTGGCGCGCCACTGGAAGAACACCACGGCGTAGGCTGCCAGCGCCGCCACCAGGATCTTGCCCGCCATGACGCCGAGCGCCACGATGGCGCTGGTGACAAAACGGCTGCCGAGCTGACCCCGTGTCCAGGCCGCCTGCAGATTCTCCCACAGATGCGGCCCGGGCAGCCAGTTGAGGCCGCCGCTGTTGACGCCAGCCAGGTCCTGGCTGGCCGCCGTGAAGGCCAGCCAGATGGGCGCCAGCAGGCACAGCGCGCCGCCGAGCAGCAGCAGGTGGGACATCAGATCCAGCAGGGGGCGGCGTTCGACCAAATCGGCCTCACTTGTAATGCAGGCGCCGCTCGACAAAGCGGAACTGGATGAAGGTAAGCGCCACGACCAGGAGCATCAGCACGATGCTCTGCGCAGCGGCGCCGGAATAATCGAGACCTTTGAAGCCATCGGCGTAGATCTTGTAGACCATCAGGTCGGTCGAGCGCGCCGGGCCGCCCGCCGTCATCACGTCCACCAGCGCGAAGCTGTGGGTGAAGCTATCGGTCAGGTTGATGATGACCAGAAAGAACAGCGTCGGCGCCAGCAGCGGCGCCTGCAGGTCGCGCATCCGGCGCAGCGGCCCGGCGCCATCCATCGCCGCCGCCTCGACCAGTCCGCGCGGGATGGACTGCAGTCCCGCCAGCAGGAAAACGAAGTTGTAGGAGACGAGCTGCCAGGCACCGGCCAGCACCAGCATGACCATGGCGTGGTTGCCGTTCAACACAGGGTTCCAGAGCCCCGGAGACGCCTGGTTCAACACCGCGAAGACGCCTGAGCGCGGGTCGAACACGAAGCGGAAGACGATGCCCACCGCCGGCGCCGCGATGGCATAGGGCCAGATCAGCGCAAGACGGTAGCCGCGAGTATAGGTCAGCTCACGGTCCACGAACATGGCCAACAGCAGCGAGATGCCGATGGCGAGGATGGTGGTGGCCACGGCGTAGACCACGCTGATGCGGACGGAATGCCAGTAGTTGGGGTCCGTGAACACGGCCGCGAAGTTTTGCAGCCCGACCCAGTCGTTGCCGCCGCCCCAGGGCTGCTCCAGCGTGAAGGCCCAGTACAACGCCTCACCGGTCGGCCAGTAAAAGAACACGAAGATGATGAGGAGCTGCGGCGCCACCAGGGCCCATGGCAGCCAGGGGCTGCGGAACAACGCGCGTCGGGAATGGCTCATGATATGGCTCCGGCGCCGCCGCCCGGGAGCGGCGGCGCCCGCTGGCGTTCAGGGCAGCTGCTTGCCGCGGTAGGTCTGCTCGAAGCGGCGCAGCAGGCGGTTGCCCTCGGTCTGGATCGCCTCCAGCGCCTGGTCCATGGTCTTGCTGCCGGCGAAGGCCGCCTGCATCTCATTGGCATAGGCTGCGCGGAACTGCGTCATGTTGCCGAGGCGCAGGCCACGGGAGTTCTCGGTCGGCTCGGTCAGCAGCAGGCTTTGCATCGCGACCTCGCGGCCCACGTTCTCCGGACGCAGGAAGAAGCCGTCGTTCTTCATGGCGTCGAAGCCCGCCTGCGTCACGGGGATATAGCCAGTGACGGTGGACCAGTAGGTCTCTGATTCCGGCGTCGCCAGGAAGGCAAAGAACGCGGCTGCGGCGCGGTACTCTCCGGCCGGGCGGCCCTTCAGTGTCCAGAGCGAGGCGCCGCCGACGCGGGAGTTGGTGCGCGTCGTGCCTTCGTAGACCGGCAGCAGCGCGGGGGTCCAGTCGAGGCCGGCGGCAGCGGTGCGGCGCACCGTCTGGTGGTTCGCGATCGAGGCGAAGCCTACCGCGCAGTCGCCCGCCGCGAAGGATGTGACGACATCCCGCCCGCCCTGCGCCGTGCGGAGCTGAATCAGCCCTTCCTTGTACCAATTGTACAGGTTGTTGTAGTGCCGCTTCACGATGCCCTGGTTGAAGATATACTCGGCATCCAGCCCGCCGTAACCGTTGTCGCGCGTGGCGACGGGGACGTTATGGATGGCGGAGAACTGCTCAAGCTGTGGCCAGCTGTCAAAGTCGATCGCCATGGGGCAGGCGTGGCCTTGTGCCTTCAGGGCACGCAGCGCGCGTTCGACGCCTTCCCATGTCTCGGGCGGCTGTTCGAAGCCCACCGCCTTGAAGGCACCGCGGTTCCAGTACATCACCGCCGTCGAGGAGTTGAAGGGAAAGGACAGCATCTCGCCCTTCGACGTCGCGTAGTAGGCGGCGATGGGCGACAGGTAGTTGCTCCAGTTCACCGCGCGATTCTGCTGCGCCATCAGCTCGCGCGCCGGAAGGTGCACGTTGGCCAGCATCATGTCGGCGGTGCCGGCATCGTAGACCTGTACCACCGTCGGCTGCTCATTGGCGCGGAAAGCGGCGATGGTGTTCTGCAACGCCTTGGCGTAGTCGCCCTGGCTGGTGCAGGTGACCGAGAATTCTTGTTGCGCATCGTTGAAACGCTGGCAGACGGATTGTACCGCCTCGCTCAGCTGGCCCGTCAGGCCGTACCAGAACGTGAAGTTCTGGCGCTGGGCCTGGGCCTGACCGGCCGTGGCGCCGAGGCTCAGCGCAATGCCGGCCGCGATGGCGGTTCTACGAAACATGTCGACCTCTCGAAGAGCTTTCGGTCGGCCGATTAGTCGCTCACTGCTACAGATCGAGGGGGTCTCGATGACATGTTTATGACTACCCGATCAGTGCATGACCGATGCCCTCCTGCTGGGCATGAACAGGGGGGAGACCGCCCTTTCAACGGCAGACCACGTGAACAACACCCACCTTCCGGCGTCAGGTGCTAAGTGGCAGTCTTTGGCATCAGCTAGGACTTGCTGGCCAGCCGCGATCTTTCGCGGAATGATTGTATGGAGGCCGACATAGTTCGCGCACGCGGGGGCTGCTCCGGCAGGAAAGCAGGAGGCCTATCCCGCCCCCTGCGCCTTCTTGACCTCAGCCAACACCGCCTCATGCGTCGCTAGGATTCGCCGCAACGTGGGCTTCCCCTTGTCGCTCGCCTCGGCAATGCCCTCGTGCATCTCCTCGATCCCCATGGCGATCTGTTCGGCCAAGCCGGACAGTCGCTCCTGCATCTGCTCATCGTGATCCTTGAGCTCGGCCGTCCAGATCGCCAGGACGCGCGATGTTTCGGCGGCAGCGCGTTCGGGTGGAACACCCGCTTGTAGCAGCTTGATGAGGGGGGCCAGGTCAGCAGAGGGTGTGCGGGACATGCCGGGAAAATAGGCAGGCGGGCATTGGGTGGCTAGACGATAAACGGATCCATCGTGGTGACAGTCGTCCTGCCCCGCTGGTCAGGCCAAGTGGCAGACCACGCTGTGGTGCCCAGCCTCCACCCGCAACTGTGGTACGACGCTGCGGCAGCGCTCCATCACCGCCGGGCAGCGGGTATGGAAAGGACAGCCGGCGGGCACACGCAGCGGGCTCGGCAGCTCGCCAGACAGCGCGGGCGGCGCATCGCGCAGCGCGCCGGCGGTGAGCTTCGGCGCCGCCTGCAGCAGCGCGCGGGTATAGGGGTGCCGGGGGGCCGTGAAGATCGTTTCGGCCGCGCCCATCTCGACCACCCGGCCCAGATACATCACCGCCACCTGATGCGCGAGGTGGCGCACCACGCGCAGGTCATGCGAGACGAACAGGATGGACAGGCCAAGCCTCTGCTGCATCTCCAGCAGCAGGTTGAGGATCTGCGCCTGCACCGACACATCGAGCGCCGAGACGATCTCGTCGGCGATCAGCAGCTCCGGTTCCAGCGCCAGCGCGCGGGCGATGGCGATGCGCTGGCGCTGGCCGCCCGAGAAGGCATGCGGCGCACGGCCGGCCGCGTTGGCCGGCAGCTGCACCAGGGCCAGCAGCTCAGCGACCCGCGCCGCGATGCGCGCCGGGGGCACCATGCGATGCACGCGCAGCGCTTCCGCCAAGGTCTCGCCCACCGTCATGCGCGGGTTGAGCGAGCCATAGGGGTCCTGGAACACCATCTGCACGCGGCGGTTGTACTGACGCAGCGCCGTGCCGGACAGGCGGCGGACGTCCTGTCCGTCGAAGTCGATCTGCCCGCCATCGAGCTCGACCAGCCGCACCAGGGCACGGGCTAGGGTGGATTTGCCGCAGCCGGATTCACCCACCACCGCCAGCGTCTCGCCGCGCTGCAGGCTGAGGGTGACGCCGGCCAGCGCGCGCAGCACCGGCCGCGGCGCGCCGCGCAAGGCGTCGATGACGCCACGCCGCCCGGCGAAGCCGCGCTCCAGGTCATCGACCCGCAGCAGCGTGCTCACGCGGCGTGCTCCAGGGTCTGCTGCCGCACCACCTCGGCGCGCAGGCAGGCGGAGGCGTGCCCGGCGCCCACGGCCAGCAGCGGCGGCGGCGCCACGCGGCAGGCCGGTTGCACGAAGGCGCAGCGCGGCGAGAAGCGGCAGCCGGGCGGCAGGGCCAGGGGGTCCGGCGGCAGGCCGGGAATGCCCTCCAGCCGCTGCCGCGCCCGCGCCGCATCGGGCAATGAGCGCAGCAGGCCGAGCGTATAGGCATGCGCGGGGCGGGTGAACAGCGATGCGGTAGGGCCGCTTTCCATCACCTGCCCGGCATACAGCACCGCCACCCGGTCGCAGGTGCCGGCCACGACGCCGAGGTCGTGCGTCACCAGCACCAGCGCCATGCCCAGCTCGTCCTTCAGCCGCAGCAGCAGGCGCAGGATCTGGTCCTGGATGGTGACGTCGAGCGCCGTGGTGGGCTCGTCCGCCAGCAGCAGCTTCGGCCCGGCGGCGAGCGCGATGGCGATCATCACGCGCTGGCGCATGCCGCCCGAGAACTCATGCGGATAGTTGTCGAGCCGACGGCGGCTGTCAGGGATGCCGACCTGCTCCATCAGCTCCACCGCCCGCCGGCGCGCGGCCGCGCCGCGCAGGTCGAGATGCACACGGAGGCTCTCGGTGATCTGCAGCCCGATCGGCAGCACCGGGTTGAGCGCCGTCATCGGCTCCTGGAAGATCATCGCGATCTCCCGCCCGCGAATGCGGCGGAGCTGCTCCTGCGGCATCGCCAGCAGATCACGGCCTTGCCACGACACCTGGCCGGAGACCTCGGCGGCGGCTGGCAGCAAGCGCAGGATGGCGCGTAGCGACAGGCTCTTGCCCGAGCCAGATTCGCCAACAATGCCGAGCACCTCCCCGGCGTCGACCCGCAGGTCGATGCCGGCCACCGGCGTGGCGGCGCCGATGCGCACCGTGAGGCCCGAAAGCGACAGCAGCGGCGCCGTCACGCGCGCCGCCGCAGCCATTGCGCCATGCCGTCGCCCAACAGGGAGAAGCCCATGCCGGCTAGGACGATGGCGAAACCGGGAAAGATCGACATCCACCAAGCCGTGGTCATGAAGTTCTTGCCGTCGGCGATCAGCACGCCCCATTCGGCGGTGGGCGGCTGCGCGCCGAGCCCGAGATAGCCGAGGCTGGAGCCTAGCAGGATGGCCAGCGACATATCCGTCATCCAGTACACCAGGATCGGTGAGATGGCATTGGGCAGCAGGTGGCGGAAGATGATGCGGGCGCGGCCATAGCCCATGACCCGGCCGGCGGCGGCGTAGTCGCGCCGCTTCTGCGCGACGATCTCGCCGCGCATCAGCCGGGCATAGACGATCCAGCCGACGGCGCTGATGGCGATGTACATGTTGATCAGCCCCGGCCCCAGCACGGCGACGATGGCGATGACCAGCACGACGAAGGGGATGGTGACAATGATGTCGACCAGCCGGCGGAACAGCAGGTCCGGCCAGCCGCCGGCATAACCCAGCAGGCAGCCTGCCAGCGTGCCGAACACCGCCGGAAACAGCGTGGAGAAGATGGCGATCTGCAGATCGACCTGCGCAGCCCAGATGGTGCGCGAAAGGATGTCGCGGCCGAAATTGTCGGTGCCGAAGGGATGCGCCCAGCCGGGCGGCTGCAGGATGGCCGTGTAGTCGAAGGCCAGCGGGTCGTAGGGCGCGACCAGGGCCGGCGCGATGCCGCAAAGCAGCAGCAGGGCGATGATGGCACCGCCGGCCAGCAGGCTGCCCGGCAGCCGGGGGCGTGGCCGGGGCGCGGCCAGCGCGGCGGGCGTGGCCGATGCGACCTGCGTGGTGGTTTCCGCGCTCATCCCGCCACCCGGGGGTCGAGCATGGCTTGCACAGTGTCCAGAGCCAGGAACACCACCGAAACCATGACGGCCAGCACCATGGTCAGCCCCTGAACCACCGCGTAGTCGCGGGCGAAGATGCTGTCGATCATCAACCGGCCGATGCCGGGGATGGCAAAGACCGTCTCGGTGATGACGGCACCGCCCACCAGCGTGCCGATATGCAGCCCCAGCAGCGTGACGGTGGAGACCCAGGCGTTGCGCAGCACGTGCCGGCGCAGCACCAGCCGAGCCGGTAGCCCCTTGGCCGTGGCGAACTCGATGTACTCGGCGTGCAGCACCTCGATCAGCGCGTCGCGCAGGTTGCGCAGCAGGATGGCGGCGAGGCTGAGCGCCAGCGTCAGCGCCGGCAGGAACAGGTAGTACAGGTTCTCCACGAAGCCGGTGCCGATGCCGCCCACGGGAAACCAGCGCAGCCCGGCGCCCAGCGTGATGAGCAGCACGAGGCCAATGTAGAACACTGGCATCGAGACGCTGAGCTGCGCGAAGAGGCGGATGGCGGCATCCGCCCAGCCGCCCTTGCGCAGCGCCGCGACGAAGGCCAGCGGCACCGCCATGAGCAGCGCCAGCAGGCAGGCCATGCCGGTCAGCATCAGCGTCACCGGCAGCCGCTCGGCGATCAGCGCGGTGACGGAAACCCGCATGGTGACGGACTGGCCGAACTGCAGGGTCAGCGTCCGCCGAAGGAATTCCCAGAACTGCAGCAGCAGCGGGTCGTCCAGCCGCATGGCCAGCCGGGCCCGGGCCAGGGCCTCGTCCGAGGCGCGCTCGCCGGCCAGCACCATCGCCGGGTCGCCCGGCAGCAGACGCATCAGGAAGAACACCAGCACCGCCACGACCACAACGGTGACCAGGATCTGCAGCAGCCGGCGGCCGAGGATGGCGAACAGGGTCATGGCCCCGCGCTCACGCCTCGACCGAGGTTTCCGCGAAGATGTTGTTGCCGAGGGGGATCTGGATGAAGCCACGCACCTGCTTGCGCAGCGCCACCGGGTAGGGAACGTCGATGCCGAAGATGAAGGGCGCGGCCTCGGTGAAGCGCTTCTGGATCTCTTCGAACATCGCGGCACGCTTGGCCGGGTCCATCTCCTTCTCGCTCTGCTCGAACAGCGTGTTGACGGCGGGGTCGTTCCAGCCAGTGCGGTTGGCCTGGCGGGTTGGGTAATAGGCCATGATGGAGGTGACCTGCTTCGGGTCGTTCAGGTCATTGGTCCAGAGCGAGGTGCGCATCTGGAAATCGGCGGCGTTGAAGCGGGCCAGCCGCGTGGCGTTCTCGAGCTGCTCGATCTTCAGCCGTACGCCCACCTGCGACCACATCTGCTGCAACACGGTCAGCTTGGCCGCGTCATCGGCGCTGCCGGCGAGCGCCATGCAGGTGACCTCGAAGCCGCCGGCATAGCCAGCCTCGGCCAGCAGCTGCTTGGCGCGCCCGAGATTATAGGGGTAGAGCGGCGCAGGGCCATAGGCCATCGGCGTCGCCATCGGCATATAGGAGCGCGCCGGCGTGCCGACGCCGTGCGTGACGATCTGGATCAACGCCTCCTTGTTGGTGGCGTAGTTCAGCGCCTGGCGCACGCGGACGTCGGAGAGCGGGTTCTTGCTGCCGTCCTTCAGCGTCGGCCGGTTGTTCAGCGTAAAGTACTGCACCTGCGCCGCCGGGAACAATTGCATGTCGATGCCCGGCGCGTTGCGCAACTCGGCGACGCGGGCGTAGGGCAGGAACTCGGTCATGTCCACTTCGCCGGCGCGCAGCTTCAGCACCCGCGTCGCGTCGTCGGGGATGATCAGGCAGCGGATCGTGTCGAGGTAGGGCAGGGATTCGCCGGCGGCATCCTTGCGCCAGTAGTGCGGGTTGCGCTTCAGCACCATCTCGCTGTTGCGGCGCCAGCTATCCACGAAGAAGGGGCCGGAGCCGATCGGCTTCTCGGCGAAGCTTGCCCATTTCTCGGCCAGCGTCGCGCCCGGCGCCGCCATGACCAGCTTCTCGGACATGATGCCGGCGTTGAAGGTGGCCAGTGCCTGCAGGATCGAAGGGTCGGGCAGGGCGGTGCGGACCACTACGGTATCGGCCGAAGGCGTTTCCACCGCCGTCACGGCGGCCAGCAGGAAGGCGAACTCGCCGCCCTGCTCCTTGCTGCGTGCGCGGTCCAGCGACCACTTCACGTCGGACACCGCGAGTGGCGAGCCGTCGGCGAACTTCAGTCCCTCGCGCAGCGTGAAGGTGATGGCCTTGCCGTCGTCGGAGATGCTGTGGCTGGCGGCGAGGCCGGGCTGCAGGGCTTTGCCGTCCGGGGTCGGCTGCAGCAGCGTGTCGTAGAGGTTGAGCGAGATCCAGATGTCGGCATTCTGCGCCGTCTGCGTCGGGTCCAGCACCAGGCTGTCAGCATAGCGGGCGAACACCAGGGTGCCGCCGCGCCTGGCGGCCCGGGCCGGTTTGGTGAGCACGCCGGGCATCGCCAGTAGGCTTGATGCAAGGAGAAGGTCACGCCGCTTCATGGATCATTCGCCCTTGAGCAGGAGATGGGGGCAAGCTTTGTGGAGCGGCGGCAAGGCGTCAATCATAACCGCATTGAAACAAGGCAATCTTTGCTCTGGCGCACCGATATTGAACGCTTTTCATTCAAATGCCCGCGGCGCTCTCAATATTCGCCTATTTATTAGACTTTTTTTGTGGATAGACGGTTCGGAGTAAGAAGGCGCCTTCCCATGAAGCATCGGCGTGATGACAGAATGACGGTGCTGTTCCGAAGGAGGACCCCGCATGCCGCGTCATCCTAACCAGCCGCTCCTTCTGACACCCGGCCCCGTCAGCGTATCGCGCACCACCCGTGAGGCCATGATGACCGATCGCCCGGCCGGGGACGTGGAGTTCCAGGAAGATCTCTCCTTCGCGCGGCGATACCTCGTCTCACTGGTGGGCGGCGGTGAGGCCTATACCGCCATTCCACTCCCTGGGAGCGCCACCTACGCCAACGAGGGTGTCATCGCCTCATTGGTTCCCGACGGTGGCAAGCTGCTGCTGCACAGCAACGGCGTTTACGGTGACCGGCTGGTGGAAATCTGCACGCATCTCCGGGTGGAGCACAGCGTGGTGCGGACGCCGCCATTCACGCCGCCTTCCGCGGAATTGTTCGAGCAGATGCTCCGCGCCGACCCCGGTATCACCCACGTCATGCTGGTGCATTGTGAAACCAGCACAGGCGTGCTGAACCCGCTTGAAGGGGTCGCCGCACTGTGCCGGGCCTACAGCAAAGGCCTCCTGGTGGATGCGGTGGCATCGTTCGGTGCCATTCCGCTGGATGCCCGGCGACTGGGTTTTCAGGCCGTCACGCTTTCCTCGAACAAATGCATGCAGGGCGTGCCGGGGGTGGGCTGGGCGGTGGTGCACCGGCAGGCGCTGGAGAACGCCAAGGGCCAGTGCCGCTCGCTGGCGCTGGACCTGTGGGACCATAACCAACACATGGACCGTACCGGCGGCTTCCGCTTCACGCCGCCCACGCATGTGGTCGCGGCCTTTGCCCAGGCCTGCCGCGAGCACGCGGCCGAGGGTGGGGCCCATGCCCGGTTGGCGCGCTATAGCGGCAATTGGCAACGGCTCGTCGATGGCATGCGGCAGATGGGCTTCACCGCCGTGGTTCCGGACCGCTTTGCCTCGCCCATCGTCGCTACCTTCCGCGAGCCGACGCACCCGGCATTCAGTTTCCAGGCGCTGTTCGACGGCATGAAGCAGCGCGGTTTCATCATCTTCCCCGGCCGGCTGGCATTGGCCGATACCTTCCGCATCGGCTGCATGGGCGACGTAACGGAACACGACATCGGCGAGGCGCTGCAGGCAGTGGCCGAGACGTTGGCGGCGATGGGTGTAACACAGTTCGGCCGTGACGAGGTGGCGCTGATCGACCGTCAATGAGATCCACCGATCCCACAGGCAGCCATTGGCCCGGATGTTGCTAGTTTTCAGTCATAAGAGTGTGGGACGCATGTGGATGAGTAGTCAGCGATGGACCGGGATGCTGCAAAGGACCACAGTTGTCCTGACACTCTGTTTCGCGATGCCCGTTATGGCAAAGGATCTTTCGATCGCTGTGGCATCGGCAGTGACGGCGATCGATCCGCACTACCATAACCTGTCGTCCAACTTCAGCGTCGCGATGAATGTCTTCGATCGGTTGATCGATCAAGATGCGCAACAGCGTTTGGTGCCCGGCCTGGCCGTGTCGTGGGCGGCGGTGGACGAGACAACCTGGGAATTCCACCTGCGGCCAGGCGTGACCTTCCACGATGGCAGTGCTTTTGAGGCGGAGGATGTGGCGGCCTCGCTGCGCCGGGTGCCCTGGGTGCCGAACAGCCCCGGCTCCTACGAGGTCTATACCCGCGCGATCACGGAGATCGTCGTGGTGGACCCGCTGACGCTGCGCCTGAAGACCGCGGCACCCGCGCCGTTGCTGCCGGTCGACCTCTCTTCGATCGACATCATCTCCCGCCGGTTTGAAAAGGCCTCGACCGCCGACTTCAACAATGGCACCGCCACTATCGGCACCGGCCCGTTCCGCTTTGTGTCTTATGCATCCGGTGACCGTGTGCAGCTTCGGCGGAACGAGGCGTACTGGGGGCCGGCGCCGGCCTGGGACAATGCGACGATCCGTATGATCCCGGCCAGTGGCGTGCGCATTGCGGCACTGCTTTCCGGCGATGTCCAGGTGATCGACAATGTGCCCCCAGGTGATGCCAAGCATCTGGCCGCGAACGGCACCATGCGCGTGGTCAGCACTCGCTCCAACAGCGTGCTGTTCCTGCACATGGACAGCTTCCGCGACCAGACGCCCATGGTGACCGACCGTGCCGGCCAGCCGCTGCCAGCCAACCCGTTCAAGGATGTGCGGGTGCGCCGCGCCCTGTCGCTGGCCATCGACCGGCAGACGCTCACGGAGCGCCTGATGGAAGGCGCGGCGGCACCGGCCAGCCAGTTGCTGGCCGATGGCTTCTTTGGCGTCAGCCCACGCCTGCGACCTGACCGCTACGATCCGGAGGCCGCCCGCAAGCTGCTGGCCGAGGCCGGCTACCCGGATGGTTTCTCGCTGACCATCGCCGGGCCGAACAATCGCTACCTGAACGACGCCAAGGTGGTGCAGGCCATCGCGCCGATGCTGATCCGCGTGGGTATCGAGGCCAAGGTGGCAACCTTCCCGTGGTCGGTTTTCATCACCCAGGCGGGCCCGCCGCACTATGCCTACAGCGTGTTTCTGGCGGGCAACAGCTCGACCACCGGTGAGGCCTCCTTTCCCTTGCGGGCGCAGTTCGCCACGGTGAACCGCGAAACCGGCATGGGCTCCTCCAACCGCGCCCGCTACTCGAACCCGGAGGTTGATCGTGTGCTAACCGAGGCAATGCGGACGGTCGACGACGGAAAGCGTGAAGCATTGCTGCAAAGGGTGGCCGAGATCGCCATGGCCGACCAGGCCGTAGTGCCGCTGTTCTACCAGGACAACGTCTTCGCCAGCCGTATTGGCTACCGGTATACGCCGCGGTCGGACGGCTTTGTCTCGGCCGCCATGGTGTCGCCGGAATGACGACCGGGCGGCTGCCAGTCAAACTCACCTTCGCCGATTACGCCCGGCTGATGCCGCTGGCGCGGGGCGAGGTGGTGCCACCGGGCATCGACCTGACGCTGACGCTCGGCCGGCGAGGCTCCTGGGAAGACCGCAATGCCATGTTGCGACGGGCATTGAACGATCCGTCGGTGCAGGGGGGCGAGTCCTCGTTCTGCCGCCATGTCATGCGCATCGACCAGGGCGACCGTAGCCATGTGGCGCTGCCGGTCTTCCCACTGCGCGGCTTCACCATCCGCGATCTCTACGCCGTGTCAGGCAGCCCATTCACCGCCATCGCGGACCTCGCTGGTAAGCGGATCGGCATGTACGGCTGGGCCAATAGCGGAGCGGTCTGGTACCGCCACTTGTTGGCCACGCATGGCGTGGATATCGCCGGCATCCACTGGTGCATCGGCCCAGTCGACGACCCGATGCCCGCTGCGAGCCCGGAGGCGCTGCCACCCGGCGTCACCACCCCGCCGGAGGGAGGCTCGCTGTCCGCCATGTTGCTGGCGGGCGAGCTGGACGCGGTGTTCAGTCCGCCACGCCCGCGTGCCTACCATCGTGAGCGCGGACCCATCATCCGGCTGGTGCGCGACTGGAGGGCCGAGGAGGAGCGCTATTTCAAGCAGACAGGCTTGTTCCCCACCCAGCATCTGGTGGTGATCCGCCGCGCGCTGTGGGAGGTGCATCCCTGGGTGGCGCGGGCACTGACCGAAGCCTTTATCGCCGGCAACGACGCCTTCACCGCCGCGCAGCGCAATTTCCCCTATGCCACCCCGTGGCTCGAGGACGAGTTGGAGCGGACCGAGGCTTTGCTGGGAGAGGATTTCCATCCTTATGGCTTCGAACCCAACCGGCAGCCTATCGATATATTCGCCGAACAGTCCTGGCGCGCCGGCATCACGACGCGGCGGCTTTCACCGGAGGTGCTCTTCGCGGAATATCTCGAGAGCGCGGCCCTGCCGCTTCCGCCAGCCTAAGGATACTGGATTATGGATCTTGGACTGACCAATAAATGTGCGTTGGTCACTGGTGGTGCGCGAGGCATCGGGCGGGCGATCGCGGCGAGCCTGTTGGCAGAAGGTGCCCGGGTTGCCTTCTGCAGCCGTTCGCCGGAGCCGGTGGTGGAAACGGAGCGACAGTTGCGTGAGGCTGCCGGCCCCGAACGCGTCTTCGGCTTTCCAGCCGATGTCGCGACCGCCGAGGGTGCCGCGGGTTTCGTGGCTGATGCGGTGGTGGCGCTGGGTGGGGTCGATCTGCTGGTGGCCAACGTGGGTGGCAGCGCCGGCGGCTGGCTGGAGGAGAGCACGCATGACGACTGGCAGCGCACCTTCGCGCTGAACCTGTTCCATGCTGTTGATACCATCCGCGCCGTCGTGCCACATATGCGCCAGCGGGGCGGCGGCAGCATCGTCGTGGTGGCGTCCATCTCTGGCTGGAAGCCCGGCGGCAAGGCGCAGTATGCGGCTGCCAAGGCTGCGGAGATTCAACTCGCGGCCTCCCTGGCGGAGGAACTGGCGCCTGACCGGATCCGCATCAATACGGTCAGTCCCGGCTCCGTTCTCTATGAGGGCGGCGGCTGGGACCGGCGGATGCAGCGGGAGCCCGAGGTCATCGAGGCTTTCATTCAGCGTGAGTTCCCGGGTGGTCGCATGGGAACCGCTGAGGAGATCGCCGATGTGGTTACCTTCGCCTTGTCGCGTCGCGCCAGTTGGGTAAACGGGGCGCATCTTGCCGTCGATGGCGCGCAGCGGCGGCCATCGATCGGCTAAGGCAAACACGGAATCTCAACGACCTTCCTCGAGTATCTGGCAGGTGTGAGCATCTTTTAATAGATGCAGAATCTGCGCTGTTAGTTGACGAGATATATATATCCATACACACTAAAGAAGTTTCTGTGCAAATTATTAGAGTGTTGGCCTGTAGAACTTCATCCTTGCATTTCTCGGCAAAGAGAGTGTCGGGATCAGTCATCAGGGATTTCGTAACGTTATAGAGACAATAAGCGCCCTAAATATTTGGCGAATATTCGAAGATGAGGGCGCCCCCGCAGCCACCGGAACGGAATAATAAATTGTTAGAACAGAAGTGCCGAAGCCATTCATTGTCGATAATAAATCGAACGATTTCTGATCTCTATCGAGCAGCCGAATGAAGGCAGGCACCGGCCAATACTCCGCTCGGCAGGAAGCTTTTTAGATCACTCCGCCTGGACAAGGTGATCCGAAATGGTCACGCCAATCATTTGACGCAGCCAGGCCAGCCCCGGGTCGTCATCCCTTGTCTGTTGCCAGCACACTTCGATGGGATGCGCACGGCAGGGCAGCGGGCATTCGAGTATGTCCAGTTTGCCGGCTACCAAAGCCGTCATCGCAGTTCCGTGTGGTACCGTCGCGATCAGGTCCGTACTTGCCACGATGAGCGCCGCCGCCGTGAAGTGCGGGACCACCACGGCGACGTGGCGCCGTAATCCCCGGAGTTCCAATTCATCGTCGATCCATCCTTTCCGATCGGCAAATGACGACACCTTGACGTGGCCAAGCGCAGCGAAGGTCTGCAGGTCGAAGCCGCGCCGGAATGCCGTATGGCCCTGAGCCAGGATGCAGACCTGCGCTTCTTCCCCAAACCGCTGCACTCTCAACCGCGGGGGCATGATGCCGATATGGCCAAGGGCCAGGTCGATCTTGCCGTCGTCCAGCAATCCCGGCAGTCCGATATGTCCCGGCGCCGTCGCCCGGGGCAGATGGATGGCTTCCAGGCTGACATATGGCGCCGCGGTGCGAAGCCGGCGGACCAGCTGCGGAAGGATGGTGGTGGAAACCAAGTCATTCATGCCGATCCGGAAATGGCGCCGGGACGAGGTGGCATCGAATGGCTCTACGGCGGTGATAGCCTGCTGCAGGATGCTGAGGGCGTGCTGCACGGCGGCCGACAAGGCAACGCAGCGCGCCGTGGGCACCAGCCCTCCGGCGGCGCGCACGAACAGCGGGTCGCCAAAGGCAACCCGCAAGCGCGACAACGCATGGCTCATCGCTGGCTGTGACAACCCGATTATGCGCCCCGCCTCGGTGATCTGCCGGGCCTGGAACAGGGCATCCAACGCCTTCAGAAGATTGAGGTCGAGCCGGAGGAGGTGACGGATTGTCCGCGGGTCATTCATGCCATGCATGAATCAAATGCTAAACATCGATTTGACGGAGGTCCAGGCGGGATGACCTACTGACTGTTCCGCCAGACCCGACCCGCTGAAGGCACCCTGCCATGATCTGTCGCGCAAGCATTTCCGCCGCATGCTTCCTGCTGCTCAGCACGGCGCTGCAGGCGGAAAGCCTGACCATTGGCATGGCAGGGGCGGTGACCTCGGTGGACCCACATTTCCACAACGCCTCGCCCAACAACAGCCTGGCCATGCAGATCTTCGACCGGCTGGTCGAGCGTAGCGCTTCCGGTCAGCTTCAGCCCGGCTTGGCCGAGAGCTGGGCTCCAGCTGGCGAAACGGCCTGGGAATTCCACCTGCGCTCCGGCGTGCGCTGGCACGACGGCACGCCGCTGCTGGCGGACGATATTGCCTTCAGCTTGCAGCGCGCCCGCAACGTGCCCAACAGCCCTGGCGGCTTCGGCGGGTTTCTCCGCAACGTGGGCAAAGTGACCGCCATTGCCCCCGGTATTCTGCGCATCGAGACGCTCGCCCCGTCGCCTGGCCTGCCGGGGGACCTTGCCAACGTCGCCATTGTATCGCGCCACGCAGGGGAAGCTGCCGGCACTGCCGACTACAATTCGGGCGCCGCCGCGATCGGCACCGGCGCCTTCCGGCTCGGACGCTTCAGCCCGGGGGAACGCGTGGTGCTGGAGCGCAACCCGAACTGGTGGGGTGACAGGCCCGTTTGGGATACGGTCACCTATCGCATGATGCCGAACGCTGCGAGCCGGACCGCCGCCATCCTGTCACGTGACGTCGACATGATCGAGATGCCCGCGGCGGCCGATCTGCCTCGCCTGCGGGCCGCCCCGGGCGTAACGGTGGCCAGCGGCGCCGGGCTGCGGGTGATCTATCTGGCACCTGCTCATGCGGCGGCAGCACCTGGCGACAACCTCGTGACGGCCGCTGACGGCTCGCCGATGCGGGAAAATCCCTTGGCCAAGCGAGAGGTACGGCAGGCCCTGTCGCTGGCTATCAACCGCGCCGCTGTGACGGAGCGCATCATGGAGGGCACCGCGACACCCACCGTGCAGTTCCTGCCGGCCGGCACCTTCTCCTACGATAAGGCGATGCCGGTGCCAGAGGCCGCGCCCGACAAGGCGCGGGCGCTGCTCCGGCAGGCAGGCTACCCGGATGGCTTCCGTTTGACGCTGCACGTGCCATCCGACCGCTACCCCAATGCGCCGGCGGTGGGGCAGGCCGTGGCGCAGATGTGGACGCGCATTGGCGTGCGCACCAGCCTCGTGTCGCTACCGTGGAGCGCCTACTCCGCGCAGCGGGAACACTTCGCGGTTGGCATGCTGGGTCTCGGCAACGCGACGTTCGATGCCACCTCCATGTTGGTCAATGGACTCGGCACCGTTGACGCCGCCAAGGGCACCGGCGCGCTGAACGACAGCGGCTACAGCAATCCGGCACTCGATGCCCTGACGGCGCGGGCCACTGCCACCTTTGACGATGCGGCGCGTGAGGCGCTGCTGGTGGAGGCAACGCGCTTGGCGGTGACGGATGCCGCCATCATCCCGCTTTATCACCAGAGCAACACCTGGGCGATGCGCAAGGGCTTGTCCTATGTGCCGCGTGTCGATGAGCGCACGCTCGCCAAGGATGTCCGGATCTCCGGCCGCTAGCGCCATCTTATCCCCCCTATCAGGATCACTGCCATGAGTGCTTCGGCCGCCGCCCCCCCGGTTCCCGGGACGGACTGGGACCGCTTCTCCAGCCCGATGGAGGCCGGCTTCGACGCCGGGGGCCTTGTGGCTCTCGACGCGCGGCTGGACGCGCTACCCACCACCTCGCTGATGGTCTGCAGGGGCGCGCGCGTGGTGCATAGCTATGGCGACGTGTCGGAGCAAAGCTACCTGGCATCCACCCGCAAAAGCATCCTGTCGATGCTGTATGGCCCCCATGTCGCGAACGGTACCATCGACCTGTCGTTGACGCTGGAGCAGCTTGGCATCGATGATGTCGAAGGCCTGACATCGGCCGAGCGGCAGGCCACCATCCGCGACGTGCTGAAAAGCAGCTCCGGCGTGTACTATCCTGCCGGCAGCCCGGGCGGCGATGACGCCGGTACGCCCGCGCGTGGGTCGCAGCGCCCCGGAGCGTATTTCCACTACAACAATTGGGACTTCAACGTCGCAGGCGCGATCTTCGAACAGCTGACAGGCACCAGCGTGCATGATGCGCTGGGCGACCAGCTTGCCGTGCCACTCGGCTTTCAGGACTTTGACCTGAGCCGGCAGCGCATGCTGGGCTACCCGGACAAGTCACGCTTTCTGGCCTATCACATGTTTCTATCGGCACGGGACATGGCACGCATCGGCCTGCTGGCATTGCGGCGCGGCGACTGGGGCGGGCGGCAGCTCATCCCGCCCGCATGGATCGACGAAAGTACCCGGACGCAGATCGATGCGACGGAAATGCAGGGGAAGTACCGGGACGGGCCCTATGGCTACGGTTACTACTGGTGGACGCCGCGCGACCCGGCGCCGCAATGGCGCGGGGCGTTCCAGGCCTCGGGACATTTTGGCCAGTTCCTGCTCTGCCTGCCAGCGGTGGATCTGGTGATCGTCCATCGCCGCGCTGTCAGCGACGCCAAGGCAATGGCGCGCAATGCCGGGATCGACAAGACGGAGGAGCCCGCTGTCTCCGCCGGGCAATTCCTGGAGATCGCCGGCATGGTGGTGGCGGCCTTGCGCTGACACAGCCACCTTGCGCCGCCTGATCGGTGCCGTGTCAAGGTGCCAGTAGGTGAAGGAAAACGATGGGGCGTAGCTATGACTGTGCCCCCGGTAGACGCTGGTGGCCGTCAAGTCCAAACTCTTGGCCTGACGCACCAAGCAAAGGCCACAAGCCGCTATGCCTGCGTCTGTCTTCCGCCGCCGGACGGCATCCGGCGACCGCTTTGCGTCGCGAGATCAAGATCCATGACGGTTGACGCCACCCTTTCCCGCCGCGCGCTGCTTGGCTGCGCTGGATCCATACTGGCTTCGGCACGCTCAGCCGCTGCCGACCAAACGGCATTCCCCGGCGGCACCTGGGCCACCGGGCCCGCCGTCCCGCCCGCTGCCGGCTTCGCGAAGGTAGAACAGGCACTGAGTGCCTTGCCCAGCACCGCCATGATGGTGGTGCAGGGCGGCCGCGTGGTGTGGCAGTGGGGCGAGGTGGCGGAGATTAGCTACCTCGCCTCCGCGCGCAAAAGCATCCTGTCCATGCTGTATGGTCGTGCGGTGATGGACGGTACCATCGATCTGGACCGCACAGTGGGCGACATTGGTATCAATGATGTCGGTGGTCTGCTGCCGGTGGAGCGCACGGCACGGGTGCGGGACTTGCTGACCGCGCGGTCGGGCGTTTATCACCCCGCCGGCAGCCCGGGCAGCGACCCAAGCACGCCCGCGCGGGGCTCGAAGCAACCCGGCACCTATTTCTTCTACAACAACTGGGACTTTAACGTCGCAGGCGCAGTGTACGAGCGGTTGGCTGGCCGTACCGTGTTCAAGGCCTTCGAGGAGGACCTCGCCGAACCGCTGCAGATGCAAGACTACGACCCGACGCGCCAGCGGATGCTCGGCTTCACCGATCAGTCGGCATACCTCGCCTACCACTTTTTCCTATCGGGGAGGGACATGGCGCGGCTCGGGCTCTTGATGACACGTGGTGGTCAATGGAATGGGCGGCAGCTGATACCCGCGGCATGGGTGCGTGACAGCACTTCGCTGCACGTCCCTTCCGCCGAGATGAGCGGCCCGTTCAAGGATGGCGGCCTGGGCTATGGCTATCTCTGGTGGGTGCCGGAGCGTGCAGAGCCGGCTTGGCAGGGCGCCTTTCTCGCCAACGGTAACTACGGCCAGTTCATCCTCGGCCTGCCCGCCATCGACACTGTGGTCGTGCACCGCCGCGCCGTGACGGACGCCTTCGCCGTCGGCCGCAACATGGGCACGGACAATACCTCGCCAAGCGCTGTATCGCCCCGGCAATTCCTGCAACTGGTGGATACCCTGTTGGCGCCGTGACCGGGTTTGCTAACCATGGAACTGCTGTGTCGCGTCAAACTGACGTGGCCGCGGCGGAAGATCACATCCACGGTGCGCAACATCTCTGGCTTTATCAATCGGCGGTGGATCAACACCGCATGCGGCACCGCCCGCATCGACAGCTGCGCCGGCGTAATCATGAAGAACCCCGCCTGCACCAGCCCCAGGGCGTCTCTTGACCATTAAATCCACCGTCGAGTGACGACTATGGGACAGATGCAAGTTCGCAGCATTACAGGCTGTGCCTGGGGACACCGCTATTACTAGCGAAATCACTGAAGAACGCGTCGAACCGAACGTCAACGTCTCCGATGATCTGCCATTACGACCTAGGGCAGATTTGGATTTCAAGGAGGGTATCTGTCGCTCTATCACTGACGTGGTGAAGGATCGTTGCAACGATGCCTGCTACGCCAGTCATGAGAGCCAAGGTTCTGCCTGCCAAAGCTCCATGTCTCGCCGGGCATATTCAATTGATACAATGTTCCCAACCTGCCATGAGTATCTGCTCGATTTACTGCAATGATCAAATCAGCATCTCGCAATCGAGACCACGCGCCGTAGCGGTGTCGCAGAATTCCTGTAATGACGCGCGGAGATGCCGCTCAAAATGCAGCATGATGCGCGACACCGGCTTCTGCCGCGCATAAACGAGGCCCAGCGTCAGTTCGATCTTCGGTTCAAAACGGATGGTCACCACTTCCGGCCTCGGCGGACCGGAAAGGGTGAGGGGGTGCACCAGTGCGATGCCGATCCCCTCGCAGGCCATGCTCAAGGCCGCCGAGGACTGGTTGGTGCCGACCACCCGCATGCGCGAGAAGTCGTGTTCCAGCCTTTCCCGCAGCACCAGCCCCGGCGGGCCGTGTGCGTTCTGCACCACAATGACCTCGTCAATCAGGTCGGCGGGGCGGATGCAGTCGTGGCCTGCCAGCGCGTGGCCGACGGGAACGGCGCAGACCACGGCCATGCGCAGGACCGGCTGCACGGCCACGCCGATCTCGTCGATCGGCATGAAGGCTAAGCCTATGTCGGCTGTGTCCTGCCGGATCTGCTGCAGCACCTTGGCGGCGGTGTGGCTGCCGACCTGCAACTGCACGCGCCTGTGCTCCCTCAGGAAGGAAGCCACGGCGCGGGGTAGCAGCGCGATGAACAACGTAGGCACGCTGGCGATGGAAAGTGAGCCGGCACGAGAATCCCGCAACTCCTCGGCCCGCCCCTTCAGCGACGAGAACTGCGCGAGGATGCGTTCGATATCCGGCATCAGCGCCCGGGCCTCGTCGGTCAACCGGGTGCGGTTGCCGAAGCGCACGGCAATGGGAAAGCCAAGCTGCATCTCCGCCTCCCGCAGCGTCTGGCTGACGGCGGGTTGGGACACGTTCAGCACGCGCGCCGTTTCCGTGACACTGTGCGTGCGCGCGAAGATGCGGATCACTTCCAGCTGGCGAACGCCGAGTTTCATAAGTGATCCGTTATGGAAGCCCCAGGAAAGCGTATTTTCCCTGAAGAAGCTTGAATGGCAAGCTGCGGACATTCCTCTCGCCGCAAGGATCTTTCGCCATGACCAGCAACCGCCTGACCGGCTCCCGTCGCGGCTTTCTCGCCGCCGCCGGCACCCTGCTGGCACGGCCCGCGCTGGCCGGGCCCGGCTTTCCCGACCGCCCACTCCGCATCGTGGTGCCCTTCGCGCCCGGCGGCGTCAGTGACATCCTGACCCGCGCGCTGGCGGAAGCCATGACGCCGGTGCTGGGCCAGTCGATGGTGGTGGAGAACCGCTCCGGTGCCGGTGGCAACGTCGGCGCCGAATACGTCGCCCACGGCTCGCCGGACGGCTACACCCTGCTTTGCGCCAGCCCGGCCACGATGGGCATCGCCAAGCCGCTCTACGGCAAGCTGAGCTATGATCCGGATACCGAACTGCTGCCGGTCGGGCTGATGGGCGCGCAGGCCAACGTGCTGCTGACCAGCTCGAAGGCACTGGCCACACCAAGCCTGGACGGGCTGCTGGCGGCAGCGCGCGCGCGACCCGGGGCACTCAACTTCGGCTCTGGCGGCAGCGGGTCACTGGCGCACCTGACCGGCGAGCTGTTCGCGAAGGATGCCGGCGTGCAGTTGACGCATGTGCCGTATCGCGGCAGCCCGCCCGCCATCGCGGACCTGTTGTCCGGCCAGATCCAGCTGATCTTCGACGCCGTGGTCACGGCACTGCCGCTGTCGCAGGCCGGCGCGCTCCACATCCTCGGTACCGCCACGGCGGCGCGGCAGGACAGCCTGCCGGACGTACCCGCCCTGCCGGAACTCGGCTTTCCCAGCCTGGACGTGCCCAACTGGTTCGGGCTGTTCGCGCCAGCCGGCACGCCGGCGCCCGTACTGGCGAAGCTGCAGCAGGCGATGGCGCAGGTGACCGGCACGGCGCAGTGGCGGGATCAGTTGCGCGCCCGCCATTCCATGCCCCTGGCTCTCACCTCAGGCCCAGAGCTGGACGCATTCCTGGCGAAGGAGCGCGCACGATGGGCGGCGGCGGTGCGGACGAGCGGGGCGCAGGCCGCCTGACGGCCCGCGCCCCCGGAGTTCAGAGCGCGGGCCAGCGGTCCGCCCAGGGATGCGCCGCCTCGTACTGGCGGGCCAT
This sequence comes from Roseomonas haemaphysalidis, assembly GCF_017355405.1. NCBI lineage: Bacteria > Pseudomonadati > Pseudomonadota > Alphaproteobacteria > Acetobacterales > Roseomonadaceae > Roseomonas > Roseomonas haemaphysalidis. Next base: position 228,523 of record NZ_CP061178.1, read on the forward strand.
GGCGACCAGCGTCCAGTCTCCGCCATAGGGTGCCACCAGCTGAAAGCCGATGGGCAGGCCGGCGGGCGAGGGGTCAGCCGGGATGCTGATGCCGGGAAGGCTGGCCAGGTTGACGATGCCGGTAAAGGCGCGGTGGTGCGGCGGGCCGAACTCCTCCGCCTTCCATTGCAACGCGCCGGAGGAGGGGGTCATCATCAGGTCGTAGTCGCGGAAGAAGCGCGCGAACTGCGCCTGAATGTCGCGGAAGGCCTGCAGCGCGTCCTGATAGTCCATGGCGCTCAGAGCCATGCCTTTCTCTATCATCTCCTCGTAGATTTTGCCGACGCGGCCGCGCCATTCCTTGCCGCGCAGCAGCCAGGCCAGACCGGCGGCACCCACATTGGGCCAGTTCTTCTCGAACAACGCGAGATCGGCGGGCAAGGTGCCCTGTTCCACTATGTGGCCCAGCGCGCGCAGGTTTTCCGCGGCGGCAGCGCAGGCTTCGGCGATCGGTGCGTCCACCGGCCAGTCGCCGAAGCGCGGCACGTAAAGAATACGCATGGGCCGCGCCGGCGGTTCGCCCTCGTCGGCACGAAAGGCCATCGAGCCCCGGTCCTCGTCCAGCGGGCCCTGGATGGCGGCAAGCGCCATGGCCAGGTCATCGGTGGTGCGGGCGATGGGGCCGATGATCTCGGCATCGTGCAGGATGACCGGCAGGCCGCCGCTGCGCGCCACCCGACCCACACTGGGCTTCAGCCCAAGCAGCCCGGTGTAGCCCGCGGGCCGCCGGATGGAGCCGCCGCCATCCGTCCCCAGCGCCACAGGTCCCATGCCGGAAGACACGGCGGACACCGCGCCGCCCGAGGAAGCGCCCGAGGTCAGGGCGGGGTCGTAGGGGTTTCGCGTGGTGCCGAACAGCTCCGTGCTGACATTGCCCCGGCCCAGCGTGAACTCCGAGACATTGGTCTTGCCCAGGATCACCGCGCCCTGGGTGCGCAGCCGCGCCACGGGTGTCTCATCCTGCTGCGGCACGAAATCCGCGAAGGTTTCGCTGCCCCAGGCGCAGCGCAGCCCCGCCACAGTGATGTTGTCCTTGATGCTGACAGGTATGCCGTCGAAAGGGCCGAGCGGCTGGCCGGCGGCGAAGCGCGCGTCGGCCTGGGCGGCGGCCTGCCGCGCGCCAGACTCGTCCAGAGTCGCGAAGGCATTCACCACGGGATTGGCCTGGGCGATGCGGGCGAGGATGGCTTCCAGCGCAACGCTGGGCTTTAGGCTGCCTTGGCGGTAGCGGCGTGCCAGCTCAGTCGCCGTCAGGCGGTGGATGGGGGTGGTGGTGGCCTCGGCGGCCAGGGTGGCTGTGCTCATGGGATGTGCCTTCACTTCCGGGGCAGGACGAACTGGGCCAGGGTCCACTCGTCGGCCCTCGGCTCGTAGGAAAGGCCCGCGCGCGTGGCCCAGAGATTCACCTGGAACAGCAGCGGCACGATGGCATGGTCGGCCATGGCCATCTCGCCCGCCTGCTCCAGCAGGGCGCGCCGCGCTTCCGGTTCCACCGTGCCGAGGGCGCGCCGCAGCAGCGCATCAAATCCGGGGTTGGAATAGCGTCCGCGGTTGGCGGCGCCCATGCCGGTAGCCCGGTCCGGCGTCGCGATGAGCGAGCGCAGGGAGGAGGATGCCTCACCCGTATTGGCGCCGAAGCTCAGCAGCATGGCCGAATAAGCGTAGTTCGGCGCACCGCCCTGGGACAGCAGCATGGAGAAGGGCATGGTCTGCACCTTCGCCGCGATGCCGCTGCGCGTCATCATCTGCGCCACGGCTTGCAACACCTTGTCGTCGTTGGGGAAGCGGTTGTTGGAACCGTGCAAGGTCAGCTGGAAGCCCTTGGGGTAGCCGGCTTCTGCCAGCAGCGCCCGGGCCGTTGGCGCGTCCGCCGGTTCCGGCTGCATCCGTTGGCTGACGCCGAAGAAGCCGGGCGCCAGCACGGCGCCGGCGGGCAGGGCGGAGCCTTCCATCAGCCGCTCCGCCAGCGCGCCGCGATCCACCGAAAGGGAGATGGCCTTGCGAACCCGCGCGTCTCGCAGCGGGTTGGACTGCAGCGGCTGGCCGTCCGGGCCGGCGGCGAAGGGTGTGCTCTGCCGCTCCGTATCGAATGACAGGAAAATCAGGCGATTGGACACGGTGCTCCAGAGCCCGACGCCCGGCCGCTTTTCCAGTGCCGCCCGCTGGCTGCTGGGCACGCCCTCCACCACGTCCACGTCGCCGGCGGCCAGGGCAGCCAGGCGGGCGCTGTCGTCGGGGATGACGCGCAGCGTCACCTGTTGCCATGGCGCGGCGCCGCCCCAGTAATCCGGGTTGCGCGCCAGCACGGCCTCCTGGCCAGGCGTGAAGGCGCGGTAACGGAAGGGACCAGTGCCGACCATGGCCTCGCCGTTGCGGAAGGCTTCGCTCGGCGCGTTGCGGAAGCGAGCCTGCACGATGTCGATCATGGACAGATCGTTGGGCAGCAGAGGATTCGGCGTGACGGTAGTGATGCGGAGCATGTGCTCGCCGATCATGTCCACCGCGGAGATGCCGCGCAGGAACTGGGCGAAGGAGCCTGGGCTGTTGGCGACATCGGGCGCGCGCGCCAGGCTGGCCACCACGTCGGCGGCGGTGAAGGGCGTTCCGTCATGGAAGCGCACGCCCTGCCGCAGCGTGATCTGCCACACCGTGTCGGAAACCGGTGTCCAGGCCGTCGCCAAGCCCGGCACTGGGTTCTGCCGTGCGTCCTGGTGCACCAGCCGATCAAAGACATGCGCGGCCAGCGCATTGTTCGGCATCAGGTTGTGGAAATGCGGGTCGAGCGCGGTGGGGGGCGAGGAGGTGGCGATCACCAGCGACTGCGCCGCGGCGCCGGAAAGCGGGCCAACGACTGCCAGCACGGCGCACAATGCCAGTCCCGGGCGGCGGAACGGGGGCAGGCAGGCCTGGGGCATGGCGGGACGGTGTCCTTCAAAGGGTTTGGCACGACCGGCAGGCGGGCTCACGTCACGCATCCGGTTGCCCCTGCTTCAGGGGGTCGGCGGCATGCCTGGCGGTGATGGACCACATCCAAAGCGGGCTGAGCAGCGTCAGCGCCATCAGACGCACAACGTGGTGCGCGCTGACATAGGATGGGTCGAGATCAAGCGCGAAGGCCATCACGGTCATCGCCTCCACTCCGCCGGGAGCATAGGCAAGCCAGATCTCGGCAAAGGGAAACCCCAGCAGGCTCTGACAAAGCAGGGCGAAGCCGAAGGACAGCATGACGGCGATGGCGGTGCCGATGCAGGCCGGGCGCACGGTGCGCAGCAGCAGGCTGGGCGAGGTGCCGGCGAAGCGACTGCCGATGACCGTGCCGGTCATCACAAAGGCCGCTACCATCAGGGCCGGGTCCAGGCGGCCGGATACGAAGCCCAGCAGGTGCAGCACGCCGCTGCCCAGCATGGCGCCCACCAGCCGCCCACCCGGCACGCCCAGCCGTGCCAGCACCAGGCTGCCAGCGGCCCCGGCCACCAGCATGATGGCCATGTCCGCCAGCGTGGCGGGAGGCGGGGTGGCCAGGGCCAGCGCGGCATGCCCGCCGAAAGCCAGGGCGACCGGCAGCAGGCCGACCAGTAGAAGTTGCCGTAGCGTTTGCGCCAGGGCCACGACAGGGAAGTTGGCGGTGGTGCCGGTAGCCAGGGCCAGCACAGCGGACAGCGCGCCCGGCACCGAGGCCAGCCGCGCCGTGGCCGGGTCCCAGCCATGGATGCGGTGGAGGTAGAAGGAGCCCGCCGCCATTGTGGCGGCGATCGACACCATGAGGATCAACAGGCTGATCGGCCACAGCGTCGCGTCATGCAGTGTGGACGGCGTGACGGCACTGCCCATCGAGGTACCCAGCACGATGAAAGTACCGTCCCTGAGGGTATCAGGCACACGGACAGGCAGGCGGCACAGAGCAGCCAGGGCGACGGCCAGCATGGCGCCGCAAAGCCAGCCCGCCGGCATGCCGACTGCGTTGAGGGCTCCGCCGCCGAGGGCAGCGATGACCAGGGTGCGGATCACCGTCAGCGACGGTGCGGCAAAGCCTGACATCGCTCCGCTGCCCGGGGCGGTCCTCGTCGTCGGCGACTTCACGATGGGATTGGCTCCACGCCCGGGCATTGATGATGACCGCTGGCGGACCAGCGCATTCGTTCGGGCCGGAAGCTTGGCGGAAACACCGTATTAGGGAAAATACAATGATCGAAAGTGCGGATAAGGAATTGCTTATCCTTATGATTATGGGGGACCCCAAAGAGCGCCCTGCACCCCTGGCGCCAAACGCTGTCCCTGAAGGACTTGCTCAATTACTGGTTTCGTCCCTGTCCGGATCACTCAGGCTGGTGCAGCGTGGACGGCAGGACAGAAGGCCTGAAGCTTTGGCATATGTGAGTCTGGGAAGGCTTGCTTCGGGCATGGCAAATTAGCCACTCATGATGACGCCGCGTAGCTCCAGCGCGCAGCAACGCGACGCTGAAGCACGCGACCTCATGACGTCGAAGGCAAGCTAGGCCACTTCGCAGATATCCAGGATCGTCAGCAGGTAGACCCGCACCATGTCGAGGAAATCGACAATGTCCACGCGCTCGTCCGGCATGGTGTTGTAGCGGCCGCCTGGCCCGCAGACGATGCCTTCCATGCCGCCCAGCTTGTAGAGATGCCCGGCGTCGGTGCCGTAATAACCCGGCGGCGTGATGGCACCGGTTGGCTGCGGCGTACCACGGACCGCCATGTAGGCACGGTTGATGGCCTGGACGATGCGGCTCTCGGGCGAGACTTCGAAGGCCGGCATGGGCTGATGTCCGGTCGCGGCCTCCGTGGTCAGGCTGGCGCGCAGGCCGGGGAAGCGAGCCTCGAGTGCGTCCAGCTCGCGCCGCATGTCGGCCAGCGCGCCCTGCTCCGTTTGGCCGGGGGCATAGCGGCCAGAGCCGCGCAGGCGCACGAAGTCTGCCACCTGCGGCGCGCGCCACTCATGCAGTTCCTGCCCCAGGGCACCGCGCACCACGCCCACATGCACGCGGTTGATGCTTTCATGCGCGGGCGAGGCGGCGCCCGAGAAGCGCATGGCATTCAAGCGCGGGATCAGGTCCACGGCGGCGACGATCGCATCCACCGCCTCCTCGCGCTTGGACAGGTGGCGCGTGTCGCCGGTCAGCTCGATCACGAAGGTGAAGGCGGCGGCGTGCATGGTCAGCGCCGCCAGGTCAGTCGGCTCGCTATTGACGAAGTAGTCGGCGCGCAGCCCCTGCTCCATCAGCGCGCGGGTGCCGATGCCGCCCTGCAGCTCGCCCACCACGAAGGTGAGGATGACGTCGCCCTTCAGCTTCACGCCCGCGTCCAGCAGCGTCTTGACGGCGCAGAAATAGGCGGCATCGCCCGCCTTCATGTTGGACACGCCGATGCCGTAGATGAAGTTCTCGTCGACCTTGCCGCCCCAGGGATCGACGGTCCAACCTTCCGTCGCCGGGTTGGTGTCGAGGTGGCCGTTGAACAGCAGGCTCTTGCCGCCGCCCGCACCGCGCAGCCGGCCCACGGCGTTGATGCGCCCACCGGGCACCGGCGTCAGCTCCGTCTCGAGGCCGAGCTCGCGCATGCGCTCGCCCATCGCCTCCACCAGCGTCCGCTCGCCCTCCGTCTGGCTGTAGCTCTTGTGGCGCGCCATGGCGGCCAGCGTGTCGAGGCAGTCCTGCGCATCGATGCGCGCCAGAAGGTCCTCAGGGGTCATGCATTGTGCTCCGGCAGCGCCTCGCCGACCGGCACCGGGGAGGCGGCGATCAGGGCGCGGGTATAGGGGTGGGCGTCATCGCCGCCGATGGCGGCGGCATCGCGCAGGTCCACCATCTCGCCGTTGCGCATCACGGCGATGCGGTGGGCGATCTGGCGGATCAGGTTGAGGTCGTGGGTGATGAACAGGTAGGCAGTGCCGTGCTGGCGTCGCAGCTCCAGCAGCAACTCCACCACCTGGGCCTGCACGGACACGTCCAGCGCCGCCGTGATCTCGTCGCAGATCACCAGCGAGGGACGGGCCGCGAAGGCGCGGGCGATGGCGACGCGCTGCTTCTCGCCACCCGACAGCTGGTGCGGATACTTGGCGGCATAGTCGTGCGGCAGGCGCACCTCCTCCAGCAGGCGCGGGATCTCGGCATCGCTGCCGCCATAGAGCCGCAGCGGCCGCGCCAGGATGGCGCCGATCCGCATGCGCGGGTTCAGCGAAGAATCCGGGTGCTGGAAGACGATCTGCACCGCGCGGCGGTAGTCCCGCCCCATGTCCCGGGCGTGGGTGATCCGTTGCCCCGCCGCCTCGATCCCGCCATCGAAGGACGCGAGGCCGCTGAGCGCGCGGGCCAGCGAGGACTTGCCCGAGCCGGATTCCCCCACCACGCCGAAGATCTCGCCGGGCTTCACCGCCAGCGACACCGCGTGTGTGGCGGGCGGCGGCGCGGGGCGGAACAGCCGGCGGCGGGCGTAGCGAACGCTGATGCCATTGGCCGCCAGCACGGTGCCCGGTGCCGCCTCGTCCCGCACCAGCCGGTGGCCGGGGCGCGGCACGGCGGCGACGAGCTGCCGGGTGTAGGGATGCTGCGGCGCCCGGAACACCGCCTCCGGCGTGCCCTGCTCCACCACCACGCCGCGCTTGAGCACCGCCACCCGATCGGCCACGCGCGACACCAGCGCGAGGTCGTGCGAGATGTAGAGCGCGGAAACCCCCGTGCGCGCCCGCAGCCGCGCGAACAGCTCCAGGATGCGCGCGCCGGTGATGACGTCGAGCGCCGTTGTCGGCTCGTCAAACAGGATCAGCTCGGGGCGGGTGGCGAAGGCGGTCGCGATCACCACGCGCTGCTTCTCGCCGCCGCTGGCCTCGTGCGGGAAGCGGCGCATCAGGGCGGCGGGCTCGCGCAGCTCCACCTCGCGCAGCGCCTCCTCCGCCGCCTCGCGCGCCTCGGCGCGGGACAGGCCGCGATGGCGCATCAGCACCTCGATCACCTGGTCGCCGAGCCGTAGCGTCGGGTTCAGCGCGGTGGAGGGGTCCTGGAACACCATGCCGATGCGCTTGCCGCGCACCGCCGCGATGCCGCGCGCGTCCAGCCCCCGCAGGTCGGTGCCGCCCAGCCGCAGCGCGCCGCCCGCCTCCACCGCGTTGCGCGGCAGGTGGCGCATGATGGCCCAGGCGAGCGAGGACTTGCCCGAGCCGGACTCGCCCACCAGCCCCAGCACTTCGCCCTTGGCGATGTCCAGCGACACATCCACCAGCGCCGGCGCGAGGCCCGCCGCCGTGCGGTAGGACAGGGAATAGTTCTCGACGGAGAGGATCATCGCTCGTCCCTCGGGTTCAGCGCGTCGCGCAGCCCGTCGCCCAGGAGGTTGAAGGCGATGGCGGTGGCCGCGATGGCGACGGAGGGCGCGATGATCACCCAGGGTGCCTGATGCACGAAGCGCCGTGCCTCGGCCACCATCAGCCCCCATTCCGGCGCCGGCGGCTGTGCGCCGAGACCGAGGAAGCTCAGCGTCGCGAACAACATGACCGCGAAGGCGACGCGGATGGTGGTCTCGACGATCACCGGGCCGACCACGTTGGGCAGCATCTCCCGCAGCACGATGAAGGTGGCGCGCTCGCCCCGCGCCTGCGCCGCCTTGACGTAGTCCTGCGCCCGGACGTTGAGGGCGACGGAGCGCGTGACGCGCGCCATGCCGGGGGTGAAGGCGATGGCGATGGCCAGCGTCGCATTCAAGCTGCCCTTGCCCAGGCTGCTGACCAGCAGCAACGCAAGCAACAGGCCGGGGATAGCCATCACGGCATCGACGTTGCGCATGATCGCCTCGTCCCACCGCCCGCCCAGATAGGCGGACAGCGTGCCGATCACGCTGCCGGCCAGCGTGCCCAGCAGGGTCGCGGCCAGCGCCAGCAGCACGGTGGCCCGCGCGCCGGTCATCAACCGGCTCAGCACGTCGCGGCCGAGCTGGTCTGCGCCCAGCCAGTTCAGCGCGCCCGGCGGGCGAAAGCGGCCCATGAAGTCGATCGCCTCCGGGTCGCGCGGGGCGAGGGACGGGCCGAGCAGGCAGAGCAGCAGCAGCAGCGCCAGGATGACGAGGCCGATGGCGCCCTGCGGCGTGCGCCACAGGCGGCGGAGGATGTCAGTCATAGCGGATCCTCCGGTCCAGGAGCGCATAGGCGATGTCGGCGAGCGTGGAGGCGACGGCATAGGTCAGCGCCATGATCATCGCCCCCGCCTGGATGGCCGGCAGGTCGCGCGAGGTGACGGCGACGATGAGCTGCCGCCCGATGCCGGGGATGGCGAAGATCTCCTCCACCACGATGATGCCGCCCAGCAGGTAGCCGACATCCAGCGCCACGATGGTGATGACCGGCAGCAGCGCGTTGCGCAGCGTGTGCCGCAGCAGCACGCTGCGCTCCGGCAATCCCTTCAGCCGGGCGGCGCGGATGTAGTCGCTGTGCAGCACGTCGATCGTCTCGGATCGCACCATGCGCGAGACGTGGGCGACCATGATCAGCGAAACGGTCAGCACCGGCAGCACCAGATGCGCCATGCTGTCCCAGAAATCCTCGCCCGGCGGCACGTAGCCGGTGGCCGGCAGCCATTGCAGCCAGTCGGCGAAGACCATCAGCACCAGGGTCGCGGTGACGAATTCTGGCAGCGACACGCCGAGATAGGACACCAGCCCCGTCACCAGGTCCGCCGCCTTCCCCTGCCGCAGCGCCGCCCAGACGCCGAGCGGGATGGCCACCACCAGCATCAGCGCCAGCGACAGCCCCGCCAGCAGCAGCGAGCGTGACAGCGCCACCAGCATGGTGGGCGCGACCGGCTGCCCGGTGCGCATGGAGGTGCCGAAGTCACCCCCCAGGGCTGCGGACAGCCAGTGCCAGTACTGCAGCCACAAGGGGTCGTTGAGGCCAAGCTGCGCGCGCACGGCGGCCAGGGCCTCCGGCGTCGCGTTCTCGCCCAGGAGGGTCACGGCGGCGTCGGCCGGCAGCACCTGGGTGATGCCGAACACCAGCACGGACACCACCAGCACGGTGTAGCAGACCAGCGCCAGCCGGCGCAGCAGCCACGAAGCGTTCAAGGCCTCAGCCCCGCCGCGGCGCGCCGTCGGCGAGCCAGGCTTGGTCCAGCCGGTAGACGGAGCCGCGCGGATGCGCCGCATAGCCCTGAACATAGGCGCGCCGCGCCTGCAGGATGTCGAAGAAGGCCGGGATGACCGAGGGAACCTGCTCATGCATCATGCCCTGCGCGCGGCCGTAGAGGTCGCGGCGCTTCGCCTCGTCCGTGGTGCCCCGCGCCTCGGCCACCAGCGCGTCGAACTCCTTGTTGTTCCAGCGCGTCTCGTTCCAGGCGGCGTCCGAGGTGTAGAGCAGCGAGAAGATGCCGTCGGCGGTGGGCTGCATGTTGTAGTAGCCGACGTAGAAGTTGCCCTTCTTCCACACCTGGTCGAGGTAGGTGGCGTGCGGCATGGTCTGCACCGTGATGCGGATGCCGGCGGGCCGCGCCATCTCGCGCATCGCGACCGCGAGCTGCGCGCGCGTGCCCGGGGTTTCCGAGGCCACCAGCGTCAGGTCGATGCCGTTGGGGTGCCCGGCCTCGGCGAGCAGCCGCTTGGCCTGGGCGACGTCGGCTTTCTTCAGCGGCATGTCGCGGAAGAAATGGTAGGCGGCGTTCATCGGGCTGTCGTTGCCCGGCGTGCCGTAGCCCTGCGCCACGAAGCCCACCATGGCGGCGCGGTCCACCGTCAAAGCGAAGGCCTGGCGCACCCGCATGTCGTTGAAGGGCGCCACGTCGCAGCCCATGTTGACGTTCAGGAACAGGCCCGACGGCACCCGCATGGCGGCCACGCCGCGCGCACTTTCCAGGCGCGGGAACTCGCCCTGGCCGGCATTGCTCAACAGATCCGTGTCGCCCGAGATCAGCGCGGAGCTTTCGGCGGTGGGGTCGGGAAACACCATCACCTCCACGCGGTCCAGGTAGGGGCGCGCGGGGTCGTAGTAGTTGTCGTTGCGCGTCACGACGATGCGGCGGTCCGGCTCGTAGGACTGCAGCTTGAACGGCCCGGTGCCCACCGCCTCGCGCGACAGGCGGTCGATGTCGCCGGTCGCGAAGCGGGCGGGGATGATGCGGGCGGTGGTGAAGGCCACGGCCACCGGCAGGTCGGCATAGGCGGTCTTCAGGGTGAAGACCACGGTGCGCGCGTCCTTCGCCTCCACCTTGTCGATCGGCCCGACATTGGCGCGGGCGGGGGAGGCAGTCTTTGGGTCCAGGATGGCGCGGAACGTCGCGGCCACGTCCTCGGCGGTGCAGGGGGCACCGTCGTGGAAGCTGATGTTCTCGCGCAGCACGAAGGTCCATTCGGTCAGCGCGTCGTTGCTGGACCAGCGCTCGGCCAGGTCCGGCTCCACCGTCATGTCGTGCTTCAGCCGCGTCAGGTTGCTGTAAAGCAGCTCGGTGACAAGGTATTCCGGGTTCACCCGCGCGCGCAGCGGGTGGATCACGCTTGCGGCTTGGTCCACGGACACGCGCAGCGTGCCGCCGCGGCGCGGGGTCGGGGCGGCAGCCTGCGCGGCGGCGAGGCCGGGCAGCAGAGTGACGGCGGCGGTGCCGGACAGCAGCAGGCGGCGGGTCAGACGGGTCATGTGGGGCTCCATGGGGCAGTCAGTTGGGCCGGTGTGCGGGCGCCGGTTCGGCGTCTTTTGTGGTCTTCATTGTCCCGGGCGGCGCGGGTCACGCGCGGCATCCGCGGCCGGGATCAGCTCCGGGGAAAAATCGGCGGCAAGATAGGCCAGCACGCTTTGGGCCAGTGCTATCAGGTCATGTGTGGTGGTGTGCTCGTCCGGCGCGTGGATGGCATTGTCGGCGCGGCCCAGGCCGGTCAGAAGCACCTCATGCCACCCGGTCGCGCGCTGTACCCAGCCGAAATCGGATGCGCTGGCGGCGCCCCAGGCGCGGAACTCGTCGGGCCGATAGCCGAAGCCCTGGCTCAGCGCCGCCTGCCAGCGCGGCCAATGCGGGCCACGCGGGTCGGCGGTCGGCATCAAATGGCCAACCAAGTCGATCTGCCCCGTGGCGCCGGGTGGCAGGGCACCATGAATGGTGGCCTCGATCTCCGCGTGCGCGGCCGCGAAATCCTCCTCCGGCGGGTAGCGGCGGTTGATCACGAGGGTGAAGGCAGCGGGCACCTGTCCGCCACTGCCGGTGCCACCCTGCGCCGCAACGATGGCGAGGCTGCCCGCCAGCGGCCGCCCCTGCCACCAGGGCGGCGCGGGCAGCGCGGAAGTACGGCGCGCAACGTCGGATTGCAGCCCCAGCAACGCCCGCATCACCGGCACGCCCGCTTCCACCGCATTGACGGCGCCACCCATATCGCCCGCATGGGCACCGCGCCCGATGATGCGCAGTTGCAGGTTGAAAGCGCCAAAGCAACCGGCCCAGATGCGTGCTGCGGCGGTGCCGTTGAAATTCAGCACGTGGCCTTCCAGCAGTCCTTGCTCGGCCAGATAGCGAACTCCGGGGTAAAGGCCGCCTTCCTCATCCGTGCAGAGCAAGAGTTGCGGATCATAGGCCAGGGGCACGCCGCAAGCTTCGGCCGCGCGCAGCGCCAGGAGGGTGGCGGCGATGCTGCCCTTCATATCGGCCGCCCCCAGGCCGTGCAGCCGGTCGCCCTCTCGCGTCAGGGCGAAAGGGTCGCGGGTCCAGCCCTCGGCAGCGGGCACTGTGTCGGTATGGAAATACAGCCCCAGCACCGGACGGCCGGTCCGGCGGGCGGCGATCAGGTTGACCCGTTCCCCCCATGCCGGGCCGCCGGGGACCTTCCAAAGGGCCTCCGGCACGCTGATCCGGCGTGTCTGCAGGCGCAGCGGCGCCACCATTGCCTCAAGCAGTGTCGCAAAATCGGCGTAGCCGGCGCCGGGCGGGAAGGTGGTATCGACCGCCAGCATCCGCGACAGATCCTGCACCGCATCCTCGACATGCGCGGCGATATGGCGGAAGGCCACGTCCAGGCTGGAGGGAGCCCTGGCCCAGGGCGAAAAGGTAGGAAGCATCTGGTCGCCGGCCCAATTTTCTATATTCTATAAAGAATTGAACGGAATTGTCATGCTCTCTGTCAAGACCCGTGCCGCGCCTGCCGCCCGCCCACCCCTCCCGTTGCCGCTGTACGAGCATGTGAAGCGCCAGATGTCGGAGCAGATCCTCATGAGGGTATGGGCACCTGGCGAGGCGATGCCGGGTGAGGTGGCGCTGGCAGCCCAATACGGGGTGGCGGTGGGCACCATCCGGCGGGCACTGGCGGACCTGGTGGCGGAGGGGCTGCTGATGCGACGGCGCAAACTTGGCACCGTTGTCACCGGCCGGGCGCCGCAGCACAGCCTGCGGTTCTTTTTCGAGTATTTCCGGCTCCATGGCGCAGACGGCGCGTTGCTGAATTCCGCCACGCAAGTGCTGTCCGTAGTGGAGGATGCCGCAACGCCGGCAGAGGCCGAAGCCTTCGGCGACCTCGGCCCCGTTTTGCGCCTGCACCGGTTGCGCCTGCTGGACGGCCGCCCCGCCATGCACGAGCGGATCCTACTGCCCTTGGCCCGGCTACCCGACTTCCCGCGTACCGTGGAGGCGGTGCCGTCGCTGCTTTATCGCCATCTGCTGGAGCAGTACGACATTCGCGTCGTGGCCGTGCGCGAAAGCGTGACGGCGGAACTGGCAGAGGCCGAAGATAGCGTGCTGCTGCGCCTGGACGCACCGGCTGCCCTGCTGGTGATTCACGACACCGGCTATGACCAGGCCGGCGCCCCCGTGATCCTGGGCCATCACCGGTTCACGACGCAGGAAACGCGCTACCTCAACGAAGTGCGGTGAGTGAGCAAATTGCTCCGGAGTGGCTGCGGACCCGCGACGCATCGCATGGAAAACATGCCCATGCCAGCGTGGACCATCCTTCCGCTATTCGACATGATCACCGCCAGAGATGATGTTTTGAGCTAGGTGCCCGTCCTTCGGTTGGTCCAGCGTCAGCAGCTTGCGGGAGACGAGGACCAAGCGGTGCGCCGACGGGAGGTGGATGCGCTGGACCACCGCCGCCGCGTGCAATGGACGGGAAGCTATATGGCAAGCGATGCCGGGCTGGAATGGGTACGCGAGCCATAGGGCCTCGATCGCGCCAAGGCAGTGCATCGCAACGCAGGGCGGGTCGCTGCAACAATGCGCCTGCGGCACCACATCTGTGGTTCGACGCTGTCGGTCACAACTTTATTAGGCGGCCTTCGCAGCTTGGGATGGCTGCACGCACAGTATCTGTACGTTTTGCCCGCTGATAGAACCAGGAGGCGCCCCAGCCGAGCGCCACCAAGTCACTAGATTCAGATGTTCGGAAAAAGGCCTTGGACCGGGCTCACGCTTTCCAGAAGCGAGGCGACATGCAGGATCGTCGCTTCAGCATGCCAAGCGCCCACGAGTTGCACGTTGATCGGCATGCCGCTCCGGCTTGTTCCGAACCGCATGGAGAGACCCGGGAGGCCGGTGACGTTGAGGGGGACGGTCGCACCCTGAAGATAGGTCGCATCGACCTCCTGGCCATCGATCGCGAATTTGTCGGCGCCATGGTGGTGCGCCGGGATCGGCAGCACTTGGGTGATCAGCGCATCGAAGCGGGAAAAGTAGTCGGCATATCCATCGCGCAGCCGCTCGGCGGCTTGCTCGGCGTCGATGAAGTCAGCCATCGAGGTGTCGGGCAGCGACAACATGGTCTTCGCCATCCGGTACATCTCGCCTTCGTGGCCACGCGTCGCTTCGCGGAAGGCGGGCTTCATTTCCATGACATGCAGTCGGTTGAAGACATCGAGCGCGAAGTCACGCTCCAGCGCCGGGATACCGACAGGCTCGACCTGCACGCCGAAGGTTGCGAGGGCCTCCGCCGCGGCCCTGACGGTCGCCACAACCTCGGGATCGACAGGCCCGAAGCCAGGCCCCACCATCCAGCCGACCCGCAACGGGCGGTCGGACTGCGGGCCGGCCCCCACCTCCGCCCGGCCGGCGATGGTGGCGAAGGCGTCTTGCCCATCCGGGCCCGCGAGCAGCGAAAAGGCCAGGGCGACATCGCGGACCGAGCGCGCCATCGGTCCGACATGCCAGAAGCGGCGCGGCGCGCGCGGCCAGATGCCGGTCATCGGCACGCGGCCATGCGTCGGCTTCAAGGAGGTGATGCCCGTCTGCGCCGCGGGACCGCGCACCGAAATCGCGAGATCGGTACCGAGGCCCAGCGGGGACATGCCCGCCGCAATGGCCGCAGCCTCGCCGCCGCTGGAGCCACCTGGCGTGCGTGCCAGGTCCCAGGGGTTGTTGGAGCGCCCCGAAAGGAGGTTGTCGCTTTCGATCCAGTAAGAGAATTCCGGCAGGTTGGTCTTGGCGAGCAGGATGCCGCCCGCCGCCTTCATGCGGGCGACACTGGTGGCGTCCCGCGCCGGGGTGCGGCCCCGGAAAATGGGCGAGCCTCGCTGGGTCGGAACACCGGCGGTGTCGATGGAATCCTTGGCGGTGAAGGGCACGCCGTGCAGCGGGCCGAGCGGCTCGCCGGCCATGACGGCGGCCTCGGCAGCCTTGGCAGCATTCAGCGCATCAGGAGCCACCGTGACGATGGCATTGACCTGCGGGTCGACGCCTCCGATGCGGTCGAGGTGCGCCTGCACGACCTCGACGGGCGAGACCTCGCGGCTGCGGATCAGTTCGGCGAGCTGGGCGGCGTCGAGGCGGAACAACGAATCGGACATTCTCAAATTCCCTATCTATCAGTTGGTAGGTAAAGCCTATGGCTTCACATTGGGCCCGTCAACGCCTATCTATCACTTGATAGAAAAATGTGGGACGAGGCTGGAATGAGCTCGAATGTGCGGGAAGACATCATGGCCGCCGCCCGGCGCGCCGCGCAGGCCCACGGCTACACCGGGCTGAACTTTCGTGAGCTGGCGGCCGAGATCGGCATCAAGAGCGCCAGCATCCACTATCACTTCCCCACCAAGACCGACCTCGGCGCCGCCGTGGCCAAGCGCTACTGGGAGGACTCCCAGGCTGTCTTGGACAGCCTGTGGAATGGCGGAGCCGATCCCGCCGGCGCCTTGCGCGCCTATCCGGGCACGTTCCGCCAATCATTGGAGAACGGCAACCGCATCTGCCTGTGCAGCTTCATGTCCGCCGAATATGACGACCTGCCGGACCCGGTGAAGACGGAGGTCTCCGCCTTTGCCGAAATCAATCTGGCTTGGCTGGCCCGGGTCCTGGCAGCGGCCACCGGGCAAGATGCCGCGGCCTGCGGGCGGCGCGCCAGCGCCATCTTCGCGGCCGTGGCCGGGGCCCAGCTGATGGCCCGCAGCCGAGCGGATATCGCCCTCTTCGACGGCGCGATCGAGGGCTACCGGGAGGCGGGGCTGCTGCCAGCCTAGCGGTGCGGGCCTTTTGCGGTTTGCGACCGGGACAGAGGCCGCCGTGCGTTGCCGGCTTGAAGACGCGCCACGCCGTCAGCCGCTGAGAGATGTCCAGTACGTGCCCTGAAACGGAACCGCGCTGAAGCGTTTGTTGAAGGCTTCCATGGTCGGGCGGGGGTCGAACATCGCGCGGGCATCAGGGTGTAGCCAACCGGCCAGCGCCTCCAGCGCCACCAGATGCTGTGGCATCTCGTTGAACCCGTGCCACAGCGCGAAGGCGCGGCCGTCGGCGACGGGCGGCAGTTCCGCCAGCCCCTGTGCCCGCAGCATATCCGCCAGGCTGCGCGCCGCGAGATCGGGCGCGATGCCAGCACCCAGGGAGACACCGCCACGTCCGTTGTAGACGCCGCCTGTGGTGACATAGGCATCGGCCGGATGCGTCAGCACGTATTCCTTGTGCAGCTGGCCCAAAGGCCGCCGCAACAGGTCGGCCGCGATGCTGCGGGCCGCCACGCGCAGCAGCAGGGCGGCAAAGCTTCCCTGGGCGATGGAATAGCAGCATTCCCGCCCTCCACCGTGGTTGTGCAGCAGGACGCGTTGCGTCGGGGGGCTGTGGTCGGCGAACCAGCGGTCCAGCCGGGTGAGCCCTGCCGCATAGAACTCCGATAGCGCCGCCGCCTGCGATGGGCGACCGAGCAGCGCTCCCAAAATGCCGATGCTGGGTAGAGTGTCCCGCAATGGCTCCGCCATGCAGTCGATCACGGCGACAGGGATGCCGAGCGCGGCGACTTTGTCCAGCGTTTCGCCGCGCCCCTCGGCATCCACGGCACCCGCATTCATGCGGTTCAGCAGGATGAGGTCAGGCTGGAGCTGCACCACCGCTTCGAGCGACATATCGCCCAGCACGCGGCGGCCAAGCTGCGGCACCGTGTCGATCTCGGGAAAGCGCTTCCGCCACAGGCTGTATTCATCGGGCAGCACCACCGGAAGGTCGCTCGCCCAGCCGGCGAGCAGCGACACCGGATCGGGATGCAGCAGCCCCATCAGGCTGAGCAGCCGCCCCTGGCCGAGCACGATGCGGCGCGCCGGCCGGTCCAGCCGCACGCTCCGTCCCAGGAGATCGGAAACGACAACTGTTTCCTGCGCCCGCACCAGGGCCGGCGCGGCGACGGCAAGGCCGGCAGCGAGCAGCGCGCGGCGTCGCAGGGGCACGCGGCCGCTCAAAACCGTACCGTGGCGCTGGCGATCACCTGGAGAGGCTCCCCCACGGCGACCCCGAGGTTGGTTCCGATCGAGGAGGTGTAGTAGGTCCGGTCGAACATGTTCTTGACGTTCACCTGCAGCCGCAGCGGCGTGTCCTGCACGCGGGTGTCATAGGCTACGAAGGCATCGAACGCCTGATAGGCCGGAAGGGCGAAGCTGTTGGCGCGGTCGCCTTCTCTCGCGCCCATGTGGCGGCCGCCAAAGCCGGCGCGCAGGCCTTCCGAGCCCAGCACGGCACCGAAATCATAGGTCAGGAACAGCGCGGCGGTGTGGCGCGGCACCAGGGCCGGGCGGTTACCCTTGATCTCCGGGTCATCCGTGACCTCGGCATCGGTGAAGGCGTAGCTGCCGATGACGCTGAGCTGCGGCGTGATCCGCCCGGCGAAGTCCGCCTCGACGCCACGCGAGCGGACCTCGCCCGCCGTGGCATTGAAGCTGACACCGCCGATCTCGTACCGGTACAGCACATTCTGCTTGACGATGTCGAAGGCCGCGACGGTGGCTGTCAGTCCATCCAGCAGGTCGAACTTGGCACCCACTTCCCAGGAATCGCCGGTTTCCGGCGGGGGCGCGCCATAGGCGTTGGCGATGGAGGAGTTCGGCTTGAAGGACTGGCTGTAGCTGGCATACAGCGACACGTCCGGCCGCAGTTTGTAAACGAGGCCGAGCCGCGGCACCACGCGGCTGTCGTTGCTGTCGGTGTTCAGATTGAAGGGTCGGCCCTTGCCGGCCACCTGGTCGAAATGCTGGAAGCGGAGCCCGCCCACCACGATCCAGCGGTCATTCAAATGGATCGCATCCTGTGCGTAGACGGATTCGGTGATCAGCCGCTCTGTCTGGTCGCTGTCCGCAGCGGCGCCGATCCGGCCCGGGGGCGCCAGAAGGCCGTAGACCGGATGAGAGATGTTGAAGCCGCCCCGGTTGACACCGCGCACCAGCTCCGCCCGGCGGGTACTGCTGTAATCGTAGGAGATGCCGAACAACAGGTCATGCCGCATGCCCAGCAGCTCGGCCTGTCCGGTGAGATCGGCCCGCAGAGCGTGCGAAAACATGGCTGAATCCTCGGTCGCATCGGCGCGCCGGGTCAGCTGTCCGGTCCTGGCATTGTAGCTGATGATGCGGGCGTTCTGGTCCGCGTAGTTGTTCAGGCTGTAGGCGTAGCCGGCGGACAGGCTCCAGTTGTCGTTGATCCGGTGCGTCCCCCGCAACGTGGCGTAGTCGGTGTAGCCGCGAGACACATTAAAGGGTTCGTCGAAGCGCGCCCGGCGGGATGCCGGCACGGCCCTGCCGGTCGCCGGGTCGAAGACGGTGCCACGGTCGAAGGGCACCGCGTAGTCCTCATGGAAATAGGAGGCCTCCAGCGTGGTGTCGGCGCCGTACCACGCGAGCGAGGGCGCGATCTGCGTGCGCTTGAGGCTGCCAAAATTCCGCCAGTACTCTTGGTTCTGATAGTCACCAGACAGGCGGAAGGCCAGGCCATGCTCGCCCAGGGGGCCGGTGGCATCGAAGCCGGTGGAACCACCACCAAAGCTGCTGCCGCGCAGCGCCAGGACGCCTTGCTGCTGCAATTGCGGCCGTCGGGTCCGGACGTTGACCAGGCCGCCGGGGTCCAGGATGCCGTAGAGTGCCGATGCCGGACCCTTCAGCACCTCCACATAGTCGGTCATCACCGTGAAGCTGCGCGGCACCACAGTGCGCAATCCGTCGATCATGATGGAGCCATCGCGATTGTCGCCGAAGCCCCGGCGAAGAAAGGCATCCTGTGTGCCGCCGAGGTTGTTGGCCTGAGCGATGCCGCTGACATTGGCGAGCGCATCGTCCAGCGAAGCGGCCTGCTGGTCCTGCAACACCTCGCGCGGCACGACGGCAATGGCCTGCGGCACGTCGAGGATCGGTGTTGCTGTGATGCTGCCCAGCGTGCTGTCCAGGGGCTGATAACCAGCATTCGCGGATGACCGGCCTCGGACCTCGACGGTCGGCAACAACAGCGGCGCCATGGAGTCCTGAGCCCAGCCTGATCCGGCGGGGAGGACACTGCCGCAGGCGGTGGTGACAAGAAGCAGGGCGCGGGGGTGTGGAAGACGCACGGGCATGTCCCTTTGGTGCAGGCAAGGCGAAGGCCGGGGCATGGGCCATGGCGCCAATCGTCAGGCAGGCACGCGAATAAGAATGATTCTCAATGAAGTCAAGTTGAGAAGGGACGCATGGTTGCCGCTCAGGCGCCAAGCGTCCCCCGACCCTGCTCCCTTCTTTTGGGACATCGCGAGGAGCACACACCTTTCTGGTTCTTCGCCGCCTGGGCCTTTGATCGATGACGCTTCGGCCCGCTTGACGAGACATCGGGCGAGGCCAGGGTGCACCGACGTCAACGACCGCTGGTGTGGCATGCCATGGTGCGTATAATTGCGAATTAATCGCAATTGGATCACCCTCATGTCCGCTGTCGATCACCCAGACAGAACCAGCAAGCAGGCTGGAAAGGGCGGTGATCTGCGGCGCGTCGCTGCCACCCTGTGGCAAAGCGCCGTGCCTTTGATGCGCTGGCAGATGGCGGGCCTCCTGGCCTGCGCAGCCCTGGGCTCCGCGTTCCAGGCTCTGTCCCCCCTCGCCCTGAAGGCCATCGTCGACGGTTTTGCCGGGGGCTTCCTCGCCGTGGTCGTGCCGGTCATGGCCTATGCGGGGCTGATCGGCGCCGCGCGGGTCGTCCCGGCGGTGGCCCTCTGGGGACATCAGCGGCTGTCGCGACGGATCGAGCGCGTCCTCACCTTGCGGGCCTACGCACGGTTGCTCGACCTGCCGCATGCCTTCTTCCTGCAACATCGCAGCGGCGAGATGGCCCGCACCGTGTCGGATGGTGTGGGGGGCCACACCGTCGTGCTGATGGCGCTGATCTTCTCGGTCCTCCCCTTCGTGGTGGAGGTGGGGATCGCGGTCCTGGTGCTGTCCACCAGCGCCCTTCCCTGGTCGGTCACCGGGATGCTGATCGTCTTTATCGCGATCTATGGCTGCGTCTTCGAGAAGACCGTGGCCGGCGTGCGTGCCTCCCACCGGGACGCCATGAAAGACACGGCCGCGGCCGCCGGGATCGCGCAGGACGCCTTCACCAACCACGAGGCGATCAAGCTGTTCGCGCGGGAAGGCTATGTGGTGGACCACGTGGCGGAGGGCCTGGCCCGCAGCGACCGCCACTGGTTCCGTTACATGCGCCTGAGTGGGCTGGGCGGGGCCGCGCAGGGCCTGGTGATTGCGGCCGCCATGGGGTGCACCCTGCTGCTGACCGCACGGGAGGTGGCCGCCGGGCGGCTGACGGCGGGCGACTTCGTGCTGGTCGGCGCCTATGTGCTGCAGGTGATGGGCCCGGTCGAACGGCTGGGCCACCTGGCCCGGGAAGTGACGCGGGGGCTGGACCAAGCACAGCGGCTCCGCCTGCTGCTGACGGAGCCGTCCGAGCGCGAACTCCACCCCGGACGGGCCGCGATGCCGACCGGCGGCGCCCTGTCCGTGCAGGTGCGGGGCCTGCGCTTCGGCTATGGCGACCAGGAGGTCCTGCGCGGCGTCGACCTCGACATCCCGGCGGGACACACCCTGGCGGTTGTGGGCCGCAGCGGCGCCGGGAAGTCGACTTTGGCCAAACTCTTCGTTCGGCTGTACCCGGCCACCGCGGGGCAGATCCTGCTGGATGGCGTGTCGATCAAAGACCTCGACCTGCATGGCCTGCGATCCGCCATCGCCGTGGTACCGCAGGAGACAGTGCTGATGCATGACACGCTGCGTCGCAACGTCGCGTTCGGACGGCCGGACGCCAGCATGGCGGAGATCGAGCAGGCAGCGCAGGCGGCAGGTCTGGACCAGCTTGTCGCCTCGCTGCCTGAGGGGTGGGAGACCGTGGTTGGCGAGCGGGGACTGCGCCTGTCGGGGGGTGAGCGGCAGAGGGTGGCCATCGCCCGGGCGCTGTTGAAGCAGCCGCGGCTCCTGGTACTGGACGAGGCGACCGCGTCGCTCGACACCCGGACGGAGCGCGAGGTGCAGCTCCAGTTGGACCGACTGGCGCAACGGACGACGACACTGGTGATTGCGCACCGGCTGTCGACGATCCGCGAAGCTGATCAGATTGTCGTACTGGATGCCGGCGCGGTGGCCGAGCGCGGGAGCCACGATGACCTGCTGCGGCGCCAGGGGCTCTACGCCTCCTTGTGGTACGCGCAGAGTGAGGAAGAGAGGGCTGAGGCCGACAATCCTGCCGGCCATGTCGGCCGTTGAACTGCCTCCGTTGCCAGAGGCATTCACAGTGTGGGGGCAAGGAAAGGTGCGCCCATACCGCTCCCTTTTTGACCGCTTTTGGTAAGAGTTGAGTCACGATAATTATCTATTATCGTGCTGGAACCGCAGAGGGTGGCTTAGTGCCACGGTTCCACCGTTGCTGTGCATGTCCGCACCCAACCCCGAAGCAGACACCCAGCTCGTTTGCCGGTAGAACGGCCGCATGATGGAACACGCAAAGATCCGGGTTCAACGCGCCGATCATGTCGGCTTCGCGGTTGCGTCTCTCGATGAGAGCCTTCGGTTCTGGGTTGATGGGCTCGGCGCGCGGCTCGTGCGAACCGGTGAAATGGAGGGCGAGTTCCTCGGCCAAGTGACGGGGGCCCATGGGGCACAGGTGCGCTTGGCGATCGTGTCCTTAGCGTGTCTGACGATCGAACTCTTGGAGTATCGGGGCCTGGATCGGCCGGGCGTGCCGGCCAAGCCGTTCGACCCTGGCTTCGCGCATCTCGCTCTCGTGGTCGATGATATCGACGCACTCCTGGCGCGGGTTGCTGCCTACGGCTGGAAGGCGCAGGGCATGCCTCAGCCAATCAAGAGCGGTGCGCGGGCCGGAACGCGGGTGATCTACGTCGTTGGTCCTGATGGCGCGACGATCGAGTTCATGCAGCCACCTTTGATGATGGCGACCACTGATCCCATCAAGTGAAGGGCCGCCTTCGCCCCTTCTCCGACATTGGTCAGCTACCCTGGGCACGCGATAGCTCATCATCACGCATAGGCACAGGGACCACGGTTTGCCTTATCCGGCGGGGCTACGCGTATCTGTCGCATGACGCTTAACATGGATGAATTGTAACAATCATAGGCAAGTGCGCAGCCTCGGCGGGAGCACAGCGTTGCTGAATAACTCGCAACGTCCGGGACCCAGCAGCATGCGCCGATCGACCCTTGCCACGGCTGTCGCCCTAGCCTCCGTCGCCTTCGCCTCTAGTGCAGGTGCGCAGCAGGGTCCGACCCAACTTCCCGGCATGGGCGCCAGCCCAACATTGGTGGCCCCGGACGAAAGCCACAACGTCTCAAACCATCCCCGTCGCGTCGGCTGGCCAGAGGGTCGCATGCCGACTGCCGCGGAAGGCTTTGCCGTCACGCGCTTCGCAGCGGGGCTGGATAATCCACGCTGGATGGAGGTGCTGCCCAATGGCGACATCCTCGTAGCAGAGGCGGCCACCAAACCCCGGCCGGCGGAAAGCGCCGAAGAACGCGCCAAGCAGGAAGAGCAGCGCCGATCGGGGACGGTACGTGACAGCGCCGACCGCATCACCCTGCTGCGCGATGCCGATGGCGATGGCGTGGCCGAAACCCGCTCGGTGCTGTTGAGCGGGCTCAACCAGCCCTTCGGCATGGCGCTGGTCGGGGATGCGCTGTTCGTGGCGAACACCGATGGCATCCTGCGCTTTCCCTTCACCCCCGGGCAGCAGCGGATCGAGGCAGCGGGGCGCAAAATCCTCGACCTGCCGGCGGGCGGCTACAACAATCACTGGACCCGCACCTTGCTGGCGGCACCGGACGGGCAAAGCCTGATGGTGGCGGTCGGCTCGGCCAGCAACGTGGGCGAATATGGGCTGGAGCGGGAAACACGTCGCGCCGCCGTGCTGCAGATCGGGCTGGATGGCGCCAACGAGCGCATCTATGCCAGCGGATTGCGCAATCCCGTCGGCATCGCGTTCGAGCCGCAGACCGGCCAGCTTTGGGCGGCGGTGAATGAGCGCGACAATCTGGGCAACGACTTGGTGCCCGATTACATCACCTCCGTGCGCCAAGGGGGCTTCTACGGCTGGCCGTTCAGCTATTTCGGGCAGAACGAAGACCCGCGCCGCAAGGGCGAGGCGCCGCAGCTTGTGGCGCAGGCGATTGCCCCCGACTACGCCCTGGGTCCGCACACCGCGTCGCTCGGCCTGACCTTTTCGACCGGTACTGCCTTCCCCGAACACTGGCGCGGCGGCGCCATCATCGGCCAGCGCGGCTCCTGGAACCGCGCTAACTACAGCGGCTACCGGGTGGTGTATGTTCCCTTTGCCGATGGCAAGCCGGCTGGCGCGGCGCGCGACCTGCTGACCGGCTTCATGGCCAATCCCGATACCGGCGAGGTCTATGGCCGGCCGGTGGGCGTGGCGATGGACCGGCGCGGCGGCCTCCTGGTAGCCGATGACACCGGCAACACGGTGTGGCGCGTCGCGCCGCGTTGACCGGAACAGCGCATTGGCCCGCCCTGCAGGAGGGTCGGGCCGTGGCAGGAACCCTCAACGCATCACATCGTCCAGCATGGCCGGATCGGTAACGTGGCAGGGGAAGGGCAGCCGCAACGCCCGCTCCCCGTCCAGAAGGTCCACGCCGCCCGGGTCCAGCCCGACCAGGCGCCAAGCGCCCGCCGGTGCCCCCTGGCGGAGGGCATAGCGTTGGATTGCGGCGGCATCCAACTGCTCCACAAGCCTTGGCTCGGCGTCAAGCAGAGCCTCGGCCCCGGTGAGATCCGTGAGCAGCGCCGCGGGCGGCAGTTCCGGGGCACGGCCGAAGCCGGCAACCAGATGCGCCGCGCCTGGCAGCACCCGCCAGAATCGGAAGTCCGGGAAGTCGATATACAGCGCGGCCTTCGGGTGGCGGGCCAGAAATCGGGCTCGCAGGTGTTTCGCTCCGGATGGCGTCGCGATGCCGGACAGCGTCAGGCGCGGATGCGCCAGCGGGTCCCCCCTGCCGGGGCGCGACAGCAGCAGCGACACCCGGCCGTCCGCCGCCATGTTGCGGCTATGCAGCGCCAGGCGAGACGCCAGCAACAGCGGCGCGCCATCGTAATCCGTGGCCACGGTCACCAGCGACACAAAGGGGTGCCCGCCGGACGGGTCCAGCGTCGCCAGCGAGGCGGTCAGCGCTTCGCGCAAAAGCGCGCGGGCCAGGGCAGAGTGGTCGCCCCCGCCGGGCTCCGGCAAGGGTTCGGCGCGCGGTGTGATCGGGATCATAAGGTGCATCCTGCCACGGCGGCTTGAAAGCGGCAGGTACGAATTGCCCTGGACAGCATGGCCCGCGGCTCTCACTTTCTGCTCAAGCGCAAACGCTCGCGCATAGAACAGGGAAACGACATGACGGAACAGGACCAGCCCCTCAGCGGCGTGCGCGTGCTGGATATCGCGACCTTCATCGCCGGCCCCTTCTGCGGCACCATCATGGGTGATTTCGGCGCCGAGGTGCTGAAGGTCGAGCATCCGAAGGATGGCGACCCCATGCGGAAGTTCGGCACGCCGACCGACTGCGGGGATACGCTGGCCTGGATGAGCGAGTCCCGCAACAAGCAGTGCATGACGCTGGACCTGCGCACGCCCGACGGCAACGCGGTGTTCAAAAGGCTGGTCGCCGAGGCCGACGTGGTGATCGAGAACTTCCGTCCCGGCACGCTGGAGAAATGGGGCCTGGGCTGGGATGTGTTGCGCGAGGTCAATCCCAAGCTGGTGATGCTGCGGATCAGCGCCTATGGCCAGACCGGCCCGATGCGCGGCAAGCCAGGCTTCGCACGCATCGCGCACGGCTTTTCCGGCCTGACCTACCTGGCGGGCGAGCCGGGGCGGGTGCCGGTGGTGCCGGGCTCCACCTCGCTGGCGGACTACATGTCCGGCGTCTGGGGTGCGGTGGGCGTGATGATGGCGCTGCGCCAGGCGGAAAAGACGGGGCAGGGGCAGGTGGTGGATATTGGCCTGTATGAGTCGGTGTTCCGCCTGCTGGACGAGATCGCCCCCGCCTTTGCCCGTCACGGCACGGTGCGCGAGCGCATGGGCCCCGACGTGCCGCAGGTGGTGCCGCATGGCCACTGGCAAACCAAGGATGGCCGCTGGATCGCGTTGGCCTGCACGAGCGAGAAGATCTTCGCCCGCCTGTGCGACGTGATGGGCAAGCCCGAGCTGGCCGGCCCCGATGCGCTGGGCCCGACCAGGAACCGCCTGGCGCGGCGGGAAGAAACCAATGGTCTGGTCGCTGACTGGGTGGGACGGCAGAATTTCGATGAGCTGATGGTGGCCTGCGACGCGGCCGGCGTGCCCTGCGGCCCGATCAACAGCATCGCCGACATCTTCGAGGACCCGCAGTATGCGGCGCGCGGCAATCTGGTGACGGTGCAGGACCCGCGCGTGGGTGAAATCGTGCTGCCGGCCGGTGTCCCGACCCTGTCCGACACCCCGCCCGTGCTGCGCCATGCCGGCCGCGCCTTCGGGGCCGATACGGACGATATTCTGCGCAACCTGCTGAAGATGACCGCCGAGGATGTCGCGCGCCTGCGCGCCGGCGGCGTGATCTAGAAGGAGGCCCGCCATGCCCGCCTATGCCGCGCCCGTGGACGACATGATGTTCGTGCTGCGCGACCTCCTGGACGCACCCGGCGTGCTGGCGCCGCTGGGCGGCGAGGAGGTGCCGCTGTCGCTGATGGCCGAGGTGCTGGGCGAGGCCGGGCGCTTTTGCGAGAAGGTAGCACAGCCGATCAACCGCAGCGGCGACGAGGAAGGCTGCGTGTTGGAAAACGGCGTGGTGCGCACTCCCGCCGGCTTTCGCGAAGCCTATGCGGCCTTCGTGGACGCCGGCTGGCCCGGACTGGCACACGCACCGGAACATGGCGGCCAGGGCCTGCCCCGCGTGTTGCAGCTGCTGTTCGACGAAATGCTGTCCTCGGCCAACTTCTCCTTCGGTTTGTTTCCCGGCCTGACGCGCGGTGCCATCGAGGCGATCGAGCGGCACGCCGATGATGGGCTGAAGCACCTCTACCTGCCGCCCATGGTGGAGGGACGCTGGATGGGCGCCATGGCGCTGACCGAGGCGCAGGCGGGCACCGACCTCGGCCTGCTGCGCAGCAAGGCGGAACCACTGGAGGACGGTGGCTACGCCATCACCGGCAGCAAGATCTTCATCAGTGCCGGCGAACACGACCTGGCGGAAAACATCATCCACCTGGTGCTGGCCCGGCTGCCAGACGCGCCGCCGGGGGTCAAGGGCATCAGCCTGTTCCTGGTCCCCAAGGTATTGCCGGGCGAGGGCGGGGGGCTGGGCCCGCGCAACGCGCTGTCCGCCGGCTCCATCGAGCACAAGATGGGGCTCAAGGCCTCGCCGACCTGCGTGATGAATTATGACGGCGCCAAGGGCTGGCTGCTGGGCGCGCCGCACCAGGGGCTGCGGGCGATGTTCACCATGATGAACGCCGAGCGGCTGTTCGTCGGCGTCCAGGGCCTTGGCATCGCGGAAGCGGCCTATCAGGGGGCCAGCGCCTATGCACGGGACCGGCTGCAGGGACGCGCGCCGGGGGCGGGGGGCGGCGGGCCGCAGTCCATCCTGGTCCATCCCGACGTGCGCAAGATGCTGCTGACCGTCAGGGCCTTCGCGGAATCGGGCCGTGCGCTCGCGGCCTGGACGGCGTTGCAGATGGAACAGGCGGCACGCCACCCCGACCCCGCCGCGCGCGCGCGGGCCGAGGGCATGGTCGCGCTGCTGACGCCGGTCATCAAGGCCGCCTTCAGCGACCTGGGCTTCGAAGCGGCGGTGCAGGCGCAGCAGGTGCTGGGCGGCCATGGTTATGTGCGCGAATGGGGCATGGAGCAGCTGGTGCGCGACGCCCGCATCGCGCAGATCTACGAAGGGACCAACGGCGTCCAGGCCATGGATCTGGTGGGCCGCAAGCTGGCGCAGGAGGACGGCGCGCTGCCTCGTGCCTTTTTCGCGCTGATCCGCGACAGCCTCGCACCCGACAGCGAGTTCGCCATCCCCGTGCTGCGCGCGCTGGACCGGCTGGAGGCGGCGACCGCCGGGTTGCTGGACCGCGCCGCCGCCGACCCGGCCGAGACTGGCGCGGCTGCCACGGACTACCTGCGCTTCTTCGCGCTGGTCGCGCTGGGCTGGATGCTGGCGCGCATGGCCGCGGTGCCCGGCGCGCCAGAGTCCAAGCTGGTGCTCAGCCGCTTTTTCAACGCACGCGTCCTGCCGCAGGCCGTGGCGCTGGAGCTGGCCCTGCAGGCCGGCGCCACGCCCCTGATGGCGATGGACGAGGGAGCCTTCTGACCATGGCCGCACTGCCCCGCTGCGTGATCCTGGACGATTACCAGCTCGTCGCCCTCGCCATGGCCGACTGGACCGTGCTGAGCGACCGCCTTTCGGTCGAGGCCCTGGACCAGTGGCTGCCGCCCGAGGCGCTGCCGCAAGCGCTGGCGGGGGCCGAGGTGGTGGTGGCGATGCGCGAGCGCACGCGCTTCGACGCCGCGCTGCTGGACCAATTGCCGGCCCTGCGCCTGCTGGTCACCACCGGCATGCGCAACGCCTCGATCGACATGGAGGCGGCGGCGGCGCGCGGGATCGTCGTCTGCGGCACCCACGGCGCCGCGAACTCGACGCCGGAGATGAGCTGGGCCCTGCTGATGGCGCTGGCCCGCCACATCCCGGCCGAGCACGCCAACCTGCGCGCCGGCGGCCCGTGGCAGAACAGCCTTGGCTTCGACCTGGCGGGCAAGTGTATCGGCATCGTCGGCCTGGGCAAGATCGGCCAGGTGATGGCGCGCTACGCAACGGCCTTCGGCATGCGGGTGCTGGCGTGGAGCCCGAACCTGACCGCCGAGCGCGCCGCGGCCGGCGGCGCCGCCCTTGCGCCCTCGCTGGACGCGCTGCTGGAACAGGCGGACGTGGTGACACTGCACATGGTGCTGGCGCCCGCCACGCGCGGCCTGATCGGCGCGGCCGAGATCGCGCGGATGAAGCCGACCGCGTTGCTGGTCAATACCTCGCGCGGGCCGCTGGTCGACGCGGCCGCGCTGCAGGCAGCGCTGCGGGAAGGCCGCATCGGCGGCGCCGCGCTGGATGTCTACGAGCAGGAGCCATTGCCGGCCGACAGCCCCTGGCGCTCGCTGCCCAACCTCGTGACCACGCCGCATCTCGGCTATGTCAGCGAGGCCGGCTACCGGGTGTTCTTCGGCCAGGCCGTAGAGGATATCGACGGCTGGCTGCGCGGCATGCCGCTGCGGGTGCTGGCTAACGCTCGCAGCGGATGAACACGGTGCTGCGGTTGGCGATCTCGCCGATATCCGCGGCCCCCTGCTCTGTCCCGGTGCTGTCCGCCATGCGGGGCGAAAGGCCGGCACGGCGCAGGAACTCCGCCGCCGCCGCGCCCTTGACCGCGAAATTGACGTTCTGCGCGATGTCGCCCGTACGGCGGGACACGGCGCCGGCATTGAGCTTGCTGACCACGACGCCGACGATGTTGCCGTGCAGGTCGATCAACGGCCCGCCGGAATTGCCCGGCTGCACGGCGGCGCTGATCTGGTACTGCGCCGGGTTGTCGCCCAGGCCGTTCAACCCGTTCACCTCGCCCCGCGTCAGCTTGGGGTCGGAGGACAGCAGCCCGGGCAGCGGGAAGCCGTAGGCGATCACCCCCTCGCCGCGCCGCACGGCGGGGCCGGAGCGGAAGGGCAGGGCGGGCCCCGGGTTGCCCGGCACGGCCAGGAGGGACAGGTCCAGCCCCGCATCGACCCGCGCGGGCGGCACCGCCGGCAGCATGCGGGCATCGGCGGTGCGGATGAAGATCCGGTCACAGCCATCCACCACGTGGCGGTTGGTCAGCACCCGGTCCGGCGCCACCACGAAGCCGCTGCCGGAGGAAACGTTGCGTGCCTGCGGGTTCGGCCGACCCGGTGCCGGCTGCGTCGCGGGCGGCGCGGCGGGGGCCGCGGCGGCGGCCCGCACGTCCCCGGCTTCCAGCGCCACGCGCGGGGTGGCGCAGATGTCCTGGTCGCGCTTCATCGCCTCGCGCCCGTCGGCCAGCAGGAGCCGCACGTCGAAGCGGCAGCCGCTGTCGGCGTCCGGGCGCAGCGTCAGCGCCTTGTCAGTGGGCATCGGGCCGGGCGCCAGGTTGCCGCCCCAGTCGCCCCGGCCGGTGCGCACGGCCTGCACGCTGCTGGCCTCCTGCCCGGTGCGGTTGACCACCTGAAAGCGATTCTGCGCCGGAGCCTGCGCTGCGGCGACCACGGGCAGGGTCGGCATCAGCAGCATGGCCAGGATGGCGGGACGAAGCGGATTGGGTTGCATGGAGCGGCATGTTCCGCGTCCGGGCCTCGCCGTCAATCACCATCCTGTGCACCTTGACCTTCCCATAAGGTCAAGCACCACATGGGATAGATGACCGACCTCGCCGAAACCGTGTTGCTCCCCATTACAGGCATGACCTGCGCAAGCTGTGCCGGCCGGGTCGAACGCGCGCTGCGCCGCCTGCCGGGCGTGGAGGACGTGTCCGTCAACCTGGCGACCGAGGAAGCACGGCTGCGGGGCAGAACACCGCTGCCGGCGCTGGAGGCGGCGGTGCGCCAAGCAGGCTACGGCCTGCGGCAGGCCACGCGCGAAGTCGGCGTGTCGGGCATGACCTGCGCCAGCTGCGCCGGGCGGGTGGAACGCGCCCTGCTGCGGGTCCCCGGCGTGTTGTCGGCCACCGTCAACCTGGCCACCGAGCGGGCGACGCTGCATCTCCTGCCCACGGTGGAGGAGGCTGCCCTGGCCGAGGCCTTGCGCCGGGCCGGCTACGACCTCGCCCCGCTTTCCCTCGACGATATGGCGCAGGATACCGCGCCGGACCATCGGCGGCTGCTGGAAGTGGTGGCCGCCTTCGCGCTGGCGGCTCCCTTTCTGGTCGGCATGCTGGGCATGGCGCTGGGGCAGCACTGGATGATCCCCGGCTGGGCGCAGCTCGCCCTGGCGCTGCCCCTGCAATTCGGCTTCGGCCTGCGCTTCTATCGCGCCGGCTGGGGCGCGCTGCGGGCATGGACCGGCAACATGGATTTGCTGGTGGCGCTCGGCACCACCGCAGCCTTTGGCTTGTCGCTGGTGCAATGGTGGCAGGGTGCGCAGCACCTGTATTTCGAGGCCTCGGCCATCGTGATCGCCTTTGTGCTGCTCGGCCGGTACCTGGAACATCGCGGCAAGCGCGCCACGGGCGCTGCCATCGCCGCCCTTCTGGACCTGCGGCCACGCACCGCACGGCGGCTGGACGGCGGGGGGGTGGAGCGGGAGGTTCCCCTGACCTCGCTGCGGGCCGGCGACCGCGTCGTGGTCCGTCCCGGCGAACGCATCCCGGCCGATGGCGAGGTGGAGACCGGCGCCGCGGGCGTGGACGAGAGCGCGCTGACCGGCGAAAGCCGCGCGGTGGAAAAAGGCCCGGGCGATGCGGTGTCGACCGGCACCCTGTCGCTCGACGGGCGGCTGGTGGTACTGGCGCGCGCCGTGGGCGGCGACACGCGGCTGGCCCGGGTGGCAGCGCTGGTGCAGGCGGCGCAAGGCAGCCGCGCACCCGTGCAACGGCTGGTGGACCGGGTCAGCGCCGTGTTCGTGCCGGCCGTGGTGGTGGTTTCCCTGCTGACCTGGCTCGGCTGGTGGCTGGCGGGCGCCGGCTTCACGCTGGCGGTGCTGCACGCGGTGTCGGTCCTGGTGATCGCCTGCCCCTGCGCGCTGGGGCTCGCCACCCCCGCCGCCATCATGGCGGGCACAGGTGCCGCCGCCCGTGCCGGCATCCTGGTGCGCGACGCGGAAGCGCTGGAACAGGCGGGGCGGATCGACTTCGTGGCTTTCGACAAGACCGGCACGCTGACCGAGGGGCAGCCGATCCTGGCCAACGTCTACCCCGCAGCCGGTGAATCGCAGGCGGTCATCCTGCGGCTCGCGGCGCGCCTGCAGGCGGGTAGCGAGCATCCGCTGGCCCGCGCCGTCCTGGCCGCGGCCGGGCAGGGGGCGGCGCACCCGGCGGAGAATTTCCGCGTCTTGCCGGGGCGCGGCGTGGAAGGCGTGGTGGACGGCCGCCGGCTGGCGCTGGGCAGTGGCCACCTGTTGCAAGAAAGCGGCCTCGCCGCCGGTGCACTCGCCGCCGCCGCCGCCCATGAAGGCCGCCAGGGCCATACGCTGTCCTGGCTGCTGGAGCCTACGACGCCGCGCGTCCTGGCGCTGCTCGCCTTTGCGGACACGTTGCGCCCTGGCGCGGTGGGTGCCGTGGCCGCGTTGCGCGCGCGGGACGTGCACGTGACCATGCTGACCGGTGACGGGCCGGAAGCCGCCGGCGCGGCCGCGGCGCAGCTCGGCATCACGGATGTCGCCCCTGGCGTCTTGCCGGCGCAGAAGGCCGAGCGCATCGCGGCATGGCGCGCCGGCGGGCGGCGCGTCGCGATGGTCGGCGACGGCGTCAACGACGCGGTGGCCCTGGCCAGCGCGGACCTCGGCATCGCCATGGGCAGCGGCACGGATGCCGCGATCGCGGCCGCGCACGTGACCCTGTTGCGGCCGGACCCGGCGCTGGTGCCGGCCACGCTGGACATCACGCGGCGGACGCTGGGCAAGATCCGGCAGAACCTGTTCTGGGCCTTTGGCTTCAATGCGCTGGGCATTCCGCTGGCGGCGCTGGGCTGGCTGTCGCCGGCGCTGGCGGGCGCGGCGATGGCATTTTCTTCGGTAGCCGTGCTGGGCAACGCGCTGCTGCTGTCACGATGGAGGGCCGCATGAATATCGGTGAGGCTGCGAAGCTGTCCGGGCTGAGTGCGAAGATGATCCGCCACTACGAGTCGCTGGGACTGATCCCGTCCCGACGCCTCGCCAATGGCTATCGCAACTATGCCGACGCGGACGTGACGACGCTGCGCTTCATTCGGCATGCCCGCGCGCTGGCGTTTCCGCTGGATGATGTCGGGAAGTTGCTGGCCTTGTGGGGTGACGAGAAGCGTTGCAGCGCCGATGTCAGGCGGATCGCGCTGGACCATGTGGAAGCCCTGGAAAGCAAGGCCCAGGCGATGCAGGCCATGGCCAGCAGCCTGCGCCACCTTGCGGCGCATTGCACGGGCGACGACCGGCCGGACTGCCCGATCCTCAACGAATTGGAGAAGACGCTGTGACCAGCATCGAGATGACGATCAGCGGCATGAGCTGCGAGCACTGCGTGAAGGCCGTCACCCAGGCCATCCGGTCGCGCGACCCTGCGGCGGAAGTGGTCATCGACCTGGCAAGTGGCCGGCTGCGTGCCACCACCACGCTGCCGCGCGACCAGGTGCAGGCGGCGGTGGAAGAGGAAGGCTACGGCGTCGCTGGCTGACGCACACCGTTTGTTCACCGGTCGGGTGGCAGGATGCCGCCAGGCCGGGGCACGTTGCCACCGGCGCCACGAGGCCCGCCGCCATGAGCAACCCACGCACTTCGCCGTCCGAGTCCTCAGCAGGCTACGCCGCCAACCGCTTCACCGGCTATGGTGGTTCGGATGAAGCCACCTGGAAGCAGATGGAGCTGGAAGCCCGCGCGCAGGACGCGCAGCAGGCCCTTTCGCCGGCGCTGAACCCGGTGATCTCCCGCCTGCGGGAGGACCTCGACCGGCTGCTGGAGGAGGTACCCCTGCAACCCGCCCCCCCCGCGTCGGAAGCGACGCAGGCCGGCATCGCCCAGAACCTGGAGCACTGGTCCCTGGCTTGGCGCCAGCGGGCGCTGGCGGATTTGGATGAGCGCGTGGCGGAGATGCGGCAGGTCTACGTGATCAATCGTGGCGACGCGCACCGCCACCTGCTGTTCCTGGACCGCCAGGGCCGCCACATGCTGGCGGTTCAGCCGCAGGAGCCGACTTCGGCGCTGCGCTACAACAAGCTGGCCCAGGGCACCGAGCTGAACGACCTGTACGGCCCCTTCGCGCGGCTGTCGGATACGCCGCGGGGCTGACACGCCGGGGTTTCCCCCTCCGGTCCAGGCGCTACCATGCATGGGCCGAAGGGAAGGAATCACCGATGTTGCCATTGTCACGCTTCACCGTGCTCGACCTCACGCGCGTCCGGTCCGGCCCGACGGCGGTGCGCCAGCTGGCCGACTGGGGCGCCAATGTCATCAAGATCGAGGCGCCGGAGGCGATCGACACCGGCAAGGGCCTGGGCGGCGATACGCTGGGGCCGGATTATCAGAACGTCCATCGCAACAAGCGCGGCATCACGCTGAACCTCAAGGCGCCGGAAGGCCTGGCGGCTTTCCGCCGGCTGGTGGAGAAGGCCGACGTGGTGGTGGAAAACTACCGGCCCGACGTGAAGGAACGCCTGGGCATCGACTACCCGGCCCTGGCTGCCATCAACCCGCGCATCGTCCTGGGCAGCATCTCGGGCTTCGGCCAGGATGGGCCCTACGCCAAGCGGCCGGGGTTCGACCAGATCGCGCAGGGCATGGGCGGGCTGATGAGCGTAACGGGTTTGCCGGGGCAGGGGCCGGTACGCGCCGGCATCCCGGTGGCCGACCTCACGGCCGGGCTTTATTGCGCCATCGGCATCATGGTGGCGCTGCTGGAGCGCGAGCAGACGGGCCAGGGGCGCTGGGTGCATACCTCGCTGCTGGAGGCGATGGTGGCGATGATGGACTTCCAGGCCACTCGCTGGACCATGAAGGGTGAGGTGCCGCAGCAAGCCGGCAACGATCACCCGACCACCATCCCCACCGGGCTGTTCCGTGCCAGCGACGGCGTGGTCAACATTGCCGGCGGCGGCGGCGAGATGTGGCGCCGCATCGTGGAGGTGCTCGGCATCGAGGAACAGGCGAAGGACCCGGAGCTGGCGACCGATGCCCTGCGTTCGCGCAACCGCGCCAAGACCAACGCGGTGATCCAGGCCCGGCTGGAAACCGACACGGCCGCCAACTGGGTGAACAGGTTCAACGCCGCCGGCGTGCCGAGCGGCCATGTCTATTCCATGGACCAGGTCTTCGCCGACGAGCAGGTGCGTCACCTCGGATTGGCCTGGCCCGTGCAGCATCCGAAGCTGGGCGAGATCGCCCTGGTGCGGCCGCCCATGCAGCTGGATGGCGTGGCGCCCGCCAGCAACCCCACCCCGGATCGTGGCCAGCATACGGACACGGTGCTGGCGGAGTTCGGCTTTTCCCCGGACGAGATCAGCGCATTGCGCGACCAGAAGGTGATCTGACCCATGCGCATCGTTTCCATCCGCGACGGCGTGGCGCCGATCGCCAGCGACATCGCCAACGCCTATATCGATTTTTCCAAGATGACGGCGAGCATCGTCGCCGTGACGGTGGAAGATGGCGCGGGACGGCGGGCCACCGGCTTTGGCTTTAATTCCAATGGCCGGTACGCGCAGCCGGGCCTGTTGCGGGAGCGCTTCATTCAGCGGTTGCTGGAAGCGCCGGAGGTGGCGCTGTCCACGCCGGAGGGCACGTTGAACCCGGCCGGCGCCTGGGCAGCGATGATGCGCAACGAGAAGCCCGGCGGCCATGGCGAGCGCAGCGTGGCGGTGGGGGTGCTGGACATGGCGCTGTGGGACGCCGCGGCCAAGCTGGAAGGCGTGCCATTGTGGAAGCTGTTGGCCGAGCGCTACCGCCAGGGACAGGCCGATGACAGCGCCTGGATCTACGCCGCCGGCGGCTATTACTACCCTGGCAAGGGCGTGGACGCGCTGGTCGAGGAAATGCGGCGATACCTCGGCATGGGCTATTCCGTGGTGAAGATGAAGATCGGCGGCGCCCCGGGCACACCGCTGCGCGACGCCTTGAAAGAGGATGTGGCGCGGATCGAGGCAGTGCTGAAGCTGTTGGGCGGCGACGGCTCGCGGCTATGCGTGGACGTCAACGGCCGCTTCGGCCTGCATGCCGCGCTGAGCTACGGCGCCGCGCTCACGCCCTACAAGCTGCGGTGGTACGAGGAGCCGCTGGACCCCTTGGACTACAGCACCCATGCCGCCCTGGCCGAACATTATGACGGCCCGATCGCCACGGGCGAGAACCTGTTCAGCATGGTCGATGCCCGCAACCTGATCCGCCATGGTGGCCTGAGGCCGGACCGCGACGTCCTGCAATTCGACCCGGCCCTGTCCTACGGCCTCGTAGAGTACCTTCGAACGCTGGAGATGCTGGTGGCCCACGGCTGGAGCCCGCGCCGCTGCGTGCCGCATGGCGGGCATCAGTTTGCCTTGAACATCGCGGTCGGGCTGGGGCTGGGGGGCAATGAAAGCTACCCGGAGGTCTTCGCGCCGTTTGGCGGCTTCGCGGATGACAGTCCCGTGCAGGACAGCCGTATCAAGCTGCACGACACGCCTGGTATCGGCTTCGAACGCAAGTCGGCGCTATACACAGTGCTCAAGACGCTGACCGACTAGAACGCAGATCGGCCTGGTGGCGCACCCTCAGGGTGCGTGGCCAAGCCGTCACACGGTGATCGTGCCGTGTTCAGAAAGGGCGGTAGGACCCGAGGCCGAGGCTGTTCTTCTCGCCCCAGCTGTTCCAGGTGCCGTTCATCTCAGCCAGTTCAGCGTAGGCAGCGCTTTCGCGCTCGCGGCGGGCGGCAGCCACGGCATCCTCGCGGGACTTCTTGGCACTGCGCGGGTCGGTGAGCTTGTTGTCCATGATCGCCTCCGTTGCTGAGCCTAAATTGGGGCAAAACCTCGCCACATTCCAGCCTTATATGACGATGGCAGGTCACGTTTTTGCCATTTTCTCTTTAGAAACAGGTTTGGATTCAGAACAAACTTATGAAATATCAATTTAGAACAATGGTCTAGAGGGGAGTGGTGCTAGGCTTAAACACGGCCG
Source organism: Roseomonas haemaphysalidis (assembly GCF_017355405.1). Taxonomy (NCBI): domain Bacteria; kingdom Pseudomonadati; phylum Pseudomonadota; class Alphaproteobacteria; order Acetobacterales; family Roseomonadaceae; genus Roseomonas; species Roseomonas haemaphysalidis. The sequence continues at coordinate 264,089 of NZ_CP061178.1, forward strand.
TAAGGGGCATATGAGAACGTAATTAGCTCCTCCTGCGCGATAATTTTTCTTATGTAAAATTATTGCTTCGAAATGGATTGTTGTCATTCTAGAAAGTTCTTTGTCACGATGTACGATCGACAAAAAGCGACCTTGTCAGACAGAACTTACATCGATAGCTCTGCTTATTTCTCCTGTCGCAACTTAAGCACCCGGATAGAGAGGGGATCGATGTTCAAGCGATGACCTTACTGGTCGTCCTGAGCACATGCCCTATCACCGAGTGATATTGCGCCACATAGGAGATGCCCCGGTGAGCACATCAGTCAACGTTCCTATCGGCCGCAATCAGACCATTTCGGCTTCGGGTGACTACACTCTGACTCTCGGTTTATCGTCCTCCGTCACCGTACAGCGGGACGTGTCGACCCCGGCCAACGACCCCGTGAATGTCGTTTTCGAGACGATATCTGCTCCGGTACTGAGTACGCTGACCGTTCAGAACGCAAGCGTCACCCTGGGCGGCTTGGCCAATCTGGGCGTGCTCACCACCTATAATATAGGCGATGGTGGTCTGCTGGACCTATCAAACCTTGCCAACATAAATGTCGCTGCTCCAATCCGGTTCACTGGCGAGGGAGGTATCCTTGCTTTGGATCATGACATCGGTTTGGGCGTGCTCAGCGGCATCAGTGGCTTCAACAACGATGACGTCATTGCTTTTCGCGATGTGGCAGTGGCCACCAGCGCACGTTATGCGAACGGCGTGCTGACCGTTTTCAATGGCGATTCTGCGGTTGCCAGCGTTGCGCTTGGTGGCACCTTCGATACCACTGCCCTTGGCGTGCAATCCGATGGACACGGCGGCGTTCATGTGGGCGTAGGCCTGGGCAATGGTGGCGGCTTGTCCAACGATGTCTTCGTGCAAGGCTTGCACAATGAATATATTTTGGCTCGGACCGATCTTGGCCAGTTGTACTTGCAGGATACTATTGGCGGGCGGGATGCCTCAACGACCGTGACTGACGGAACCTATGTGCTCTTTGCTGATGGCGTCGGGCGCTTTGACGCCAGCGGCATCGGCAGCGAAGTCGCGCATCTTTATCAGGCGGCGTTTGATCGCCGCCCCGATGCCACGGGCCTTGAATTCTGGATCAACCGTGTCGAGACGGGGGTGTCCAGCGAGATGGCCGTCGCGACTGGCTTCACCCAGTCCGACGAGTTCCGCGTGACCTATGGCAATCTCGACGACCGCAGCTACGTATCCCAGCTCTATCTGAACGTTCTCAATAGAGCAGGCGAGCAGACAGGCATTGATAGCTGGCTCAATCTGTTGAATACGGGCGCCGGTCGCGACACGGTACTATACGGCTTCGCTAACAGCTTCGAGAACGTCAACAATACGACTTCCCGTACCGGCGACAACGAATATGGCCACGCTTACCGTCTGTACGAGGCGGCGCTGAACCGAGCACCCGAAGCCACAGGTCTGAACTTCTGGTATAGCAAGCTCGAAGCCGGCGAGAGTGTCGTCCAGATCGCCCAGGGCTTCATGAATTCCGATGAATTTCGCACCAATTACGGCGGTCAGGACAACGATGGCTTCATCCGCCAGTTGTATCTGAACGTCCTGGGCCGGGCGCCTGACGCAGCCGGCTTCGAGCATTTCCAGGCCGAATTGGCTTCCGGAACGAGCCGTGCCGAGGTGCTGGTTTCCTTTTCGGACAGTCTGGAAAACCGCATCCAGACCGCAGGTGAAACCCACGACAACTGGATCTTTCTGGGAGCCTGAAGACCATGGTGGCGGCGGAATTGCTCCCCGCCGTCATACTTCCGGGTCGGGGCGGCCGATCAGAGTGATCACCGCCTCGACTATCTTCGACAGGACAAAAGGCTTGTCGAAGACCGCGGCGAACATCTGACCATGCTGCCGCGCTATCTCAGCTTGTGCTCCGCTCATCAGAATGATCGGCACCGCGCGCCCTTCCGGCAACTCCCGGATCGCGCGGGTCATCTCCAAACCATTCATCGCCGGCATCATGAAGTCGGTGATCACAAGAGACGGGTGGTCGCGCTGGAAGACCTCCAGCCCCTTTCGTCCGTTGCTGGCGCGAACGACCATGAACCCCTCGTCTTCCAACGCGAATGTCAGCACATTCGCGATGAGGAACTCATCATCGACCACCAGAATGGTTGTCATGCTGCGGGTCCGCCTAGCCCATCAGCGTCCCGGCACCGGGCCCGGCACGTGCGGATAGGTCTGCGTATCCCGCATCGCCCCGGCCAGGTGAAGCCCACGTTCATCAATGATCAATTCTCGCAGGGATGGATCGAAGTGACTGTCCCTGACTTTGATAACGGATAGCATCCGCCGGAGTTCAGCATCCGCCTCGACAAATCTCGTGAGCAGCAAATTGTCGTACAGGCTCGACAATTCGAAGGCCGGTGCCTGGGCATTGGCATCGAACATGTCACGGATTTCCCAAGTGGCGATGACCGTGGCCCTAAGGCCACGCAGCTCGTTCATCAGCGCGGTGAAGAACTCCACATGGCGATGCGGATTGGTGCTGGCACGCGCGATGCCGCCCAGGCTGTCGATCATCACGCGACGGAAGCCACCTTGCCGCACCGCGTCCAGGAGCCGGTGCCCCAGCGCATCCATCAGCCGCTCGGTCGTCGGCTGCCACATGACCCTGACGGCGCCGGACGCAATCTTGCCGCGCAGGTCGATGCCGATGGATGCCGCCTTCTGCACCAGCCTGGCTTCGGTCTCATAGAAACCAAAAACCAGCCCAGGGGCTTCTGGCGTCGCCTCCGCGATCATGTGCAGGCCAAGGCTGGTCTTGCCGCTGCCGGAAGGCCCCAGGACCAGGGTGCTGGACGCCGGCTGCAGACCGCCGCCGATCATCGCATCCAGTTCTGGAACGCCGGTGCGGGCCCGGGCGGCCTCCGTCACCTCATCTGTAAGGCGAGTGCTGGGCAGCGCCTCCAACCGGGGGTAGACGACGATACCGTCGTCGCCGATGTCGAACTCATGCAGACCGGACAGGGCGCCGCTGCCGCGGGTCTTGCGCAGGTGCAGGCGGCGGACGGAGCGGCTGCCGAATACATCCTCGCCCAGCTCGATCACGCCATCGACCATGGTGTGCTCGGGGCTGGAGTCGTCCAGCCTCGCGCTGGTCAGAAACAACACGGTGCACCCGGCGAAGGCGGCGTGCCCCTGCAGCTCGGCGATGAACCGCTTGGTGTCCAGCTGCGTTTCCGCGCGGGACCGGGCGGTGAGCACGCCATCGACTACCAGCAGGGACGCCTTCTGGCGGCTGATCTCCCGGCGCAGCAGCCGCACCACCTCGTCGAGCCCTTCGGTCATCAGGGTATCGAAGGCGCTGACGAACTGCATGTCGCTGCCGACCCGCGCCTGGTCGAAGAAGCTCATGGTGGACAGGAACTGGAACAGCCGCTCGTGCGATTCCGAGAGCAGGGTGGCGAACAGCACCTTGCCGCCGCGGCGCGCATGGTGAAACGCGATCTGGCTGGCGAAGATCGTCTTGCCCGAGCCCGGGCGCCCCTGGATAATATATGAGGCGCCGGCGACCAGCCCCCCCTTCAGCAGGGTATCCAGTCCTCCGATGCCGCTTTCAAGCCGAGCCAGTTGTTGCAAAATCCGACTCAGCCTCACGCAGGAAGGGTGGAACGAGCGCGCCGCAGGTCAGCGCCGCGTGACCCTCATGCCCTGATCCTCCCTTCGGGTCAAAGCCCCAGGCGCGGTCAGCGGGTCCGCAATGACATCGCCTCGCCCAGGCTGCCGAGCAGCCGGCGGGTGTTGTAGGGCTTGCGCAACAGCACGGCGCTGTCGCGCATCGCCGCCGGCAGGTGATTCTCGCCAGACGCGAAGACCACCGCGATGCCGGGCGTCGCCACCCGGGCCTCGGCCGCGAGGCGGTCACCGGTCAGGCCGGGCAGGCCGATATCGGTCATCAACAGGTCGAAGCGCCGGCTTCTCAGCAGGGACAGCGCTACGGAGGCCTCGGGCGCGATCTCGACGGAATGCCCGGCGCGGCGGAGAATTTCGCTGGTATCCGCCCGGATGGCGGCGTCGTCCTCCACAAGTAGCACCGTCAAGGGCGGGACGGCGGCTTGCGACGACCCGGCCTGAATGCGAGACCGCTGCGCCTGATTGGCCAGCACGTGGCGGAACTTCCGCGCCAGCGCCTGCCGGGAATACGGCTTGCTGAGCAGCTCCACCCCCGCATCCAGCCGCCCACCATGCACGATGGCGTTTTCGGCGTAGCCCGAGGTGAACAGCACCGCGATCCCTGGCAGGCGGGCGCGGGCACGCTCGGCCAACTCGGTGCTGCGTATCGGCCCGGGCATCACCACATCGGTGAACAACAGGTCGATGGGCATGCCGCTTTCGATGATGGACAAGGCCGCCTGTGCGTCACGCGCCCGCAGCACGCGGTATCCCAGGCCGGTCAGCGTTTCCACCACCACGCCGCGCACCGCGTCGTCATCCTCCACCACCAGCACCGTCTCGGTGCCGCCGCCGACCGCGGGCGCGGACGGCAGGCTGTCCTGCTGCTCCTCCGCTTCGCTGCGGGGCAGATACAGCTTGATGCAGGTTCCCTGCCCCGGCTCGCTGTAGATGACGACATGGCCGCCCGACTGGCGGACGAAGCCGTAGACCATGGACAGGCCCAGCCCGGTGCCCTGCCCTTCCGGCTTCGTGGTGAAGAACGGCTCGAACACCTTGGCCTGCACCTCCGGCGTCATGCCGGTGCCGGTGTCGCTGACGGACAGGACAACATAGCTGCCGGGCACTGCCTCGGGGTTCATGCGCACGTAAGTCTCATCGAGCACGGCGTTGCTGGCTTCGATGGTCAGCTGCCCCTGGCCGTTCATGGCGTCGCGCGCGTTGATGGCCAGGTTCAACAGCGCGTTCTGCACCTGCCCAGGGTCGACCATCGTGTTCCACAACTCGGCCGCGACCACCGTTTCCAGCTCCACCTGCTCGCCCAGGCTGCGCCGCAACAAATCTTCCAGCCGGCTGACAAAGCGGCCGATGTTGACCACCCGGGGCTGCAGCGGTTGCCGGCGCCCGAAGGCCAGCAGCTGCGATGCCAGCCGTGCCCCACGCTCCACCGCCTCCAGCGCGCCATGCACCCGGTTGGTCGGCTCCCGTTGGCCGGCGACATCCTCGGCCAGCAGTTCCAGGCTGCCGTGGATCACCTGCAGCAGATTGTTGAAGTCGTGGGCGACACCGCCGGTCAGGTTGCCCATGGCTTCCATCTTCTGCGCCTGCAGAAGCTGCGCCTCGGCCTTCTGGCGCTCCTGTTGCTCCTCTGTCAGCTGGCGGGTGCGCTCCCGCACCCGCGCCTCCAGCTCCAGTGCGCTTTGCCGCAGCATGTCGCGGGCCCGGACGGTGTGCTCGATGTCGGTGCAGGAGCCGACCCAACGCTCCACTTGGCCCGTCGCCGCATCGCGCACCGGCAGGGCGCGGCGCAGAAACCAGCGCCACACCCCGTCAGCCCGGCGCAGGCGGTATTCCGACTGGTAGCCCTGGCCTGACTCGATCGCGTGGCGCCAATTCAGCGCGGCATCCGACTGGTCGTCCGGATGGACGACGCTGAGCCAGGTCTTGACGTCCGTGGCCCCGGCATCCAGCCCCGTGAACTCGCGCCAGCGATCGTTGAAGAAATCGTAGTCGCCGGCTGCATTCGCGGTCCAAACCAACTGCGGGATGGCCGAAGTCAATGCCTTGAGATGTTCCTCACTCTGCTGCAACCGCCGGCCATCGGCATCCTGGCGATGTTGCAACAGCACGCGCTCGGTGGTGTCCGTCACCAGGGACAACACGCCGACAGGCTGGTTGCGGCGGTTGCGCACCGGGCTGTAGTGCAGGTCCAGCCAGACGTCCTGCCGGGCCCCATCGCGCGACAGCGTATAAGGAAATTCCCGGAAGGACTGCGTGCCACCACGCAGGCAATGCCGCAGCACCTGCTCGGCGAACGTCGCGCCGTCCGGCCAGGCCTTCGCCGCGGGCTGGCCGAGCTGGTCCGGATGCCGGTCGCCGGAGAAGGCGGCGAAGGCATCGTTGTAGAGTATCGTCCCCGCCTCGCCCCACATCAGCACCAGCGGTATGGAAGAACCGAGCATGAAACTCACCGTCGCCCGCAGCGTCCCGCCCCATTCAATGATGGGGCCGAGCGGCGTTGCCGCCCAGTCGAACTCGCGGATCAGCGCCGCCATGCCGTGATGGCCCATGGGAAACTGCGTCGCTGGGTCGATGATGACATCGCGGACGACGCGGTTCATGGCAAACGCCGATCAGGCGGGACATCGCGCGGGCTATCGGGGGGGCAGGACACGGGAACCGACGGACTTTCGCTGGTTGAGCCGATTTACTTTAATAGAATGTAGGTTTCGCTGCATCAAATGTAAGTCCGCCAGGGAAACGAACTGCCACCACGCCCTATCCTCCGAGCAGATAAGATGGCCGGCCCACATCCGCGCCGTCCGGCCGCAGCGTGGTGGCGGCGCGGCGGCAACCCGTGTGGCGTCCGCGTGGTTCTCCTTACGACCGAACGGAGGATAACCATCATGCGCATTGCGACACTCGCCCTTTCCCTGGCCACCCTGGTAGGCGCCGCCACGCCGGTGCTCGCACAGCCCGGTCCGCAAACGCCGATCAGCCAGCCGCCGACCGCCTCGGTCCCCAATCCGAACAGCGGCACCGCCAGTTCCAGCACGGGGCTGAGCCGCCCCGGCGGCAATGCGGGCAACAGCGCCGCGCAGCCTGGGCCGCAATCCGCCACGCCGGCCCGCCCCGACACGCTGACCACGGAGGGCCCGTCGCTGGAAAGCCAGTCCGTCGGCCCCGGTGCACGGCCCGACCAGACTCCTCCCCGGCGCTGACCAGCCGGCGCCGGAAGGGTCAACCATCCGGCGCCGCCAGCAGCACGCGCATGGCCGATTGCAGATGCGCCGCTCGTAGCATCGCCGCATCCGGCGCCCCTTCTCCCAGTGTCATGCGCCAAACCGAGCCCATCAGGATCGGTGCGAGCAGCACATGGGCCAACCCCGGCAGGCTGTCGGCATCAGGGCGGAACTCACCGCTTTCCACCCCAGCGCGCAGCACCTGCCGGGTGAGCATCAGCGAAGGCTGCAGGATTTCGCTCCGGTAGAATTCCGCCAGCTCCGGGAAGCGGTCGGCTTCCGTCATCAGCAGCCGCATCAGGATGTGCTCGCGCGGCTCCAGCGCCATGCGGGCATAGCCCAGGTCAATCAACGCGGTGATGAGGCCGCGCGCGCTGCCGGCGAAGCCGCTGGCAAGTTGGTTCGCCTCGGCCAGCGCGGGTGCCACGCAGCTCGCGATGGCGGCACGGAACAGGTCGGTCTTGCCGCCGGGAAAGTAGTGATAAAGCAGTCCCTTGGTGACGCCGGCCCGGTTGGCGACCGCCGCCATGCGGGCACCGGCATAGCCACGGCCAGCAAATTCCTCCACCGCCGCTTCCAGAATCAGGGCATGGCGCTCGGCGGAAGGCAGCCGGGCGCCCCGGGCAGGCAGTGCATCGTTCATCGTCGCATCCAGTTATTGACCATTTGGTCAACAAGAACAATATAGCCTTGGCCGCGGCCTACTGCCGCCATGCCTGGGACCCCGGACCTCGTCCATGCTCGACAGCCCGATGCCACACGCTGACTACGCTTCCCGATGTAGGCCGGTTGCCCGCTCCCGGCGCTGGCTGGCGCTGTTGGTCCTTGTCCTGGCCGGCGGGGCCGGCTGGTGGCTGTGGCCGCGCACGGCGCCGGTGTCCGTGCCGGTCACGACGTCCGCCTCCCCCCTCCCGTCGCTGTCGGTCACCGTGGTCCCGGTGCAGGCACGCCCGCTCGCCCGCGTTGTTTTCGGGGACGGCAGTGTCGTGCCATGGCAGGAACTGGTGATCGGGGCCGAAACCGGAGGGCTGCGGGTTTCCGCCGTCCTGGTCGAGGAAGGCGATGCCGTGCGGGCCGGGCAGGTGCTGCTGCAACTGGACGCCTCCGTGGCCACCGCGCAACGCGATGGCGCAGCGGCTGGCCTGCAGGAAGCCGAGGCTGCGCTGGCCATCGCGCGCAGCGACCTCGGCCGCGCCACGCAGTTGTCGACCTCGGGCAGCGCGTCGCGCCAGCTGGTGGACCAGCGGCAGGCGGCGGCACGGCAGGCCGAGGCGCGGCTCGCTTCCGCCCGCGCCGCCCTGGCGGAAGCCGAGGCACGGCTGGCGCAGGCCACCATCCGCGCACCCTTCGCGGGTATCGTGCTGCGACGAAACGTGCTGGCCGGCGCCGTGCCGGGCCTTGGCACTGAGCTGGTGCGGCTGCTGCGCGACGGGCGGCTGGAACTGGATGCCCGGGTGCCAGAGCTGGAGCTGTCCGCCGTGGCCCCGGGCCAGGCGGTGCGGGTGACGCATGGCGGGCGGGAGATCGCCGCCACGGTGCGCGCGGTGGCCCCAAACGTGACGGCGGAAAGCCGGCTGGGCGTCGTGCACGTGGCCTTGCCGCCGGACTCCGGCCTGCGCCCGGGCATGTTCGCCCGTGCCGAGATCCATGGCGACGCCGCGCCCGCCCTGGTGGTGCCGCAGGAGGCCGTGGTGTTCCGCGACGGCGCCGCCGCCGCTTTCGTGGTGGAGGACGGTCAGGCGCGGCTGCGCCGGCTGGACACCGGCGCGCGGCAGGATGGCGAGGTGGAAGTCCGCGCCGGCCTCGCCGCCGGCGAAGCCGTGGTGCGGTCCGGCGCAGGCTTTCTGGCGGATGGCGACCGCGTGCGCGTGGTCCCGGCCGTGGGTGGCTGAGCGATGGCCGAGCACCGCAACATCTCCGCCTGGGCCATCCGCAACCCGGTGGCCACCGCCGTGCTGTTTCTGCTGCTGATGGTGGCGGGCCTGGTCACCTACCCCCTGCTCCGCATCAACAACACCCCGGACCTCGACCTGCCGGTGGTGGTGGTCACCGTCGCCCAGCCCGGCGCCGCGCCGAGCGAGCTGGAAACCACCGTGACGCGGCGGGTGGAGGATGCGGTCAGCGGGCTGGGCGATGTGCGCCACATCACCTCCACCGTGCTGGACGGCACATCGACCACCATCATCGAATTCGCGCTCGGCAAGAACATCGACCGCGCGACCAACGATGTGCGCGACCGTGTGGCCCGCATCCGTGCCGATTTGCCCGCCGCGATCCGCGACCCGGTGATCACCCGCGTGGAGGCCACCGGCGGCGCCATCCTCACCTACACCGTCGCCGCCCCCGCCATGGGCGACGCCGAGCTGAGCTGGTTTGTCGAGGACGTGCTGGCCAAGTCGCTCCTGTCGGTGAAGGGCGTGGCCGAGATCAACCGCGTGGGCGGCGTGGATCGGGAGATCCGCGTGTCGTTGAAGCCGGACCGCATGCTGGCGCTGGGCATCACGGCGGCGCAGGTGAACGACCAGTTGCGCGCGCTGAACATCGACCTGCCCGGCGGACGCGGCACGCTGGGCGGCGCCGAGCAGGCGATCCGCACCCTCGGCGCGGCGCCCAGCGTGGAATCCCTGCGGGCCCGCAGCATCGTGCTGCCCAATGGCCGCACCGCGCGGCTGGGCGACCTCGCCGATGTCAGCGACGGCACGGCCGAGGTGCGCAGTGCCGCCCGCCTGGATGGTCGCCCCGTGGTGGGCTTCGAGGTGCTGCGGACCAAGGGCTCCTCCGAGGTCGCGGTGGCCGAAGGCGTCGCCGCCCGGGTGCGGGAGCTGATGGCCACGCATGCCGGCGTCGAGATCCGCCAGGTGGCATCCACCGTCACCTTCGTGGTGGATGGCTACCACGCGGCGGTGGAGGCGCTGCTGGTCGGCGCCGCGCTGGCCATGCTGGTGGTGTGGCTGTTCCTGCGCGACTGGCGGGCGACCTGGATCGCCTCCATCGCCATGCCCTTCTCCCTGGTCCCGACCTTCTTCGTGATGTGGTGCTTCGGCTTTTCGCTGAACAACGTCACGCTGCTGGGGCTGACGCTGGTGGTCGGCGTGCTGGTGGACGATGCGATCGTCGAGATTGAGAACATCGTCCGCCACCTGCGCGCGCACCCCGAGCGCGGCACCATGCGCGCGGCGCTGGATGCCTCGGCCGAGATCGGGCTGGCGGTGGTGGCCACCACCGCCACCATCCTGGCGGTGTTCGTGCCGGTCGCCTTCATGCCCGGCATCCCCGGCCAGTTCTTCCGGGAGTTCGGGCTGACCGTGGCCGCCGCCGTGGCCTTTTCCCTGGTGGTGGCCCGGCTGCTGACCCCGTTGCTGGGCGCGCACTTCCTGAAGGCCGGCGCCGGCGGCCATGACGAGGACGCGACCGGTGCCTTCGGCCGGCGCTACCTGCCGCTGCTGCAATGGTGCCTGCGGCACCGCTTCGTCACCCTGGTGGCGGGGGTCGGGTTTCTGGCCGTGTCCTTCGCGCTGGTGCCGTTCATTCCCAAGGACTTCGTGCCCGGCGCCGACCGCGCCCGGTCGTCCCTGTCCATCGAGCTGCCGCCGGGATCCACCCTGGCCGAGACCGATCGGGTGGTGCAGCAGGCGACGCGCATCCTGAAGGCGCGGCCCGAGGTGGCCAGCGTCTTCGCCTCCATGGGCACCAGCACGGGCGGGCAGATGGCGATCGGTTCCGTCACCCGGGCGGGTGATCCGCGCCAAGCCAACCTGACCGTCAACCTGCTGCCGCGCCGCCAGCGCGCCCTGACCCAGCAACAGTTCGAATCGGCCGTCCGCCCGGCGCTGGAACAGTTGCCCGGCACCCGTGTGCGCTTCGGCGCGGACGGGCAAAGCGGTTCCAAGCTGGAGATCACCCTGGTGGGCGAGGACGGCGCGCTGCTGAATGCCACCGCCGCGGAGCTGGAGCGGCAGATGCGCGCGCTGCCGCAGCTGGCCGGCGCCCGTTCCACCGCCAGCCTGGCGCGGCCGGAACTGCAGATCGTGCCGCTGGAAGGCCGGGCGGCGGATGCCGGCGTGTCGTCCAGCGCCATCGCCGCCACGGCGCGCATCGCCACCACCGGGGACATCGACCAGAACCTGCCCCGCTTCAACCTGCCGGACCGGCAGATCCCGATCCGCGTGATGCTGGACGAGCAGGCGCGGGGCGACATGTCCCAGCTCGCCGCCCTGCGCGTCGATGGCCGCGGCGGCCCGGTGCCGCTCGGTGCCGTGGCCGAGATCCGCCACGGCGCCGGCCCTGCGCAGGTGGACCGGCTGGACCGCGTGCGCAAGGTGACCGTGCAGGCGGAGCTGAACGGACTGCCGCTCGGTGTCGCGACCGATCTGGTCGCTGGCCTGCCGGTCCTGCAGCGCCTGCCGCCCGGTGTCCGGCAGCAGGAGGTGGGCGACACGGAGGTGATGCGCGAGTTGTTCGGCGGCTTCGGCATGGCGCTGGGGGCCGGCGTGCTGATGGTCTACCTGGTGCTGGTGCTGCTGTTCGGCGGCTTTCTGCAGCCGTTGACCATCATGTCCGCCCTGCCCCTGTCGCTCGGCGGCGCTCTGCTGGCGCTGCTGATCGCGCAGAAGTCGCTGGGCGTTTCGGCCGTGATCGGCGTGCTGATGCTGATGGGTATTGTCGCCAAGAACTCCATTCTGCTGGTGGAATACGCCATCCTGGCGCGGCGCGACCGCGGGCTGGACCGTGACAGCGCGATCCTGGAAGCCGCGCGCAAGCGGGCGCGGCCGATCGTCATGACGACCATCGCGATGTGCGCCGGCATGGCCCACATCGCGCTCGGCCTCGGGGCGGACAGCGAGTTCCGCTCGCCCATGGCGCTGGTGGTGATCGGCGGGCTGCTGACCTCCACGCTGCTCAGCCTCGTCTTCGTGCCGGTGGCCTACTCTTATATGGACGGGGTGGAGCAATGGCTGACGCGGCGGTTGCGCCGCGGCCCCCTGCCAAGCCAGAGGTTGCAGAAAACGTAAAAAGATCGTGCAAAACGTCTCGTTTTTCTCTCCGCGCAATTTATAAGGGAGTCACGGCCACCGGTGGCCGCTGGCAGCGGAGCCTTGACTGCATGCAATCGATCCTCATGGGCCTGTCCCTGTTGGTTCTGGGCGACAGCCATTTCGGCAAGCCCGACTACCTGATCACCACGCTGCAGGATGAGTTGATCCGCCGCGGCGCCAAGGTGGCCACCTATTCCGCCTGCGGCTCCCCGCCCAGCATCTGGCTGACCGCGCGCGTCGCCTCCTGCGGCACGGCGCAGCGCCTGCAGTCCGGCCCGATCACCCAGCAGAGCGGCGCCGCCGCCAAGACCGTGCCGATCGACCAGCTGGTGGCGACCAACAAGCCGAACCTGATCATCGTGGCGATGGCCGACACCATCGGCGGCTACACCCGCCCCGCCCTGCCGCGCGACGACGTGCAGGAGCAGGTGACGGCGCTGACCGACAAGCTGCGCGCCATGAACATCCCCTGCCTGTGGGTGGGCCCGAGCTGGGGCACCGAGGGCGGTCCCTTCATGAAGACCTTCGCCCGCGTGCAGGAGCTGTCGGCCTACATGGCCACCGTGGTCAGCCCCTGCACCTACGTGGACAGCACCAAGCTGGACAAGCCGGGCGAGTGGCCCACCTTCGACGGCCAGCACTACACTGTTGCGGGCTATCGCTCCTATGGCACGGCTCTGGCGCAGCAGATCGCCCAGATGCCCGAGGTCAAGGCCGCCATCGGCGCGCGCTGAGCCGCGGCGCCCGGCGGGTTCGCCCGCCGGACGCCTGCCGGACTGACGCGGCCCGTGCCGGTCGTCGCTGCCTGAACCCGGGTGGCGGCGCGGCGCGGCTGCCCCCACGCCCTTCCAGTGCAGGCGCGACCGCATGATCTTCGCCTCCTTCGAATTCATCTTCCTGTTTCTGCCTGTCTATTTCGCGCTGTATTTTTTGACGCCGGCGCGCTTCCGCAACTGGCCGGTGCTCATCCTGTCCTGGGGCTTCTATGCCTGGTGGCGGGTGGACTTCCTGGGGCTGCTGGTGTCCGTGACGGTGTTCACCTTCACCATCGCCCGGCTGATGGACGCCAGGGGCGTCGACAGCCCCGCCGGCCGGCGGTTGTTCTGGGCGGGCATCCTGGGCAACCTCGGCGTGCTGGCCTACTTCAAATACGCCAACTTCGGGGTGGACACCTTCAACGGGCTGATCGAGGCCGCTGGCTTCACGCCGCTGGCCTGGACCGAGATCCTGCTGCCCATCGGCCTGTCCTTCTACGTGCTGCAATCGGTCAGCTACCTGATCGACCTCAAGCGCGGCCACGTGCCGGTCAGCCGCAACTTCATCGCCTACGCCACCTACAAGGCGATCTTCTCGCAGCTCATCGCGGGTCCCATCGTGCGCTATGCTGAGATCGAGCAGGACCTGAAGTCCCGCCGCCACAGCCTGGCGATCTTCGGCGCCGGCGCGCGGCGCTTCATGATCGGCTTCGTCATGAAGGTAGCGCTGGCCGACACGCTGAGCCCGATGGTGGATGCCATTTTCGCCCTGCCCGCGCCGACGTTGCTGGAATCCTGGGCCGGCGCCATCGCCTATACCCTGCAGCTGTTCTTCGACTTCGCCGGCTACTCCGCCATGGCCATCGGGCTTGCGCTGATGTGCGGCTTCCACTTCCCGGAGAACTTCAACCACCCCTACCTGTCGGCCAACATCCAGGATTTCTGGAACCGCTGGCACATGACGCTGGGCCGCTTCCTCCGGGACTACCTGTACATCTCCATGGGCGGCAACAGGCGCGGTGCCGGGCGCACCTATCTCAACCTGTTTCTCACCATGGTGATCGGCGGGTTGTGGCACGGCGCCAACTGGACCTTCGTGCTCTGGGGCGTGTGGCATGGCGGCATGCTGGCGGCGCACCGCTGGTGGAACCGCGCCGGCTTCCGCATGCCCTTCTGGGTGGGCAACGCGGTGCTGATGCTCTGCGTCATCATCGGCTGGGTGACGTTCCGGGCGCACGACATCCACGCCACCTTCGGCATGTATCGCGGCATGCTGGGGCTGAACGGCGGCTGGGGCCTGACCGACGCCCTGGCGTGGCAGATTACGCCCGACCAGTGGTGGACCATGTTGATCGCCGCGGTGGTGATCTACCTGCCGCTGCTCGCCGCCCGCACGCCCCTGCTCCGCGCGCCGGAGGAGAATGGGCCTTTGTGGCGGGCAGCCTGGGTGGCGGCACCGTTCCTCGGCTTCCTGCTCAGCTTGGTGCTGCTGTACAGCCGCGCCGCCGTGCCCTTCCTCTATTTCCAGTTCTGAGGAGCGAGCAATGACCCCACCGGAAAGCCGCTTCCGCACCGCTGCCTCGGCCGGCCAGGCCGTCGCCGTCATCGCCCTGCTGGGCTGGGGTTTCTGGCAGGGCGTCACGGCGCTGTCGAAGCCCGAGGCCCAGGCCCGCATCCGGGACACGCTGTCCTGGTCCGCCCTGCTGAAAGGCGAGACGGCGGCGGCCGTGAACCACGCCATGGCGCACAACCTGCCCGTGGACCCGCAGTTCCGCGCCATCGGGGGCATCTTCCGCTGGATGCTGTTCGGCGCCGCCGGGCCACAGGTGCGTGCCGGCTGCGACGACTGGCTGTTCCTGACAGAGGAGCTGCGCCCCTGGCCGGAAGCCGAGGCGCACCAAGCCGCCCGCGTCGCCGCCCTGAAGCGCGTGGCCGACAAGCTGGCCGCCCAGGACATCCGGCTGGTGATCGCCGTCGTGCCGGACAAGGCGCGCGTTTACACGAACCAGCTGTGCGGCGTGCGCTGGTCGGCGCAGTCCCAGGCCCGGTACGCCGCCTTCACCGCGCAGTTGCAGGCGGCCGGCCTGAACAGCCTAGGCCTCTTGCCGGTGATGCAGGATGCCGCGCGCAGCGCCCCCGCCTTTTACCGCACCGACACACATTGGAGCCAGACGGGCGCCGCCGCCGCCGCCGCCGCGCTGGCCGCGCCGGTACGGGCGCAAGGCATCGCACCCGCCGAGGAGTTCCGTACCAGCGCCGAGCCGGCCGACAGCAACGGCCCGGGCGACCTGCTAAGGCTGATGAGTCTGGACCACGTGCCCGACTGGCTGCGCCCCACCCCGGACCGCCAGCGCAAGGAAACCACCGAGGCGGCGCAGCCGGCCGAGGCTGGCGGCGGCCTGCTGGACGACACGCCCACCCCGCCGGTGACGCTGCTGGGTTCCTCCTACTCCGTGAACGCCAATTTCCACGGCCGGCTGCAACAGGCACTCGGCGTCGCCGTGGCCAACTTCGCGGAAGCCGGCGGCGGCTTCTGGCGCGCGGCCAACACCTACTTCACCGGCGAGGCTTTCCGCGATACCCCGCCGAAGTTGGTGGTGTGGGAAATTCCGGAACGCGTGGTCGGCCAGCCGATCGACGCGGCGGAGCAGCGCTTCCTGGACCGGTGGTAGGGGCTCAGCGCCCCATTAGCTCGCGCATCTTCCACTCGATCGCCGTGGCGATGATGGCATAGCCCACGGCGGAAGGGTGCAACCGGTCCGGCGCCACCACCTCGGACAGGTTGCCCGCCGCGTCCAGCAACAGCGGCCCGGGGTCCAGAAAGGTGACGCGCTGCGCCTCGCTGGCACAGGTGGAGATCAGGTTGTTGACCTCCCGCACCAGGGGCCGGAACGGGTCCTGCGGCGTCGCGCCGCGCGGCAAGATGCCGAGCAGCAGGATCTTGCTGGACGGCGAGCGTGCGTGGATCATCCGCACCACCTCGGCAATGCCGGTCGCCACCTCGTCGGAGCGCGGGTTGTGCGCGTTGTTGGTGCCCAGCATCAGCACCACCAGCTCCGGCTTCAGGCTGGCGCCGAGCGGCGAACGGGCCAGACGCCACAGCATGCCCTGGGTGGTGTCGCTGCCGACGCCCATGTTGAGCGCCGCGCGATGGCCATAGAACTGCGCGAAGATCGGCGCCGCCCAGTTCTGTGTGATGGAGTCACCCAGAAACAGCAGCCGCACGCCGGACAGGTCGGTGCCGTTCAGCTGTTCCAGAACCTGCTGCCGCTGCTGCCACCATTCCAGGGCCACCGGCGCGGGCCTCGCTTCCGCGGGCGGCGGGTTGCGCGGCGGCAGCCGGTCGCACAGCATCTGCGCCGCCGCCGGCGAGCCGCAGCCCAGGGCCGCCAGCAGTGCCAGCCCCGCCGCCGCGCGCATGCTCAGCGGCTCGCGGCGATGCGGTCGCGCGCCAGCAACGTCACGGGCGTGCCGGACGGCGCCATCAGCCATACGCTGTACTGCCCACCGGCTTCCAGCTTGCCCAGGTCCTGCACGGGAGCCTGCTTGCCGCCGCAGGCCGCGCGCACGCTGGCGGCAGTCGGGTTGACGCTGCGCGACTTGGTGGTGTTGGGCGCGACGCCCGTGAACACCGCCTGGTTCGAGCCCTGGATGGTCAGCGAGCCATCGGCGCAGGCCGGGATGACGTTGTAGAAGGCGAGCCGCGCCCGCAGCTGGTTGAACTCCAGCCCATCCGGCAGCACGGTGGCCACCACCTTGCCGTCCACCTGGGCCAGGACGACGGTGTTGTAACCTTCCTTGAAGGTGACCTTGGACTGGCTCGCCTTCCCGTCCACCGTGATATCCAGCGTGATCTCGCGCCCCGCCGCCTTTTCAGCCGGCACATAGGGGCCGACGCGGTCGGCATCCCCCGCGCCCTGGGTGAAGGCGGGCGTGAAATCGGCCTTTACGGCCACGGCGCCGGGCAACGTGTTGATGAAACGGATAAAGGCGGTGCCATCCGGCAGCCGCTGCTCGTACAGCAGCGGGGCCTGAGACTGCGCGGGCTGCGCCGGCCACAGGCCGAACCCGGCGAACAAGGCGGCGGCGAGCGCCGTGCGGCGGAAGGGGCGGGCTGCGGACATCGGGCACTCCATGGCGGGGAAGGGGCGGGTCATGGCCGGGCCGGCGCGCTGGCGGTCAGGTCAGGCCCGAACTGGTCGAAAGCGTAGCGCAACCGCACCAGCGCGGCGGCCTGGTTCCAGTCGCCGCTGCGGTCGTAGGTGGCCAGCGCGCCGAGCCGCAGGTTGCGCGTCAGGTCGTATTCCACCTCGGCCCGCAAGCCGCCGACCACGCCGTTGCCGGAACTGCCGCGGTAACGCGTGGTGAGCGAGGCATCGCCGGCCGAGGCCGCCACCAGCTGCGCCTGCAGCGACGGGTTGTTGGGGAAGACGTCGCTGTCGTCCTCGCGATAGGTCTGCCAGCCGACGGCGCCGCCGAGACGCAGCCGGAGGTCGCCGTAACGCTTGCGCCAATCGGCCTGCACCACCGCCGCGAACTGCGACTGCGGGCTGAAGTAGCCACCCTGCCCCAGCGTGAAGTAGCGCAGGTTCCGGTCATGCGCCGCGTAGCGGGCATCGACGCCCAGCACCAAGCTCTCGTCCGGCCGGCGCAGCACCGTCCAGGCGATGCCGCCGCCAAGGTCGAACCGGGTGTTGCTAGCGACGTTCTGGCCGTCGATCGACGCATAGCCACCGCCGCCATACAGCACCACGTCGGGCGTGGCCGCGTATTCCAGCTGCCCCCGGCCGCCGGTGCGCACCACATTGCCCCAGCTGATGCCGGCGCGGCTGTCATGCATGCCGCCGTAGGACAGCAGGCTGTCGGTCACCGCGCGCCGCTCGCCCGTCAGGCGCAGCACCAGGCTGCGGGTCAGGTTCGGCGCGTATTCCACGCCGCCGACGCCCGTGGCCAGCCGAAAGCCGAGCGGCGTGGTGCCGATGTCGGCCTTCACCGCGCCATAGGCGTAGCCGACGTTCAAGGCCACGCCGGTCGCGCGGCCATCGGTACCAGACGGGTCCACCGTGCCGGCACCCGCCAGCGGATTGGTGGCGTATTGCCGCCGCGCCGCCAGACCGCCATCCAGCGAGCCGGCGTTGAGCACCACCGTCTCGGCCCGCGCCGTGGCGCGGCCGCCCAGGCCCGGCACGATGCCCGACACCTCGACCGGCACCGTCACCTCGTTCAGCCGGCTGAGGCCGCCGCTGCCGGAGCGGGTGCGGAAGCCCACCCCGCCCTGGATCCAGGTCAGCGTGTCCTGCCGCGCCGCCGCAAGCTCCGTGGCGATCTGCGCGGCCATGGGGTCGGAGATCTCGGCGCCGCCTGTGTCGGCCGCGCTGCTGCGCAGGCGGGCGGCCAGCAGCCCGGCATCGCCGGCCGCCGTGCGCGAGCCATCGGCCTGCAACTGCGCGTAGCGGCGCACGCCGGCGCTTTCCAGCGAACGCAGCGCGCGGCGGTAGTCGCCCTGCGCCCGCGCCAGGCGGGCATCCAGCATCATCACGCGCGGGTCGGCCGGATTGCGGGCACGCGCCTGCGCCAGCAGGGCCTCGGCCCGCGGCCAGTCGCGGCGCTGCATGGCGGCGTCGGCGGCGATGGTCATCGCTTCCAAGTTGGCGGGGTTGCGCGCCAGCACCGCATCGGCCACCGCCTGGGCTTCCACCGAGCGGTTGCTGGCCAGGTACACGCGGGCCAGCGCCAGGTTCACCGGCACGCTGTCCGGCATGGCCTGCAAAGCGGGGCGCAGCTCGGCCAGCGCGGCATCCTGGTCGCCCCGCGTGGTGGCCTCGCCCGCACTGAACAGCGCGGCGCCCGTGGAGAGTTCCGCAATCTGCCGGCGCTGTTCCGCCGTGGTGGCGGGCTCCCGCAGCAAGGCATCGGTCAGCTGCCGGGCTTCCGCCGGGCGACGGGCGGACAGCAGCGCGCCGGCGAGCTGGATCCGCGCATCGGCGGAAGCGCCGGGGTTGCTGTTCAACGCCGCCTGGGCAGCCCGCACGGCAAGGTCGTCCTGCCGCAGCCGGCCGAATGCGCGCACCACGCCGGCACCGGCCACGCCGGACGGGTCCGGCCGCGCCGCCAGCGCCAGAAGCCGCTGCCGCATGTCGCCGGTCGGATCGGCCAGCGCCTGCTGCTCCAGTTGCGCGATGTCCTGCTGCTGGCGGGCCTGGGCCAGCAGCCGGGTGGCGTCGGCGCTGCGCAGCCGGTTGGGGATCGACTCCAGACGGGTGATGGCGGTGCCGTACCGCTCCTGGTCCAGTGCCAGTAGGGCGGCGGCATAGGCCGCGTCGTTGCCCGGCAGCGCGGCCAGGGCCTGTTCCTCCTGCGCCGCCGCTGCCTCGTCGCCCTGGCTGCGCAGCAGCCGGATGCCGTCCAAACGGATCCAGGGGCTGTCGGGGTCGAGCGCGCGGGCCTGGGCCAGCAGCGCCAGCGCCTGTTCCGGGTCCTCGGCGCGGGATGCCTCGTCACGCAACGCGGCGGCGCGGCGGGCGCCGGTGCCGCCCGCGGCGGCGAAGCCCGGCTCGGCACGCAATGCCTCCGCTTCCGCGAAGCGGTTCTGCTGGGTCAGCGACTCGTACAGGCCGCCCAGCGCTTCCGACAGGCCGGGGCGGCGCGCCAGCGCGGTGCGGAAGCGGGCTTCGGCCGTGGTGGCATCATTCCGTCGCAATGCGATCTGGCCCAGGATGACCTCGGCCTGCACCTGCTCGTTGCTGTTGCTGCGGGCGGCGCGGCGGGCCAGGTCATCGGCCCGGTCCAGTTGCCCGCGCTCCAGCGCCTGCCGTGCCTGGACAGAGGGACTCGGCGCACCCCTTCCGCCCCCCGCCTGCTGGCGGCCACCCTGCCCCCCGCCGCCGCCGCCACGGCCGCCGGCCAGCAACGCTTCCAGCTCCTGCCGCTGCGGGCCGGCGTTGCTCAGCGCGCGTTCGCGCAGCGCCGCCGCTTCCTGGGCCCGGCCCTGACGCGCACGGATGTAGCTCAGGCCGGCCAGGGCCGGCGCCTCGTCCGGGCTGCCGTCCACGATGCGCTGAAATTCGCGCTCGGCTTCCGCCATCTGATTGGCCCGCAGCGCCAGAAAGCCGAGACCCACATACATGCGGTCGAACTCGGCCTTGCGGCTGCCATCGGCGGCGATGGCCCGCTCGCGGAGCTGCCGGGCCTCGTCCAGCTTGCCTTCCTGCAGCCGCACCACGCCGAGGCCGGCCAGCGCGCCGGCATCATTGGCATCGCGCGCCAGCGAATCGTTGAAGGTGCGCTCGGCTTCCGTGCGGTCCTTCTGCGCCAGATAGGCATAGCCCATCCAGTCAAACATCTTCCGGAACTCGGCTTCGCGCTCGGGGGCGATGGCCACCGCGCGGTCGCGCAGCTGACGGGCTTCCTCCAGCTTGCCTTGCTGCAAGCGCACCATGCCGAGGCCGGCCAGCGCCGTCGGCTCGTTGCCCTGGGCGGCAATGGACGTCTGAAACAGGGTTTCGGCCTTGGCGATGTCGCCGCCGTTCAAGGCTTCGAACCCGTCCATGCGGGCCTGGGTCGCCGCGTCCGGCAGCGCCTGCTTCGCTTCGACCACCTTCTGGTCGATCTGCGGGTCGGTCGGGTTGCTGGCGAGGTAGGTGTTCAGCGCCTCGATCAACTCGCCGCTCGGCCCCTGCCACAGCAGTGCCTGACGCCACGCGGCCTTGGCCGCCGTGCTGACGGAAGGCACGCGCGCCAGGGTGGTCAGCGTGTCGATGCCCTGGTAGCGGGTGGTTTCGCGGTAGGTCTGGATCTGCGCCAGCGTCAGCTTCAGCCGGGCGTTGTCCGGGTCCTTTTCAAGCAGGCCGCGCAGCGCCGCGATGGCTTCGCGCGAGCCGGCCAGGTCAATACCCGCCAGGGTGCGGTAGAATTCCGGCACGATGCTGTCGGGAAAGCTGTTGTTGGGAAACAGCTCACGATAGCGGGCCACGGCATCCGCGGCGCGGCCGGACTGCGCCAGGCCACGGGCATCCTCCAGCGCCTTGCGGTCCTCGGCGCTGAAACGCCGCTGGTGCTCGATGCGGCCGATGCGCGGGTCGTTCGGTGCCACGCGGCGCAGGGTGTTGAGAAAGCCCGCTGCCTCGTCCGTGCGGCCCAGTTCGCCGGCGATCTCGGCGGCGGTGGCCAGCGCGTCCGGGTCGCGCGGGTTGCTGGCCACCAGACGCTCGGCGGCCGTGATCGCCATGTCCGGGCGGCTTTGCCCGCGCCAGTATTCCACCTGTTCGGCCAGCGTCGCCTGAGCGGGGTTCTCACCCGTCTGCACAGGGCGGGCGGCGGCGGGCGCTGCGGGCTGCGGTGTCTGCGCTCTGGCGCCGCCGCCGGTGAGCAACAGGGCACCGACCACGAGCCTCAGCGCGGGAACGCCCTGCCTGGCAGCCGTCCTGCCCTGCCCCGGTTGCCGGTTCCGGCCGCCGCGCCGAGAGTCGCCTGTTGTCATCCGATCAAATCCGCTGCCCAGACTGCGCCATCCCGCCCGGGCCGGACCCGGATGTCAGCGCAAGGGCCGACATGCCGGGCCCATCTGCGCCCACCGCGATTTATGGTGGGATGTCTGCAATTTGAAAAGCGTAACCTGCACCAGAAGTAAATTTATACTCTCTGAGTGCAATCAAACCACGCCGGCACGTCCTGGGTGGCGACCACAAACGCAACGGGGCCGGGCAGCAGTGCTGCCCGGCCCCGTCGGCCACATCACCCAGCGCGGATCAGCGCGGCGAGCCGGTGCCCGGCTGGGTGTTGATGATCGGCGTGCCCGGCGGCGGCGGGGCGGAAGCGCGGGGCTCGGCCGGGCGGCCGCCTTCCCGGACCACTTCACCCGAAGCGGGGCCGCGCTGGTTGCTGGGCGAGGGCGCGCAAGCGGCGACCAGCAGTCCGAGGCCCAGAACGGCCAGGGTGATCTTCCTCATGGTCATCTCTCCTTTTCCTGCTGGCGAAACGGCAGGGGCGCCGCTGCCCGTCCAGGGTAAGGGTTCAACGTGCGCATGCGCCACAGGTTGTCCGGCGGCGCATTTTTTTGCCATGCCCAAGGCTGCCTTCATCCGGCAAAGGCGGCACGGGCTTCCGGCAGGTCCCAGATGCGCTGGATCGCGCGCGCGCCGGCGGCGGTGATGGCGTGCTCGTCCCCCACCAGCAGCGTGCCGCCGTGCAGCAGCAGCCGGCCATCGACCATCACGGCATCGATGTTGGCGCGGTTGGCCAGCCAGGCCAGGGCCCGCAGCGGATCGTGCAGCGGTTGCAGGTGCGGGTGCGTCAGGTCCACCACCGTCAGGTCGGCCGTGGCACCCGGCCGGATGGCGCCCAGGTCATTCCGGCCCACCGCCGCCGCCGCGTCCCGCGTCACGGCGCCGAGCAGCTCCGGCGCGGTGGCCACGTCAGCGCGGCCAGTGGTGATCTTGGAAATCAGCGCGGCGGCGTTCATCTCGCCCAGCAGGTCCATGTTGTAGCCGTCCGTGCCGATCACGGTACGCACGTCATGCGCGCGGAAGCGGGCATAGGAGGCAGTGGTGCCGGCGCGGGCGAAGACGCGCGGGCAGTTCAGCACCGTGGCGCCGCGCGCCGCCATCAGGTCGAGATCCGAATCGCTGGAGCTGATGCAATGCGCGGCCAGCAGGTCCGGCGCCAGCAGGCCCAGCCAGTCCAGGTATTCGGCCGGGGTGCGGCCGCCGTGGCGCCGGCCGATGGTCGCCACTTCCTGCGGGCTTTGCGCCAGATGCGTGGTGATGGGCACGCCCAGCTCCCGCGCCCGCGCGGCGCAGGCGCGCAACAGGTCGGGCGCGCAGGTGTCGGTGGCATGCGGGCTCATGGCCAGGCGGATGCGGCCATGCGCGGCCCCCTCCCACCGCGCGTGGAGCGCGTCCCAGGCGGCGAGGTCGGCGGCGCCGTCATCGCCTGCGTAGGTGACCTCGCCGCTGGCATCGGCCTTGGCGTCGGCGGTGGAGAACAGGTATGGAGCGCCCCAGAAGCGGATGCCCATCTCCTCCGCCGCGTCGAACATCTCGGGGATGCCGTTGCGGAACGGCTCCATGACGCTGGTCGCACCGCCCTTGAGCAACTGCAGAATGCCGAGGCGGGCCACCGCCATCCGCTCCTCGCGCGACAGGATCTCGATGCCGCGCTTGGTCAGCGGCAGCAGCACCGTGTAGACGATGCTTTCGTTGTTCTTGCGCCCGGCCCCGTCCTCGGAATGGGTGCGGGCCACGGCCTCGCTGAAGCAGTGGTTGTGCAGGTTCATCAACCCGGGCAGCACGATGCGCCCTGGTGCGTCCAACACGATGTCGGCGCGCGGGCGCTCCGTGGTCAGCGCCGCGATGCGGCCGCCTTCCGTCAGCACCCAGTGGTCGCGCAGCACGCGGGGCGCGCCGTCAAGCTCCGTCAGCACGAAGCTGCCGAAGATCGCCGTGCTCTGCTCGGTCATCATTGTCTCCTCCCTTCCGGTTCGCGTCAGGCCGGCCGCACGTTCCAGAAGGTCGCGGTGCCGCGGTTCACGCCGGTGATCTGCTTGCGATACGCCGTGGGCTGCCGGTACAGGCCCAGCGGGTAGTAGGGCACCTCCTGGAACGCCACCTGCTGCAGCTCGGCGCAGATGCGCTGCTGCGCGGCGAGGTCCGGTGCCGCCAGCCACTGCTCGCGCAACGACTCGATCGTCTTGCTTTCGAACCAGCCCGGATAGCTGGCGTCGCCGCGCAGCGTCAGGTGGCCGGCGGGGTTCAGCCAGTCGATGCCCTGCCAGTTGGACACGAAGGCACTCCAGCCCCCCTCCTCCACCGGCGTCTTGCGGTTGCGCCGCGTCAGCACCGCGCCGAAGTCCAGCGCCTGATAGTCCACGTTCATGCCCGCCTGCTGCAGCATGCCCGCCGCAACATCGCCCAACGGCTTCTGAGCCAGCGAATCGGCCGGCACCAGCAGCACCACCTTCTCGCCCTTGTATCCGGCGGCGGCGAGGTCGCGCTTCACCTTGTCCCAGTCGCGCGGGCCGCGCAGCACGTCGAGCCCGGCCTCGCTCGCCATCGGCGTGCCGGGCGCGAAGAAGCCCACCGGCGTCTGCTGGAAGGCGGGGTCGTCCCCGGCGACGGCGGTCATGAAGGCCGCCTGATCGATCGCGCCCATCAGCGCGCGGCGGATGGCGGGGTTGTCGAAGGGCGGCTGCAAGGCGTTGACGCGCATGTTGCAGCAGAAGCCCAGCCGGTCCAGCACGTCGATGGTGACGTTGCGGTTGCGCTTCAGCAGCGGCAGGAGGTCGTGCGGCGTGGTTTCCTGCCAGTCCTGCTCGCCGGACTGGATGGCGGAGGCACCGGTCGCCGCATCCGGCATGGTGGTCCATTCCACGCGGTCGTAGTGCACGCGCTTGGGGCCGGCGGTCCAGTCGCTGGTGCCGCCCTCCCGCGGGCGGTAGCCCTCGAAGCGCTGGTACACGTTGCGGGCGCCGGGCACCCGCTCATCGGCCACGAAGCGGAACGGACCGCTGCCGATTACCTCGGGGATCTGCTTGAAGGGGTCGGTATTGGCCAGCCGCTCGGGCATCATGAAGCAGGCTGGCACGGCGGCCTTGCCCAGCGCGGTCGGCAGCAGCGGGAACGGACGCTTCAGGCGGAAGCGGATGGTGCGGTCGTCGGCGGCCGAAAGCTCTTCCGTCGCGGCCATCAGCGCGCCGCCCAGGGCGTCGCGCTTGGCCCAGCGGCGGATGCTGGCCACGCAGTCGCGCGCCGTCACCCGCTCGCCATCATGCCACAGCAGACCGTCACGCAGCCGCAGGTCCCAGCGCAGCCCGCCGTCCTCCACCACGTGGCCTTCCAGCATCTGCGGCGAGACCTGCAGGTTGCTGTCCATGCCGTAGAGCGTGTCGAACACCATGAAGCCGTGGTTCCGCGACACCTGTGCCGTGGAATAGACCGGGTCCACGAAGGCGAGGTCGATCACCGGCGTGAAGCGCAGCGTGGTGGCGGAGGCGGCGCGGACGGCGGCGGGCAGGCCGAGCGCGGGCAGGGCCGCGGCGGCGCGCAGCAGGGAACGACGGTGCATGCAGGCTACTCCTGGGACGCGGCGCGCTTACTCGCCGGCGTCGATGGTCACGGCGGTCAGCGCCTGGCGCTCCAGTCCGTGCTTGGTGAGGATGGCGAGGTAGGTGCCATTGGCCATCAGCCGCGTCAGCGCGCCGGCCACGGCATCGCGCAGCGGTGCCTGTTCCTTGCTGAAGGCGAGGCCGGACAGGTTGCGCGAAATGGGCGCGCCCACCGCCACGAAGGTGCCGGGGTTCTGCTGCGACAGGTAGACGACGTATTCGGCGCCGAGGATGGCCCCCTCCGCCCGGCCCTGCTGCAGGTCGGTGCGCGCGGCGGCGGCGCCCTCGGTGCCGATCACCCGCATTGGCGGGCGGCCCTGGGCAACGCAGTTGGCCTCGCTCCAGGCCTGGGCCTGGGGGAAGTAGTTGGTGGTGCGGGGCGTGGCCACGCTGCGGCCGCAGAAATCGGTCGGCTGCGTGGCGCCGCGCAGCTGTGCCGTGGTGGTGAAGATCTGTGCGCCAGTGCTGATGTAGTCCACGAAGGTCAGCTGCTCCCGCCGCGACGGCAGGTCGGTCATCGAGCTGCCGTTGAAATCGATGCGCGCGGTGGTCAGCGCCGGGATCAACTGCGCGAAGGCCATCTCCTGGAAGCGCAGGGGGATGCCGAGTTCCTTGCCGATGGCTTCCACGAGATCGACATTGACGCCGCGCCGCTCGTTGGTGGCGGGGTCCTTGTAGGCCATCGGCGGATAGGTCGCCTCGATGCCCACGTTGATGTGGCCTTGCTGGCGGATGGCCGCCGGCAATTCCTGCGCGACAGCAGGCACCATGATCGACATGGCGGCGATACCGGCCGCGACAACGGTGTTCTTCATAGTGCCTGCCTTTGCTGTTCGTGGGTTAGCCGCCGGCCTCGCAGGCGGCGAAATGCGCCGCGATCTGCTCGCCCGTGGTGATCCAGACGTCGCCATAAGTCCGCGCGTGCTCCAGGAACTCGCGCAGGAGGCGCAGGCGCATCGGCCGGCCGCTGCATTGCGGGTGCAGCACGGTGGTGGCCATGGCGCCCCAGTCGCGCAGCTCCGCCAGCTCGTCGGTCCAGAGCGACAGCACCTGCTCGCGCGTCAGCAGCGTGTGGCGGCTGTAGCGCTGCGACAGGCCGAGCAGCCAGTCGTCGTAGCTGGCCGTCACCGGCAGCTCCACCAGCCCCGGCGTGCCATCTGCCAGCAGGTGGCGATAGGGTCGCACGTCGTCGCGGAAGGAGGAAGTGTAGACCAGCCCGCGCGCCTTCAGCAGCACGCGCAGCTCCTCGCAGAACTCGCCGGAGGGTGCGCGATAGCCCTTGGGCACCACGCCAAGGCGGCGCTTCAGCGTGTCCAGCCCACGGTCCACCTCCTCCACCAGCATCGGGTCGCCGGGCTGGGGCATCAGGTGGTGGAAGCCGTGGTGGCCGATCTCGTGGCCATCGCGCAGGATTGCCTCGCACATCGCCGGATGCGCCTCGACCGACCAGCCGGTGATGAAGAAGGTGGCCTTCAGCGCCTGCTGCCGCAGCATCTCCAGCAGCTTCGGCGTGCCGACGCGCGCCTCGTAGCCGCCGAAGGACATGGTCACCAGCTCGCCGTAGCGGGCGGGGTCCTTGGCGGTCCAGGCGCTTTCGGCGTCCACGTCGAAGGACAGGAACATCGCGGCCTGGTTGCCGTCGGGCCAGGGGTATTCGGGCGCCAGCGGCGCCCGGTTGGCCGGCAGGAGCGGCAGGGCGTCAAGCCCCGCCTTCAGCCCATCAGTTGCCGCCATTGATCTGCACTTCCGGGATGGCGGAGGGGGTGAGCTGCCACTTGGCCAGCAGCTTGGCGTAGGTGCCGTCGGCCACCAGCGCGCGCACGCCATCGGCCAGCGCCTGCTGCAGCTGCGCCTCTTCCTTGCCCACCGCGATGCCCATCAGCGTGTAGCGCACCGGCTCGCCCACCGGGGCGTAGGTGTTGGGTTCCAGGCCCATGATGTAGGGCAGCGTCTCGCCACCCTGCATGGCGGCATCGATGCGACCCTGGCGCAGCTGGGTGCGCGCGTCGGCCGAGCCCTCGGTGGGGACGTAGTCGATGGCCGGGCGGCCCTTGGCGACACATTCGGCATCGCTGAAGGTCTTGATGTCATTCGGCAGCGCGGTGCGGCGGCTGGCGCCGACCCGCTTGCCGCACAGCGCCTCCGGCGTGGCGAACTCTCCGGCGCGGCTCGCCTGGGTGAAGAACTGCGAGCCGCTGCGCAGGTAGTCGATAAAGGTCGCGGTTTCCTGCCGCGGCTTCAAGTCGCTCATGCCGGACAGGATGATGTCCACGCGCCCGGTGCGGACGGAAGCCAGCATCTGGTCGAAGCTGGTTTCCTGCCACTGCATGCGCACGCCAAGCTTGGCGGCCAGGGCGTTGCCCATCTCGACGTCGAAGCCGGTCAGCTCGTTGGTCGCGGGGTCGCGCATCTCCAGCGGCGGGTAGTTCGGCACGATGGCGGCGATCAGCGTCCCGCGCGAGGCGATGCGCGAAGGCAGCTCGGCCGCCTGGGCGATGGTCGTGGTCGCCAGCAGCGCGGCGGCGAGGGCGAGGGTCTTGTTCATGGCGGCGGCTTTCAGGACAGGACGGCGGACAGGAAGGCCTGGGTCCGCGCCTCGCGCGGGTTGCCCAGGACGGCATCGGCGGGACCCGATTCGACGATCGCGCCATGGTCCATGAAGACCACGCGGTCGGCCACCTCGCGGGCGAAGCCCAGCTCATGCGTGACCACGATCATCGTCATGCCGGAACGGGCAAGCTCCTTCATCGCGGCCAGCACGTCGCCCACCAGCTCGGGGTCCAGCGCGCTGGTCGGCTCGTCGAACAGCATCAGCTTGGGGCGCATGCACAGCGCGCGCGCGATGGCCACGCGCTGCTGCTGGCCGCCCGAGAGGTTGGCCGGGTAGGAATCGGCCTTCGCCTCCAGCCCGACGCGGGCCAGCAGCGCGCGGGCCTCGGCCTCCACCTCGCGCTTCGGGCGGCGCTGCACCTGCACCGGGCCCTCCATGATGTTTTCCAGCGCCGTCATGTGCGGAAACAGGTTGAAGCGCTGGAACACCATGCCGGTCGCCAGCCGCTGCCGGGCGATCTCGGCTTCCGGCAGCTTGTGCAGGCTCTGGCCCTGGATGCGGAAGCCGGTCAGCTCGCCATCGATCCAGATGGCGCCGGCATCCGGCTCCACCAACTGGTTGACGCAGCGCAGCAGCGTGGTCTTGCCGGAGCCGGAGGCGCCGATGATGCACAGCACCTCGCCCGCCTTGACGTCCAGCGACACGCCCTTCAGCGCGTGGAAGCTGCCGAAGTGCTTCTCGACATTGACGATGGAAACCAGCGGGCTCATCGGCCGCCTCCCGCGCCGCGCGAGAAGCGGCGTTCCAGCAGCATCTGCGCCGGCGTCAGCACGGACACGACGACCAGGTACCAGATGCCGGCCACGATCAGCAGTTCGATCACCCGTGAGTTGGCGTAGTAGATGTTCTGCGCGTTGTGCAGGATCTCGGCGAACTGGATGACGCTGGCCAGCGAGGTCAGCTTCACCATGCCGATAAATTCATTGCCCAGCGGTGGGATGATCACGCGCATCGCCTGCGGAAACACGATGCGGCGCAGCGCGCGCAGCCGCGTCATGCCGATCGCCTTGGCGGCCTCGTATTGCCCGGTATCGACCGACAGCATGCCGCCGCGCACGACCTCCGAGGTATAGGCCCCCTGGTTGATGCCGAGGCCAAGGAGTGCTGCCAGCGCCGGCGTCACGACATCGACCGTGCGGAACGACCAGTCGCCGAAGCCGAGGCGCGGGAAGACCAGCGCCAGGTTGAACCACAGCAGCAGCTGCAGGATCACCGGCGTGCCGCGGAACAGCCAGGTGTAGCCCATGGCCACGCCCTGCAGCACCGGGTTGGGCGACATCCGCATGATGGCGGTGCCGACGCCGAGCGCGATGCCCAGCGCCATGGCGGCGATCGACATCCAGATGGTGTTGACCAGCCCCTGCAGGATGGCCGGCGCGGTCAGAAACCGGCCGACGTAGTCCCACTCGATCTGCCCCTGCGCGAAGGCCCGGACCAGCAGCACCAGCAGCACCAGGATGACGGCCACGGCCAGCCAGCGCCCCCAATGGCGCGACGGCACATGCCGGAAGCCCGAAATATCCGGCAGTGCGCTCATGCCGGCGCCTGCGCGCCGACTTGGTCGACGATGCGACGGTAGTGTTCCGGCCGGCGGTGGCTGGCGAAGTGGAACATCTTGTCCTTGCCCTGGCGCACGGCGTCGAGGTCGATCTCGGCGCAAACGATCTCGTCGGCCAGCGTCTGCGCCTGGGCCACCACCACCCCATCGGGGCTGACGATGCAGGAACCGCCGATAAGGCCGGAGCCATCCTCGTCGCCGGCCTTGGCGACACTGACCGCCCAGGTGGCATTCATGTAGGCGTTGGACTGCGCCGCCATGGTGGAATGGAAGGTGCGCAGCTTGGCGTCCTCCGTGCTGCCGCCGTTGGGGTCGTAGGCGGCGGAGTTGTAGCCCATCACCATCAGCTCCACGTCCTGCAGGCCGTAGACCCGCCAGGCCTCGGGCCAGCGGCGGTCGTTGCAGATCAGCATGCCCATGACGGGGCGGTGCCAAGCCTCGGCGCCGCGAAAAGCCGGGAAACCCAGGTCGCCGTACTCGAAGTAGCGCTTTTCCAGCTGCTGGAAGCGCGACCCCTCGCGCGGCTCCACGCTGCCGGGCAGGTGCACCTTGCGGTACTTGCCCAGGGTGGCGCCGTCCGGCCCGACCGTGATGGCGCTGTTGTAGTGCAGGCCTTCCGGCGTCTTCTCCGCGTAGCCCACATAGAAGCCGATGCCGAGCTCCCGCGCCCGGTCGAACAGCGGCTGCACCTGGGGGTTGGGCATGGCCGTCTCGTAGTAGCTTTCCAGCTCCTCGCCGCTCAGCAGCCAGCGGGGGAAGAAGGTGGTGAAGGCGAGTTCCGGGAACACCACCAGCTGCGCCCCCTGCGCCGCCGCCTGTTCCAGGAGGGACACCATGCGGCCAAGGGTGGTGGCGCGGGGCTCGGCCTTCTGTGTGGGGCCCATCTGGGCGGCGGCGATCCGGAGTTTGCGGGGCATGCGCGTGATCCTGGTCTTATGGCTGTTGCGCCCACCGTCGCACAATCTCAGGGCAGTTCAAGCGGCTGAACCATTTGAAATGCGGCACAACCAATCATTCAGGTTATACCCTGCCTGAATCATGACCCTCCGACAGCTCGAAATCCTGCGCGCCGTGATCCGCGGGGAAACCACCACCGCCGCGGCCCTCGCCCTCAACATGTCACAGCCCGCGGTCAGCAGCGCCATCCGCCACATGGAGGCCCAGCTCGGCTTCGCCTTGTTCGAGCGGGTCAACAACCGCCTGTTCCCGACGGAGGCCGCCCGCGTGCTGCAAGAGGATGCCGAGCCGCTGTTCGCCATCCACGCCGCCCTGGAGCTGAAGCTGCAGGACCTGCGGGACGACAAGATCACCCGCCTGCGCATCCTCAGCACCCCGCCGCTGGGCCACGCGGCCATCCCCGCGGCGCTGGAGGCCTTTCTCCGGCGCCACCCGCGGTTGCGCATCTTCTTCGACGTCCGCAACCTGGACGAGGTGGTGCGCAGCGTGGAGGGCGGCACCACCGACCTCGGCTTCGGGCTCGGGCTGGGCCATCACCAGGGGCTGGAGGCACGCCCGCTGTATGCCGGCCGCATGGTCTGCGTGCTGCGGCCGGACCACCCGCTGGCGGCCCTGCCGGTGGTCACGCCGCAGGACCTCGCCGCGCATCCCTTCATCGCTCTGGAAGATGGCACGCGCATGGGCATCGCGGTGCGGGATGCCTTTCTCGCCGCCCGCCAGCCCTTCGCCTTCCGGGCCGAGGTGCGCTACTGCGACACCGCCTGCGTGCTGGCGGCCTCCGGCCTCGGCGCCGCCGTGGTGGACCCCTTCTCGCCGACGCGCGACGCTGCGGGCCAGCACCTGGGGGAAGCCGCGCGCGGCCTGACGGTGCGGCCCTTCCTGCCCGCCATCCCCTCCGTGGCGCATGCCTTCTGGTCGGCGCGCCGGCCGTTGTCGCAGACCACCCGGCAATTCCTGGGCGAGGTGATGCGGGTGCTGGAACGCACCGTGCCCGGCCTGCCGGGGCAGCACAGCCTGTAACCATCGGGCCGCGAAGGCATTCTGCTTGGCGTCGCTTCGCAGGATGGATCGCATGAATTACGGACTGGAGGGCCGCGTCGCCCTGGTGACCGGTGCCGATTCCGGCATGGGCTTTCAGACCGCCACGCTGTTGTTGCGGGAAGGCGCCAAGGTCTTCATCACGGACCAGTATCCGGACAGGTTGGAAGCGGCGCTCCGGCAACTCCGTCCCCTGGGGCAGGTGGACGGCGCGCCCGCCGGGCTGACGGACGCGGCGGCGGCCGAGGCCGTGGTGCGCCAGGCCACGTCGGCCTTCGGCACGCCGGACATCCTGGTCAACTGTGCCGGCATCACCGGCAAGCAGGGCGACTTTCTGGAAGCCACGGACGACGACTGGATGGAGGCGCTGAACACCAACCTGATGTCGGCGGTCCGGATGGCGCGTGCCGCCCTGCCCGGCATGCGGGCCAAGGGGTGGGGCCGCATCGTGCTGGTGGCGTCCGAGGACGCCGTGCAGCCTTATGCGGACGAGCTGCCCTATTGCGCCAGCAAGGCCGGCATCCTGAACCTCGCCAAGGGCCTGTCCAAGGCCTATGCCAAGGACGGCATCCTCACCAACACGGTCGCCCCCGCTTTCATCGCCACGCCGATGACGGACGCCATGATGGACAAGCGCGCCGCCGAGCGCGGCACGGACAAGCAGGAGGCGATCGAGAGCTTTCTGAAGGAGGAACGCCCTACCCTGGAGCTGAAGCGGCGCGGCGAGGCCGAGGAGGTGGCGGCCGCCATCCTGTTCCTGTGCTCCGCCCAGGCGTCCTTCGTCAACGGCGCCAGCATCCGGGTGGACGGCGGCTCCGTCGCCAGCATCGCCACCTGACCGGCGCCCACGTCTGGCCTTCGGGCGCCGCGCGGCCTAAGAGCCCGGCGCCCGATCGGAGCGGACATGGCGCCCACTGACAGCCCCCCGCGGCGCCGCTGGCGGCGCCACGGCACCCCGCGCAACCCTGGCGCCGACCTCGCCCGGCTGCCCCTGGGCCTGGATCTTCGCGCGCTGGAGCTGGCCGAAGGCATCCGCGCCGCGCTGGCCTGCGCGCTGGTCATCCTGCTCAACGAGTTCCTGGCCTGGCCGCCGCTGGTCTACATGGCGCTGGCGGCATTCTTCACCTGCCTGTGCGATGCCGGCGGGCCCATCCGCTTTCGCGTGCCGGCGCTGCTGGCCTTCAGCGGCATCGGTGCCCTGACCTGGATGGGCTTCGGCCTGTTGCGGGCCGAGGGGCTTGCCATCGCCATACCTCTGGCCTGCCTCGGGCTGTTCGGCTTCAGCTTCGCGCGGGTCTGGGGCACGGGCGCCACGGCGGTGGGCAACGTGCTGTCCATCGTCGTGATCCTGTCCCTCACAAAGCCGCTGGATCCCCGGCAGGCGCTGGAGATCGGCACCATGTTCGCCGCCGGCGGGCTGTGGGCGACGCTGCTGACCATGTTGATCTGGCGCGTGCATCCCTACCGCCCGGCGCGGGCCGCCGTGGCGGGGGCGTGGCGCCGCCTGGCCGAGCTGGCCGCCGACCAGCGCACGCTGCTGCTGGCCGGCGAGGCCGGGACAGAGGGATGGGACGCGCATGGCCGCGCCCACCGCCGCGCCGTGCGCGAGGAGATCGAGCACGCGCGGGTGATCGTCATGGACCTGGTGGGCATGCGGGGCCGCCTGTCGCTGCGCGGCGCCCAGGCGCTGCTTCGCCTGGAAGCCTGCGACCAGCTGTTCGGCCACCTGATCGCGCTGTCCGACCAGCTGGAAGTCACCACCGACCCGGCCCGCCTGGGGGCAGCCGAGCCGCTTCTGCGGGTGCTGCGCCCGATGCTGGTGGTGCTGGCCCATGCCATCGAGCATGACACGCCGGTGCGCGCCGCCGTGCTGGAACGCGCCACGGCGCGGCTGCAGGCCGCCGCCGGCGCCGACCCCGTCCTGGCGCCGCTGGCCGACGCGATGGCCGAGCGGCTGCGCATCGCCGCGCGGCTCAGCACGCCCGAAGGCTTTCTGCCCGGCGGCGGCGTCGGTTCCACCCAGGCGGAGCCCTGGGCGGCGCGGGTGCTGGGGCCGGTGCGGGCCAACCTGTCCTGGTCCTCGGCCACGCTGCGGCATGCCCTGCGGGTCGCGGTGATCGGCGCCCCGGCCCTGCTGGCCACCGCGCCGTTCAGCGACGAGTTCGCCCACTGGCTGCCCATCACGGTGGTGGTCACGCTGCAGCCCTTCTATGCCGCCACCTGGCAGCGGGCGCTGGAGCGCATCGGCGGCACCGTGCTGGGCGGCGTGGTCGGCGCAGTACTGGCCTATTTCGCGCAGTCGCCGCTGGTGCTGGCCGCCATGCTGTTTCCGTTGTGCATGATCACCTTCACCGCGCGGCAGGTCAGCTTCGCCTTCTGGATCGCCGGCATCACGCCCATCGTGGTGATCCTGATGGAGCTGGTGCACCCCGGCCACAGCTCCTGGGCCGTGGCGGGGCTGCGCGCGGCCTTCACCACCGCCGGCGGGCTGATCGCCATCCTGGGCTGGCTGCTGCTGTGGCCGAGCTGGGAACCGCGCCGGCTGGGCGGCGAGCAGCGCGCCGCCATTGCCGCCCATGCCGCCTATGCCCGCGCCGTGCTGTCAGAGCTGGTGGGCGAGCGCGGGGCGGATACGGCCGAGGCCGCCCGTCGTGCCGCCGGCATGGCCACCAACAACCTGGAGGCCTCTATCTCCCGCGCCTTGCAGGAGCCGCGCGGCCGGCGCCGGGCCGAGCTTGGCACCGCCACGCTGGTGGATGCCACGCTGCGCCGCATCGCGGGCCGGCTGTCCGCCCTGCGGCATGACCCGGCCCGCGCCGGGCTGGACGCCACAGAAGGGCTGGCATGGCGCGACTGGATTGCCACCTCCCTGGCGCGGCTGGCCAGCGGCGGCGGCGCGCTGGACCCGCGCCCGGCGCCCCCCGCGGCAGCCGGGATGGTCGATCCGCTGTCGCGCATCGCCCGGCAGCTGGAGCTGCTGGAAGGGGCCCTGCGCCGCCCGGCGGCCTGAGCATGCGACGCGGGGCTTGCAGGGGCCGGCGCATGAGCGCAGGTATCGGCCATGCCCCGTCCGATCCCGACCCCGACGCTTTCCCACATAGCGATGGCGCTGCTGCTGCTGCCGTCGCTGGCCTGGGCGCAGGCGCCCCCGCCAGCCGCCGCGCCGGCCAATGCCCCGGCCGAGGCGAAGCCCACCCTGCCCCTGGCCGGGCGGGAGCCACTGGCGGCGGACGCGGCCTTCGCCGTGCTGGGCCGCGACATCAAGGAGCCTTCCGGCACGGTGGTCGGGCAGCTGGTCAACATCCTGATGGATGCCCATGGCACGCCCCGCGCCGGGGTGGTGGACTACGGCGGGTTTCTGGGCGTCGGCAAGCAACGCATCGCGGTTGCATGGCGGACGCTGAGCTTCAACGCGGATGGTATCCGGCTGAGCCTCAGCCATGAGCAACTTCGTGACCTTCCGGACTTTAAGGACGGCGAGGCGGCGACCCTGGCTGTTCCACCGGCCCTGGACGCGGCGGCGGCGGAGGGTCAGAAGCCCGTCCAGTAACCAGAGGCGGCAGCATGGCGACCAAACGCAGCGAAAGCGCGCTGGATTGGCTGAACTTCTTCACAGCCAACGTACAAACCGGCTTCGGCGCCTTCGTCGTCGTGTTTCTGACCACCCAGGCATGGACCGAGGTGCAGATCGGCCTGGTTCTCAGCATCGGCACCGCCACCATGATGCTGAGCCAGGTGCCCGCCGGCATGCTCGTGGACGCGACGCCCCGTAAAAAGCTGGCGGCGCTGGTGGCGCTGGCCGCCATCGCCGGCAGTGCCCTGCTGATGGTCGTCACGCCCACCCTGGTGCCCGTGGTCGGCTCGCAGGTGCTGCATGGCATCGCGTCCTGCGTGCTGACGCCGGCCATCGCCGCCATCAGCCTGGCGCTGGTCGGCCGGTCCGGCCTGGGCGAGCGGCTGGGGCGCAACGCGCGCTATGCCTCGCTGGGCAGCGGCATCGCGGCGGCACTGATGGGCGCGGTGGGCAGCTACTTCTACGCAGGCGCGGTGTTCTGGCTGACCGCCATCCTGGTGATCCCGAGCTTGGTGGCACTCGCCGCCATCCGCGGCGCGACCATGAAGCCGGAACGCATGCGCGAACGCAAGCCGCGTACCCCGGCAAGCGAATTCAAGGCTTTGCTCACCAACAAGGGTGTCCTGATCTTCGGCGCCTGCTGCCTGCTGTTCACGCTGGGCAATGCCGCCATGCTGCCGCTGGCCGGCACGGGTCTGACCCGTTCCACCGGCGCCGGCGCCAACCTGATCATTGCTGCCTGCATCGTGGTGCCTCAGCTGGTGATGGCCGCCATCTCGCCCTGGGTCGGGCGGCTGGCGCAAAGCCGCGGGCGGCGCGTCGTGCTGATGATGGGCCTTGGCGCCCTGCCGGTGCGCGGGTTGCTGCTCATGGTGGTGGAGCATCCGGCCGGGTTGATCGCGGTGCAGGCGCTGGATGGCGTCAGCGCCGCCGCGCTCGGCATCATGGTGCCGCTGCTGGCGGCGGACCTGACGCGCGGCAGCAACCGTTTCAACCTGTGCATGGCGCTGTTCGGCCTGTCCATGGGCATAGGTGGCACGATCAGCACCACCCTGGCCGGCGCGCTGGCCTCCTGGATCAGCCCGGGCTTCGCTTTCGCCGCTCTGGCGGTGGCCGGCATGCTGGCCTTCGTGCTGGCGACCTTCGTGATGCCGGAAACCCGCCGCACCGACGAGGACCCGAACGCCCCCAAGCGCCGCCGTGGCCTGCGCCGGTTCTGGCCCCTGCCGCGCCGCCGCCGCCTGGCCCAGGCGGCGTCCAGCGCCCAGCCCGTGCCGGCCGCGACCACGCCGCCACTCAGTCGATGATGGCCTGGTAGCACAGCACTCGCAGCTCCCGGCGCAGCGGATAGGTGGACGAGGGCATGAG